>NZ_CP108518.1:6005000-6336886 GCF_035989885.1 Streptomyces sp. NBC_01232
ACCCCCGTAGACGAAACATCAGCGGCTTGCTTAAGAATCTCCCAAGTAGCACGGGGCCCGAGAAATCCCGTGTGAATCTGGCGGGACCACCCGCTAAGCCTAAATATTCCCTGGTGACCGATAGCGGATAGTACCGTGAGGGAATGGTGAAAAGTACCGCGGGAGCGGAGTGAAATAGTACCTGAAACCGTGTGCCTACAAGCCGTGGGAGCGTCGCCGTTGTTCTTCGGAACAACGGTCGTGACTGCGTGCCTTTTGAAGAATGAGCCTGCGAGTTAGCGGTGTGTAGCGAGGTTAACCCGTGTGGGGAAGCCGTAGCGAAAGCGAGTCCGAATAGGGCGATTGAGTTGCACGCTCTAGACCCGAAGCGGAGTGATCTAGCCATGGGCAGGTTGAAGCGGAGGTAAGACTTCGTGGAGGACCGAACCCACCAGGGTTGAAAACCTGGGGGATGACCTGTGGTTAGGGGTGAAAGGCCAATCAAACTCCGTGATAGCTGGTTCTCCCCGAAATGCATTTAGGTGCAGCGTCGTGTGTTTCTTGCCGGAGGTAGAGCACTGGATAGGCGATGGGCCCTACCGGGTTACTGACCTTAGCCAAACTCCGAATGCCGGTAAGTGAGAGCACGGCAGTGAGACTGTGGGGGATAAGCTCCATGGTCGAGAGGGAAACAGCCCAGAGCATCGACTAAGGCCCCTAAGCGTACGCTAAGTGGGAAAGGATGTGGAGTCGCAGAGACAACCAGGAGGTTGGCTTAGAAGCAGCCACCCTTGAAAGAGTGCGTAATAGCTCACTGGTCAAGTGATTCCGCGCCGACAATGTAGCGGGGCTCAAGCGTACCGCCGAAGTCGTGTCATTGCAGCAATAGGGCCAACGCCCGCTGTGATGGGTAGGGGAGCGTCGTGTGCCGGGTGAAGCAGCAGCGGAAGCTAGTTGTGGACGGTTCACGAGTGAGAATGCAGGCATGAGTAGCGATACACACGTGAGAAACGTGTGCGCCGATTGACTAAGGGTTCCTGGGTCAAGCTGATCTGCCCAGGGTAAGTCGGGACCTAAGGCGAGGCCGACAGGCGTAGTCGATGGACAACCGGTTGATATTCCGGTACCCGCTTTGAAACGCCCAATATCGAATCCTCTAATGCTAAAGCCGTGAAGCCGTTCCGGACCCTTCGGGGAAAGGAAAGTGGTGGAGCCGCTGACCCAAGGTGGTAGTAGGTAAGCGATGGGGTGACGCAGGAAGGTAGTCCAGCCCGGGCGGTGGTAGTCCCGGGGTAAGGGTGTAGGCCGAGGGGTAGGCAAATCCGTCCCTCATTAAGGCTGAGACCTGATGCCGAGCCGATTGTGGTGAAGTGGATGATCCTATGCTGTCGAGAAAAGCCTCTAGCGAGTTTCATGGCGGCCCGTACCCTAAACCGACTCAGGTGGTCAGGTAGAGAATACCGAGGCGTTCGGGTGAACTATGGTTAAGGAACTCGGCAAAATGCCCCCGTAACTTCGGGAGAAGGGGGGCCATCACTGGTGATCGGACTTGCTCCGTGAGCTGGGGGTGGCCGCAGAGACCAGCGAGAAGCGACTGTTTACTAAAAACACAGGTCCGTGCGAAGCCGTAAGGCGATGTATACGGACTGACGCCTGCCCGGTGCTGGAACGTTAAGGGGACCGGTTAGTGACCTTTCGGGGTTGCGAAGCTGAGAACTTAAGCGCCAGTAAACGGCGGTGGTAACTATAACCATCCTAAGGTAGCGAAATTCCTTGTCGGGTAAGTTCCGACCTGCACGAATGGCGTAACGACTTCTCGACTGTCTCAACCATAGGCCCGGTGAAATTGCACTACGAGTAAAGATGCTCGTTTCGCGCAGCAGGACGGAAAGACCCCGGGACCTTTACTACAGTTTGATATTGGTGTTCGGTTCGGCTTGTGTAGGATAGGTGGGAGACTTTGAAGCAGCCACGCCAGTGGTTGTGGAGTCGCCGTTGAAATACCACTCTGGTCGTGCTGGATGTCTAACCTCGGTCCGTGATCCGGATCAGGGACAGTGTCTGATGGGTAGTTTAACTGGGGCGGTTGCCTCCCAAAGGGTAACGGAGGCGCCCAAAGGTTCCCTCAGCCTGGTTGGCAATCAGGTGTTGAGTGTAAGTGCACAAGGGAGCTTGACTGTGAGACCGACGGGTCGAGCAGGGACGAAAGTCGGGACTAGTGATCCGGCGGTGGCTTGTGGAAGCGCCGTCGCTCAACGGATAAAAGGTACCCCGGGGATAACAGGCTGATCTTCCCCAAGAGTCCATATCGACGGGATGGTTTGGCACCTCGATGTCGGCTCGTCGCATCCTGGGGCTGGAGTCGGTCCCAAGGGTTGGGCTGTTCGCCCATTAAAGCGGTACGCGAGCTGGGTTTAGAACGTCGTGAGACAGTTCGGTCCCTATCCGCTGTGCGCGTAGGAATATTGAGAAGGGCTGTCCCTAGTACGAGAGGACCGGGACGGACGAACCTCTGGTGTGCCAGTTGTCCTGCCAAGGGCATGGCTGGTTGGCTACGTTCGGGAGGGATAACCGCTGAAAGCATCTAAGCGGGAAGCCTGCTTCAAGATGAGTATTCCCACCTCCTTGAGAGGGTAAGGCTCCCAGTAGACGACTGGGTTGATAGGCCAGATGTGGAAGCCCGGTAACGGGTGAAGCTGACTGGTACTAATAGGCCGAGGGCTTGTCCTCAGTTGCTCGCGTCCACTGTGTTAGTTCTGAAATAACGAACAGCTGTGAAAACACCAGCGTTCAAATTTCATAGTGTTTCGGTGGTCATAGCGTTAGGGAAACGCCCGGTTACATTCCGAACCCGGAAGCTAAGCCTTTCAGCGCCGATGGTACTGCAGGGGGGACCCTGTGGGAGAGTAGGACGCCGCCGAACAACCCGCCCTTTTAGCTCAGTCGGTAGAGCGTCTCCATGGTAAGGAGAAGGTCAACGGTTCGATTCCGTTAAAGGGCTCCAAAGGAAAAGGCCCCCGCCATCTGGCGGGGGCCTTTTTTGTTTTGTGCCGAGCCCCGGCAGTACGTCGCCGGGCGCGCCGGGGCCCGCCTGCCTAAAGTGGATGTCATCCCGTTGGCTCAGGAGGCGTGATGACCGTTCCCCCCAGCGCGGCGCCGCAGCACACGCAGAGCGACCCCGAGGATGTGCTCAAGCAGGTTGGAGCCGCGTGGTACTGGGCTCTCGGCCTGGCTCTCGCGACGCTGATCCCCGGCATTCTGGTGCTGGTCTGGCCCGACGAGACGCTTCACATCCTGGCCGTCATCATCGGCCTGCAGCTCCTGGTGGCGGGTGTCTTCCGCTTCGTCGGGGCCTTCTCCCACAGCGGTGACGGGGGGAGGCTGGCCGGCGTACTGATCGCCGTGCTGGCGTTCCTGGCCGGCGTCCTGGTCCTGAGGCATCCGATGCAGACGATCGGCGCGCTGACCCTGATCGTCGGGGTGTTCTGGCTGCTGACCGGAGTGCTCACGGCGTTCACCGCGATCGGGGACCACTCGCTCCCGCACAGGGGCCTGCGGTTCGGCCTGGGCGCCCTGGGCGCCGTCGCCGGCGTCGTCGTGCTCTGCTTCCCGGTGGACTCCGCGGTCGCCCTGACCCGGCTGCTGGGGCTCTGGCTGGTCCTGCTGGGCGTCTTCGAGCTGGTGATGGCCTTCGCGCTGCGTTCCGCCACGCGCCGGATCTCCTGAGTCCGGCCCGGGTCAGTCGCCGGTGCGCTGTTCCGGGACGCGGAAGGCCAGGATCGCCATGTCGTCCGAGGCCGGCTCTGCGGCGAAGCGTTCCACCGCGCGCAGGACGCGGGAGGCGACCGCGCCCGCCGTGAGGCCCGTACACGTGGTCAGGACTTCGGCGAGGCCGTCGTCGCCGAGCATGCGGGTGCCCTCGCGGCGTTCGGTCACGCCGTCCGTGACGCACAGCAGGACATCGCCGGGGTCGAGGGTGAGGGTCTGTTCGTAGAGGTCCAGATCGTCGATGACGCCCAGCAGGGGCTGCGGGTCCGCGGCCGCGTCGACCTGGCCGTTCGGGCGCAGGCGCAGCGGGAGCGGGTGGCCCGCGCAGACGACTTTCATCAGGGCACCGCCGTCGGGCTGGGGGTGCAGCTCGCCGTAGAGGAGGGTGAGGAAGCGGCTGCGGGCCCCCTCGTCGAGGATGGCCGCGTTCAGGCGCTGGAGGACCGCGGGGCCGCCGAGGCCCTCGCGGGCCAGCAGGCGCAGCGCGTGGCGGGCCAGGCCCGTGACGGCGGCCGCCTCCGGCCCGGTACCGCAGACGTCGCCGATGGCGAAGCCGTACGCGCCGTCGCGGATCGGGAAGACGTCGTAGAAGTCGCCTCCGACCTCGTTGCCCTCGCCGGCCGCGCGGTAGATGACCTCGACCTCCATGCCGGGGATGGCGGGGGAGCCGGGCGGCAGGAGGCTGCGCTGCAGGGAGCGGCTGATCGCGGTGCGCTCGGAGTAGAGGCGGGCGTTGTCGAGGGCCAGGGCGGCCCGGCGGGAGAGGTCCTCCGCGAGTTCGAGGATCTCCTGGCGGAAGTGCTCCTCGCGGGGCTTGCCGAGCGTGAGCATGCCGATGACGCGGTTCCGGGCGAGGAGGGGGAGGACCACCGTCTCGCCGCCGACCGCGAGGGCGGCCTCGGACCACGGGCGTGCGCCGGCCTCGCGGACCGGTTCGGGCGGGCTGACCCGGGAGAGCAGGTCCTTGAGGCCGTCGATGCGCTCCTCGTCCTCGTGCAGGACGTAGGAGAGGTACGGGTCGGAGGACTGGTCGGCGATCGTGTAGACGGCGCACCAGGTGGCGAGGGTGGGGACCGTCATCTGGGCCATGAGGGCCAGGGTCTGGTCCCGGTCGAGGGTGCCGGCCAGCAGGTCGGAGGCCTCGACGAGGAAGGAGAGGGATCCGCGGCGCAGCCGTTCCAGCTCGCCGAGGCGGGCGGATTCCACGGCGAGGGCGATGCGGTCGGCGGCGAACTGGAGGTGCAGCGCCTCTTCGTTGGAGTAGCGCCCGGGGGTTTCGGCGGCGACGCCGAGGGAGCCGGTGAGGCGGCCCTCCACCTTGAGCGGGACGGTGACGGCGGAGCGCATGCCGGTGGCCTCCAGGAGCGGGACGGCTCCGGGGGAGGCGATGAGGTCGTCGTGGACGGCGGGCATGCGGGCGGAGCCGTAGCGGTTGGTGCCGGCCTCGACGGGGACGCGGGCGAAGCGCTGGCGGGTGGAGGGCAGGCCGGTGGTGGCGCGGACCTCCAGCTCGGTCTCGTCGTCGGTGGCGAGCAGCAGGAAGGCGGCGTCGGCGTCGAGGAGGTCGCGGGCGCGTTCGACGGTGCGCTGGAGGAGTCCGTCGAGGTCGTCGGGGGCGGGGGAGCCGATGAAGACCTCGAAGGGGTCCGTCGGGCGCGGATCGGTGAAGTGGCCGCTGTCGGAGGTGGGCACCCGTACCGGGGTCTGGAGCAGGGCGCGCTCGTCGTCGTGGACCAGGAGGCAGACGATCGACGGTTCGCCGTGGGCGTCGCGGACCCGCAGGTGGGAGGCGAAGACGGGGATGACGCGGCCGTCGGCGCCGCGGAGGCCGTAGCTGCCCTCCCAGCGGGACAGGCGCAGGGCCTCGGCGATGCCGGTGCCGGTGCCGGGGGTCTGCGGCCAGGCGGCGAGCTCGGCGAGCGGGCGGCCCAGCGCCTTCTCGGCGGGGTGGCCGAAGATGTGCTCGGCGTCCTCGTTCCAGGCGGAGATGGCGTCGTCCGCGTCGATCTGGAGGACGGCGACGCGGACCCGGCTGTCGGCCAGGGGCAGCAGCTGGTCGGGGACGACGGGGCCTGCGGAGCGGGTACCGACCGGCCGGTCCGGGAGGTCGAGGCGGAACCACACGTGCTTGTGCGTGGCCGTGTATTCGACGCCCCAGCGGGTGGCGAGGGCGGCGCAGAGCATCAGGCCGCGGCCGTTCTCGCGGTCGGGGTCGGCGTAGGGGCGCTCGCCGGGGTGCTGGAGCGGGAGTTCACGCTCCGGATACCGGTCGGCGACCTCGACGCGTACGCCGCCCTCGGCGCGCAGGCACAGGACCTCGGCCCGGGTTCCGGCGTGGACCACGGCGTTGGTGACGAGCTCGCTGGTGAGGACCACTGCGTCGTCGACGATGTCCGCGAAACCCCAGCCGTGCAGGGTGTCGCGGACGAAACCGCGGGCGGCGGCGACCGAGCGCCCGAGGGGATCGAAGCTGGCAGCCGCCCGTGCCGTGATCACGAGTCTCCTTCGACGCGGTTGGACATCGGGTGCCAGGTTACTTACGTTCGCGGTCGGCGTGGTGCCGTCGTCGGGGATTCCACCCGCAGGGTACGGCGGGTGTGCGATGGTGCCGAAGTGTTATGGCCGGGTTCGGCCAGGGTGAAACACTGGGCAGGCTTGCAGAGCCGGCTCGTGACGAGTCAGGCGTCCGGTGGATGAGTGGTCGACCCTTTCGGGAGGGACACGGTGGAGTCTGGCGCAGCGGTGCGGCGTACGGGAACGCGGCCGAAGGGCGGACGTTCCCGGCGCAGTGGCACGACGGAGGTCGATACCGCCGCTCTGAACCGGCTGCTCACGGCCCTGGTGTCGATGCGGGACGGGAACTTCCGCAAGCGGCTGACGGTGTCCGGCGAGGGCGTGATGGCGGAGATCGCCGCCGTCTACAACGAGGTCGCCGACCGTAATCTTCATCTCACCGGGGAGCTGTCCCGGGTGCGGCGGATGGTGGGCCGCGAGGGCAAGCTGAGCGAACGGCTGGAAACAGGTGCCTGTGAGGGCTCCTGGGCGGCCGCGATCGATGCCTCGAACCAGTTGGTGGACGATCTGGCCCGGCCGGTGTCCGAGGTGGGCCGGGTGCTGTCGGCGGTGGCCGAGGGCGATCTGGACCAGCGGATGGATCTGCGGACGCAGGCGGCCGAGGGGGCCGGGCATCCGCTGCGCGGGGAGTTCCTGAAGGTCGGGCGGACGGTGAACAACCTGGTCGACCAGCTGTCCGCGTTCACCGACGAGGTGACGCGTGTGGCGCTGGAGGTGGGCACCGAGGGCAAACTCGGCGGTCAGGCCCAGGTGCGCGGGATGTCGGGTTCGTGGAAGGACCTGACGGACTCCGTCAACACGATGGCGTACCGCCTCACCGCTCAGGTGCGTGACATCGCTCTCGTCACGACGGCGGTCGCCAAGGGCGATCTGTCGCGCAAGGTCACGGTGCACGTGGCCGGCGAGATGCTCCAGCTGAAGAACACCGTGAACACGATGGTGGACCAGCTGTCCTCCTTCTCCTCCGAGGTGACAAGGGTCGCCCGAGAGGTGGGTACGGAGGGCGAGCTGGGCGGCCAGGCGAAGGTGCCCGGGGTCGCGGGCGTGTGGAAGGACCTGACCGACTCGGTCAACACCATGGCCGGGAACCTGACGGCCCAGGTGCGCGGGATCGCGCAGGTGACGACCGCGGTCGCGAACGGCGACCTGTCGCAGAAGGTACGGGTCAGCGCGCGCGGCGAGGTGGCGCAGCTGGCCGAAACGATCAACCAGATGACCGAGACGCTGCGGACCTTCGCGGACGAGGTCACGCGCGTGGCCAGCGAGGTCGGGGCCAAGGGTCTGCTCGGCGGCCAGGCGCAGGTGCCGGGGGCGGCGGGCACGTGGAAGGACCTCACCGACTCGGTGAACACCGTCTTCCGCAATCTCACCACCCAGGTGCGGGACATCGCCCAGGTGACGACGGCGGTCGCCAACGGCGACCTGTCGCAGAAGGTCACCGTCGATGTGGCCGGCGAGATGCTGGAGTTGAAGAACACCGTCAACACCATGGTGGACCAGCTGTCCTCCTTCGGTGCAGAAGTGACGCGTGTGGCCCGTGAGGTCGGCGTCGAGGGTGAACTGGGCGGCCAGGCGCAGGTGCCCGGAGCCGCGGGGACGTGGAAGGACCTCACCGACTCGGTGAACACGGCTTTCCGCAACCTCACCGGGCAGGTCCGCAACATCGCTCAGGTGACGACGGCGGTGGCCAACGGCGACCTGTCGCAGAAGGTCACCGTCGACGTCTCCGGCGAGATGCTCCAGCTGAAGAACACCGTGAACACGATGGTGGACCAGCTGTCCTCCTTCGCGGACCAGGTCACGCGGATGGCGCGGGACGTGGGTACGGAGGGCCGGCTCGGCGGCCAGGCCCGGGTCGAGGGGGTGTCCGGCACCTGGAAGGAGCTCACCGACTCCGTCAACTTCATGGCCGGGAACCTGACGTCGCAGGTGCGCCAGATCGCGCAGGTGACGACGGCGGTTGCCCGCGGTGACCTGTCGCAGAAGATCGATGTGGACGCCCGGGGCGAGATCCTGGAGCTGAAGAACACCATCAACACGATGGTGGACCAGCTCTCGGCCTTCGCCGAGCAGGTGACCCGGGTGGCCCGGGACGTGGGGACCGAGGGCCGGCTCGGCGGTCAGGCGCAGGTGCCCGGGGTGGCCGGCGTATGGCGTGACCTGACGGACTCCGTGAACGGCATGGCCGGGAACCTGACCTCGCAGGTGCGCAACATCGCCCAGGTCGCGACGGCGGTTGCCCGCGGTGACCTGTCGCAGAAGATCGATGTGGACGCCCGGGGCGAGATCCTGGAGCTGAAGAACACCCTGAACACGATGGTCGACCAGCTCTCGAACTTCGCGGAGCAGGTGACGCGGGTGGCGCGCGAGGTGGGTACCGAGGGCATCCTCGGCGGCCAGGCGGAGGTGAAGGGGGTCTCCGGTACCTGGAAGGACCTCACCCAGTCCGTCAACTTCATGGCGAACAACCTGACGTCGCAGGTGCGCAACATCGCCGAGGTGACCACGGCCGTCGCCATGGGCGACCTCTCCAAGAAGATCACCGTCGACGCCAAGGGCGAGATCCTCGAGCTGGTCACCACCGTGAACACGATGGTGGACCAGCTGTCGTCGTTCGCCGAGCAGGTGACGCGGGTGGCCCGTGAGGTGGGCTCCGAGGGCATCCTCGGCGGTCAGGCCCGGGTGCGCGGGGTGACGGGCATCTGGAAGGACCTGACCGACAACGTCAACCTGATGGCCAACAACCTGACCTCCCAGGTGCGCAACATCTCCCAGGTCTCGGCGGCGGTCGCCAACGGTGACCTGACGAAGAAGGTCACGGTCGAGGCGCGCGGCGAGGTCGCGCAGCTCGCCGACACCGTCAACACGATGGTGAAGACGCTGTCGTCCTTCGCGGACGAGGTGACGCGCGTGGCCCGCGAGGTGGGTACGGAGGGACGCCTGGGCGGCCAGGCGCACGTGCCGGGCGTCTCGGGGACGTGGAAGGACCTCACCGACTCGGTGAACTTCATGGCCTCCAACCTCACCGGCCAGGTGCGGCAGATCGCCATGGTCACGACCGCCATCGCCAAGGGCGACATGACCAAGAAGATCGACATCGACGCCCGGGGCGAGATCCTGGAGCTGAAGACGACGATCAACACGATGGTGGACCAGCTGTCCTCCTTCGCCGACCAGGTGACCCGGGTGGCGCGCGAGGTGGGCACCGAGGGCATCCTGGGCGGCCAGGCCCGGGTCCGGGACGTAGACGGCACCTGGCGGGACCTGACCGAGTCCGTGAACGAGATGGCCGGGAACCTCACCCGGCAGGTGCGCGCGATCGCGGCCGTGGCCACCGCGGTGACCCGCGGCGACCTGAACCTGAAGATCGACGTGGACGCGGCGGGCGAGATCCAGGTCCTCCAGGACAACATCAACACGATGATCGCCAACCTGCGCGACACCACCTTGGCCAACAAGGAGCAGGACTGGCTCAAGGGCAACCTGGCCCGGATCTCGGCCCTGATGCAGGGCCGCCGGGAGCTCGACGACGTGGCCTCGCTGATCATGAGCGAGCTGACCCCCGTGGTCTCCGCGCAGCACGGCGCCTTCTTCCTGGCGCTGCCGGCCGGCGGTACCACCGAGATCGGGACGGAAGGGGGCGCGGACGGTTCGTACGAGCTGCGGATGCGCGGGAGCTACGCGTACGCGGGCGGCCAGATGCCGATCTCCTTCAGGCCGGGGGAGGGCCTGATCGGGGCGGTCGCCGAGGAGAAGCGGATGATCCTCGTCGAGAACACCCCGCCGGGCTACCTGAAGATCTCCTCGGGGCTGGGCGAGGCGCCGCCGGCGCACGTCATCGTGCTGCCGGTGCTCTTCGAGGGGAAGGTGCTCGGCGTCATCGAGCTGGCCTCCTTCACGCCCTTCACGCAGATCCAGAAGGACTTCCTCAGCCAGATCGCCGAGATGATCGGTACGAGCGTCAACACCATCAGCGTCAACTCCAAGACGGAGATGCTGCTGAAGCAGTCGCAGGAGATGACCGAGCAGCTGCGCGAGCGCTCGGACGAGCTGGAGAACCGGCAGAAGGCCCTGCAGGCCGCCAACGCGGAGCTGGAGGAGAAGGCCGAGCTGCTGGCCCAGCAGAACCGGGACATCGAGGTGAAGAACACCGAGATCGAGGAGGCCCGGCAGGTCCTGGAGGAGCGCGCCGAGCAGCTCGCGGTCTCGATGCGCTACAAGTCCGAGTTCCTGGCGAACATGTCGCACGAGCTGCGGACGCCGCTCAACTCGCTGCTGATCCTGGCCAAGCTGCTCGCCGACAACGCGGACGGGAACCTCTCGCCCAAGCAGGTGGAGTTCGCCGAGACCATCCACGGCGCGGGTTCCGACCTGCTGCAGCTGATCAACGACATCCTCGACCTGTCGAAGGTCGAGGCGGGGAAGATGGACGTCTCGCCGACCCGGATCGCGCTGGTCCAGCTCGTGGACTACGTGGAGGCGACCTTCCGGCCGCTGACGGCGGAGAAGGGCCTGGACTTCTCGGTCCGGGTCTCGCCGGAGCTGCCCGCCACCTTGCACACCGACGAGCAGCGGCTGCTCCAGGTGCTGCGCAACCTGCTGTCCAACGCGGTGAAGTTCACCGACAGCGGGGCGGTGGAGCTGGTGATCCGTCCGGCGGGGGCGGATGTGCCGATCGCGATCCGCGAGCAGCTGCTGGAGGCCGGTTCGCTGCGGGAGGCGGACGCGGACCTGATCGCCTTCTCGGTCACCGACACCGGGATCGGGATCGCGGCGAGCAAGATGCTGGTGATCTTCGAGGCGTTCAAGCAGGCGGACGGGACGACGAGCCGTAAGTACGGCG
This sequence comes from Streptomyces sp. NBC_01232, assembly GCF_035989885.1. GTDB lineage: Bacteria > Actinomycetota > Actinomycetes > Streptomycetales > Streptomycetaceae > Streptomyces. The sequence continues at coordinate 6,016,165 of NZ_CP108518.1, forward strand.
GCACCGGGCTGGGTCTGTCGATCAGCCGGGAGATCGCCCGGCTGCTGGGCGGCGAGATCCACGCGGCCAGCGAGCCCGGCCGCGGGTCCACCTTCACGCTGTACCTGCCGCTGCACCCGAGCGAGCTGCCTCCGCAGGGGTACGCGCCGCCGACGCCCGGCGGAGCCCGCGGCGAGCTGTACCGCAGGTCGCTGGACGGGGGACGGCCCGCGCTGCCGGGCAACCAGGCCGGGCCCGCGTCCGTACCGTCGGTGCAGGGGCAGCCGGCACGTCCTGCGCTGTCGGCGGCCGAGCCGGCCGGGCAGGGTCAGGGCGGCGGGGGCGCCGCGCTGTTCCGGCGGCGGCGCAAGGCGCCGAGTGACCTGGAGCCGCGTACGGCGGTGCCGGGGCAGCCGAACGTGGTGGGGCCCGAGGACGGCTGGGGCAGTGCGGACGAGGAACTTCCGGTGGTGCCCCGGACGTACGACTTCCACGGCGAGAAGGTGCTCATCGTCGACGACGACGTGCGCAACGTCTTCGCGCTCACCAGCGTGCTGGAACAGCACGGGCTGGCCGTGCTGTACGCGGAGAACGGGCGGGAGGGCATCGAAGTCCTGGAGCAGCACGACGATGTGACGGTCGTACTGATGGACATCATGATGCCCGAGATGGATGGGTACGCCACGACTTCGGCGATCCGGCGGATGCCGCAGTTCGCCGGGCTGCCGATCATCGCGCTGACGGCGAAGGCGATGAAGGGGGACCGGGAGAAGGCGATCGATTCCGGTGCTTCCGACTACGTCACCAAGCCCGTCGATCCCGACTACCTGCTGTCGGTGATGGAGCAGTGGATGCGCGGCAAGTGATCGCAGGGAGAGCGGACGGACGCCGGAGTTGACTCACTGTGCCCGGAGCGGTGTGGGAGAGCGGTATTCGGGGAACCTTCTGCTCTCCCACCACGTTTCTGCTTCGTGCACAGTGACATCTTGGTGACAGGGTGTGGCGATCTCGGGACTGGGGCTACGATGACCGGCACAAGGACGGACGGCGCAAGGATGCCGTCCTCTGGGGCGGGGCCCGGCGCACAGGCCGGAGCCAGGAGCCGGGGAGGCCCCGTGCCGGGGCGAGGAGGACAGGGCATGGTGCAGAAGGCCAAGATCCTCCTGGTCGACGACCGGCCGGAGAATCTGCTGGCGCTGGAGGCCATCCTCTCCGCGCTCGATCAGACACTGGTCCGGGCGTCGTCGGGGGAGGAAGCGCTCAAGGCGCTGCTGACGGACGATTTCGCGGTCATCCTGCTGGATGTCCAGATGCCGGGCATGGACGGATTCGAAACGGCCGCGCACATCAAGCGGCGGGAGCGGACCCGGGACATCCCGATCATCTTCCTCACCGCGATCAACCACGGTCCGCACCACACGTTCCGCGGTTACGCGGCGGGTGCGGTCGATTACATCTCCAAGCCCTTCGACCCGTGGGTGCTGCGGGCCAAGGTCTCGGTCTTCGTGGAGCTGTACACGAAGAACTGCCAACTGCGCGAGCAGGCGGCCCTGCTGCGGCTCCAGCTGGAGGGCGGCAGCTCGGGCGGCGTGGACGCGAGCAAGGAGACGGCCGGACTGCTGGCCGAGCTCTCCGCACGGCTCGCGGCCGTCGAGGAGCAGGCCGAGGCGCTGACCAAGCAGCTCGGCGAGGACTCGGCCGACGCGGGAGTGGTCGCGACCGCGGCCCATCTGGAGCGCAAACTCACCGGACTGCGGCGGGCACTCGACGCCCTGGAGCCCGGAACGGCCGGAGGGGCTGCGGCCCTGCCCGCGCAGAACTGACCGTACGCGGGTCGGTACTGGCGGTGCGTCAAAGCACCTACAGAGCCGACGACACGAACGGGTGAAGGGGTGGGCACGCGTGTCCACCGGCGCGCGCACCGGTAACCTCGGCCCCATGGCCTCAAGTACGTCCGGTAAGGGTTCCCAGAGCACCGCGGGCACCGCGAAGGGCCGCACCGGCCGTACGACGGCGCCGGCGAAGAAGGCTGCGCCCGCGCGCAAGCCGCCCGCGAAGAAGGCCGCGGCCGCCCGGCGCGCTCCGGCCAAGAAGGCGGCGGTCAAGCCCGCGCCGTCCCCGACCGGGGGTGTGGTGCGGCTGGTGCGCGCCGTCTGGCTCGGCTGCGCGCACGCCGTCGGTGCCGTCTTCCGCGGGCTCGGCCAGGGGGCCAAGAACCTCGATCCCGCCCACCGCAAGGACGGCGTGGCCCTGCTGCTGCTCGCCCTCGCGCTGATCGTGGCCGCCGGCACCTGGTCGAACCTGAGCGGTCCCGTCGGTGACCTGGTCACGATGCTGATCACCGGGCTGTTCGGACGCCTGGATCTGCTCGTGCCGATCCTGCTCGGCGTCATGGCGGTACGTTTCATCCGCCATCCCGAGCAGGGCGATGCCAACGGCCGCATCGGCATCGGGCTGTCCGCCCTCGTCATCGGTGTCCTGGGCCTGGTCCACATCGCCTGCGGGGCGCCCGGCCGGGACGAGGGCACCACCGCGATGCAGAACGCGGGCGGCCTCATCGGCTGGGGCGCCTCGAAGCCGCTGATCTTCACGATGGGTGCGCCGCTGGCCGTGCCCATGCTGGTGCTGCTCACGATCTTCGGGCTGCTCGTGGTCACCGCGACCCCGGTCAACGCGATCCCGCAGCGGCTGCGCAGGCTCGGCATCCGGCTCGGGATCATCGCCCCGAACGAGTACGACGAGGGCTACGGCGACGAGGCCGAGGGCGCCGCCGGGGAACGGCACGACCCGGAGCAGTGGCGGGCCCGTACCGCAGCCGGCTCCGGGGATCCGGCGGACGAGGCCGAGGAGGAGGCCCTCGCCCGGCGGCGCCGGCCCCGCAGGGCCCCGGCCCGGCCGGGCATGGAACGGGAGATGGACGCCGTCGACGTGGCCGCGGCGGCCGCCGCCGCGCTGGACGGGGTGGTCTACGGCGGAATGCCGCCCTCCCCGCTCGTCGCCGACCTCACGCAGGGGATCACCCCCGAGCGGGAGGGCGCGGAGCTCACCGCTCCGGTGCCGACCGCCCGCGGGGAGCGTCCCGTACCGCAGGCCGCGCCCGAGGCCGCGCCCGAGGCGATGCCCGACGCCTCCGCGCAGCAGCCGTACGCCACCACCGCCGCGGCCTCCGGGACGCTGTCGGTGCCCGACCTGACCAAGGCCCCGCCGCAGACCCAGGCGCTGCCGCCGCGCGCCGAGCAGCTCCAGCTGCGCGGGGACATCACGTACGCGCTGCCCTCGCTCGACCTGCTGGAGAAGGGCGGGCCGGGCAAGACCCGCAGCGCCGCCAACGACGCGGTGGTCGCCTCCCTGCGCAACGTGTTCACCGAGTTCAAGGTCGACGCGGACGTCACCGGCTTCACCCGGGGTCCGACCGTCACCCGGTACGAGGTCACGCTGGGCGCGGCGGTCAAGGTCGAGCGGATCACCGCCCTGACCAAGAACATCGCCTACGCCGTGGCCTCGCCGGACGTCCGGATCATCAGCCCGATCCCGGGCAAGTCCGCGGTCGGCATCGAGATCCCGAACACCGACCGCGAGATGGTCAACCTGGGTGACGTACTGCGCCTCGCGGACGCGGCAGAGGACGACCACCCGATGCTGGTCGCGCTCGGCAAGGACGTCGAGGGCGGCTACGTCATGGCCAACCTCGCCAAGATGCCGCACGTGCTGGTCGCCGGCGCCACCGGTTCCGGCAAGTCCTCCTGCATCAACTGCCTGATCACCTCCGTGATGGTCCGGGCCACCCCGGAGGACGTCCGGATGGTGCTCGTGGACCCCAAGCGGGTCGAGCTGACGGCGTACGAGGGCATCCCGCACCTGATCACGCCGATCATCACCAACCCCAAGCGGGCCGCCGAGGCGCTCCAGTGGGTCGTGCGCGAGATGGACCTGCGCTACGACGACCTGGCCGCCTTCGGCTACCGGCACATCGACGACTTCAACAAGGCGATCCGGGACGGCAAGATCAAACTGCCGCCGGGCAGCGAGCGGGAGCTCAGCCCGTACCCGTACCTGCTGGTGATCGTCGACGAGCTCGCCGACCTGATGATGGTCGCGCCGCGCGACGTCGAGGACTCGATCGTCCGGATCACCCAGCTGGCCCGGGCGGCCGGCATCCACCTGGTGCTCGCCACCCAGCGGCCCTCGGTGGACGTGGTCACCGGCCTGATCAAGGCGAACGTGCCCTCGCGGCTCGCCTTCGCCACCTCCTCGCTCGCCGACAGCCGGGTCATCCTCGACCAGCCGGGCGCCGAGAAGCTGATCGGCAAGGGCGACGGGCTGTTCCTGCCGATGGGGGCGAACAAGCCGGTCCGGCTCCAGGGCGCCTTCGTCACCGAGGAAGAGATCGCCGGGATCGTCCAGCACTGCAAGGACCAGATGGCGCCCGTCTTCCGGGACGACGTCACCGTCGGGCAGAAGCAGAAGAAGGAGATCGACGAGGACATCGGCGACGACCTCGACCTGCTGTGCCAGGCGGCGGAGCTGGTGGTCTCCACGCAGTTCGGGTCCACTTCGATGCTCCAGCGCAAGCTGCGCGTGGGCTTCGCGAAGGCCGGGCGGCTCATGGACCTCATGGAGTCGCGGGGAATCGTCGGCCCGAGCGAGGGGTCGAAGGCCCGCGACGTCCTGCTGAAGGCCGATGACCTGGACGGAGTGCTCGCCGTCATCCGCGGTGAGGCCCATCCGTAATGAAATCGCGGGCAACCGTTTCCCTTGGGCCCGCGTCAAGTTGAAGAGAGGTGGCGGCACCGCGCACGAGATCGCTCGCAGCGTCGGACCGCCGCACCGGAGAGGACCCGACTTCGCCATTCGGATGGCGTAGGAAGGGCACCCTCCGGTTGCTCCACCCTTTCGTCACCCCCCTAGACTGGACATCCAGCAGGTGGCTACACGCTCGAAAGGCGCCCACGTGTCCATCGGCAACTCCAACTCCCCCGAAGAAGAGCGGCCTTCGACCGACGACCGGTCCGAGGATCGGTCCGAGGACCGCATCGTCGAACGGCCCGTCGAAGGCCCGTCCATCGGGACGGCCCTCAAGAAGGCCCGGATCGCCGCCGGGCTCACAGTCGACGAGGTCTCCTCCACCACCCGCGTGCGCATCCCGATCGTTCACGCGATCGAAGAGGACGACTTCACGCGGTGCGGCGGCGACGTCTACGCCCGCGGTCACATCCGTACGCTCGCCCGCGCCGTGGGCCTCGATCCGGCACCCCTGGTCGAGAGCTACGACGACGCTCACGGCGGCCGGCCGGCACCCACGCCCGCCGCGCCGATGTTCGACGCCGAGCGGATCCGCCCCGAGCGGCAGCGGCCCAACTGGACCGCCGCCATGGTCGCCGCCATCGTCGCCGTGATCGGCTTCGTGGGCTTCACCGCCTTCAGCGGTGGCGACGACAAGGACAAGCGCCCGGTGGCGGAAGGTTCCGCCTCGCCCAAGCCCGCACCCAAGCAGAGCGGTGCCAAGCCGGCCGCACCGCCCCAGCAGACCCCGCAGGCACCCAAGCCGGAGCCCTCGGACAGCGCCATCGCCGCCGCGCCCAAGGACCTCGTCACCGTGGTCCTGACGGCCGACACCGGCGAGAGCTGGATCTCCGCGAAGGACTCCACCGGCCGGCTGCTCTTCGACGGCACCCTCGCCCAGGGTGAGTCCAAGACCTTCACGGACAAGGAGTCGGTCGACCTCGTGCTCGGCGACGCCGGGGCCGTGAAGCTCTTCGTGAACGGCAAGGAGATCAAGGACGACTTCCAGTCGGGTCAGGTCGAACGGCTGAAATACACCAAGGCCGACCCTCTCCAGGATCAGCCTCAAGCGGGCTGACGCCGGGCCGCCCTAGGGCGGAAGGCTTTGATCCGGATCCCCGGGGTGCTGCGCCGCACCCCGGGGATCTTGCTGTACGGGGACTTGCGGCTGGGGCCGACGCCGGGACGAAGTAGTCTTGAGTCCATGCCCGAACGCCGTACCGTCGCCCTTGTCACTCTTGGCTGCGCCCGTAACGAGGTGGACTCGGAGGAGCTCGCAGGCCGCTTGGCGGCGGATGGCTGGGAGCTCGTCGAGGACGCCGCCGATGCGGACGTAGCCGTCGTCAACACCTGCGGCTTCGTCGAAGCCGCCAAAAAGGACTCCGTAGACGCCCTCCTGGAAGCCAACGATCTCAAGGATCACGGCAAGACCCAGGCCGTCGTCGCCGTCGGCTGTATGGCCGAGCGCTACGGCAAGGAACTCGCCGAAGCGCTCCCCGAGGCCGACGGAGTCCTCGGTTTCGACGACTACGCCGACATCTCCGACCGCCTCCAGACCATCCTCAACGGCGGCATCCACGCCTCCCACACCCCGCGTGACCGGCGCAAGCTGCTGCCGATCAGCCCGGCCGACCGCCAGGCCACCGAGGTCTCCCTGCCGGGCCACGCCCAGTCGGCGCCCGCCGAGGAGCCGACCGAGGCCCCCGCCGACCTGCCGGACGGGCTCGCGCCCGCCTCGGGGCCGCGCGCGCCCCTGCGCCGCCGCCTGGACAAGAGCCCCGTCGCCTCGGTGAAGCTCGCCTCCGGCTGCGACCGGCGCTGCTCCTTCTGCGCCATCCCGTCCTTCCGCGGCTCCTTCATCTCGCGCCGCCCCAGCGACGTGCTGGGCGAGACCCGCTGGCTGGCCGAGCAGGGCGTCAAGGAGATCATGCTGGTCTCCGAGAACAACACCTCGTACGGCAAGGACCTGGGCGACATCCGGCTGCTGGAGACCCTCCTGCCGGAGCTGGCCGAGGTGGACGGCATCGAGCGCGTCCGCGTCAGCTACCTGCAGCCCGCCGAGATGCGGCCCGGCCTGATCGACGTACTCACCTCGACCCCCAAGGTCGTGCCGTACTTCGACCTGTCCTTCCAGCACTCGGCCCCCGACGTGCTGCGCTCCATGCGCCGCTTCGGTGACACCGACCGCTTCCTGGAGCTGCTGGACACCATCCGCTCCAAGGCCCCGACGGCCGGCGTCCGCTCCAACTTCATCGTCGGCTTCCCCGGCGAGAAGGAGTCGGACTTCGCAGAGCTGGAGCGTTTCCTCACCCACGCGCGCCTCGACGCCATCGGCGTCTTCGGCTACTCCGACGAGGACGGCACCGAGGCCGTCACCTACGAGAACAAGCTGGACGAGGACACCATCGCCGAGCGGCTCGCACACATGCAGCGGCTCGCCGAGGAGCTCACCTCGCAGCGTGCCGAGGAGCGCATCGGGGAGACCCTGGAAGTGCTCGTCGAGACCGTGGAAGCGGTTGACGAGGACGGCGAGGGCGCCTACGGGCGCGCCGCGCACCAGGCGCCCGAAACGGACGGCCAGGTGGTCTTCACGGACAGCACGGGCCTGGTCCCGGGGCGTATCGTCACGGCAAAGGTGGTCGGCACCCTCGGTGTGGACCTGGTGGCCGAGCCGCTCGGCATGGATCTTGAGGAGGCGGCCGGATGACCGGAGTCCCGGCATCTGCGGCGGGCGGGACCGGCCGTCGGCCCGTACCCGGCGCGAAGCTGGGGGCCGCGGCGGTCAATCAGGCCAGCCTGTGGAACATCGCCAACATCCTGACGATGATCCGGCTCGTGCTGGTGCCGGGCTTCGTCTTCCTGCTGCTCACCGAGGGCGGCTACGACCCGGCCTGGCGGGCCTGGGCCTGGGCGGCGTTCGCCGTCGCCATGATCACGGACATCTTCGACGGGCATCTGGCCCGCACGTACAACCTGGTCACGGACTTCGGCAAGATCGCCGACCCCATCGCCGACAAGGCGATCATGGGGTCGGCGCTGATCTGTCTCTCCTGGCTCGGTGACCTCCCGTGGTGGGTGACCGGGGTGATCCTCGGCCGGGAGCTCGGGATCACGCTGCTCCGCTTCTGGGTCATCCGCTACGGCGTGATTCCGGCCAGCCGCGGCGGCAAGATGAAGACCCTGGCGCAGGGCACGGCCGTGGGCATGTACGTCCTCGCGCTCACCGGGGCGCTGGCGACCATGCGCTTCTGGGTGATGGCGCTCGCCGTCGTGCTGACCGTCGTCACCGGTTTGGACTACATCCGGCAGGCCGTCGTGCTGCGCCGCCAGGGTCTCGCCGCGGAGCGGGGCGCGGAGCAGGCCGCGAAGTGACCGACGCGGCGGGGGATCCTCCGGCGGCGGGAGCCGGTTCCGGAGCGGCGGGAGCGACCGGAGTGGCTGCGGATGCGCTGCGGCTGCTCGCGGAGAGTGACCAGACCCTCGCCGTGGCGGAATCCCTGACCGGCGGCATGGTCGCCGCCGAGCTCACGGCCGTTCCCGGCGCCTCCCGGTCCTTCCGCGGCTCGGTCACTGCGTACGCGACGGAGATCAAGCACCTGGTCCTCGGGGTGGACGCGGGGCTGCTGGAGGCCGAAGGCGCGGTGAACGCGCAGGTCGCGGCCGAGATGGCGGCCGGCGTACGACGGGTGATGGGCGCTTCGTGGGGAATAGCGACCACCGGGGTGGCCGGTCCGGAGCCGCAGGACGGGCAGCCGGTGGGCACCGTTTTCGTCGCTGTGGACGGTCCGGGGGGCAGGAAAACGGTCCGTCTGAGGTTGAAAGGCTCCCGGGCGGAAATCCGTAGGGAGAGTGCACGCACAGTGCTCAGGCTTCTCTCGGACCAACTCCGCGGGAATGCGCGGGGGCAGGATACGGAACAGAACGGGGGGATTTGATGTTTGCAGCCCTGAGTGAACACGACATCGCTCCCCGCACGGCCGCGGCGCGAGGCGGTACGGTGGGGCGTGAAGGATGCGGCTACACGGTCAGAGGAGGGAGCCACCGATGATTCTGCTCCGTCGCCTGCTGGGTGACGTGCTGCGTCGGCAGCGCCAGCGCCAGGGCCGTACTCTGCGCGAAGTCTCCTCGTCGGCCCGAGTTTCTCTCGGCTATCTCTCCGAGGTGGAGCGGGGGCAGAAGGAGGCATCCTCCGAGCTGCTCTCCGCGATCTGCGACGCGTTGGACGTACGGATGTCCGAGCTGATGCGCGAAGTCAGTGACGAACTGTCGCTGGCCGAGCTGGCACAGTCGGCCGCGGCAAGCGAACCGGTGAGTGTGCCGGTCCGCCCGATGCTCAATTCGGTCTCCATGGCTTCGGTCACGGGTGGGCCGGAGCGGGTGACCATCAAGGCGCCTGCGGAAGCGGTGAATGTCGTAGCCGCGTGAGCGAGCACGTGCGTGTTTGAGCGTGGCCGGAGCCCCGGCCGGTGCCTTGTGCACCGGCCGGGGCTCCCGGCCGTTCTGGGTGCGGTGGCGGGAGGGGTGCGGGAGGATGGGGGCCGTCCGGGTTCCGGCCCCAGGGAGGTAGCCGTGCGGCGGTTGCTGCGCATACCTGCGGTGTCGGCCCTCGCGTTCACGGTGGGGGCGCTGTGGTGGTGGGCCGTGCTGCGGCTGGTGCTGGTGCCCGAGGAGTCGGGGGCCGTGGAGGGCGCGGTGGCGGTGGGCGGCTGGGGGCTGGGGCTCCTGCCGGTGCACTGCGTGCCGGGCCCGGTGCGCAGGGCGAAGGCGCGGCGGGAGGCGCTGTCGGCGGCGGGTGGGGCCGATGCGGGGAACGGGGCCGACGGGGCTACCAGGGCATGGACACCCCACCGTTCGGGCGAAGGATCTGACCCGTCATGAAGGACGAGGCGTCCGAGGCGAGGTAGAGCACCGCCCGGGCGATGTCCTCGGGCTCGCCGACCCGGCGCAGCGGGGACATGCGGACCATGGCCGCCTCGGTCTGTTCCTGGACCTCGGGGCTGTGGCGGCCGGTCATCGGGGTGCGGATCCAGCCCGGGGCGACGGCGTTGACGCGTATGCCGTGCGGGCCCGCCTCGGTGGCGAGGGTCTTGGTGAGCTGGACGACGGCGGCCTTGGCGGCGCTGTAGCAGAGCAGGCCGGGCTGGGCGGCGTCCACGGCCCCCGAAGCCATGGTGACGATCGAACCGGCACGGCCTGCAGCGATCATGGAGCGGGCGGCTTCCTGGCAGGTGCGCAGCACCCCCTTGAAGTTGATGTCCAGGATCCGGTCGAGGTCCTCGTCGGACGTCTCCAGGACGCTGCTCGTGTGCATGACCCCGGCGATGGCGGCCGTGATGTCCAGCGGGCCGGCCGCGGTGACGGCGGCACGGAGCGCGGCCCGGTCGGTGACGTCGAGGGGGTGTACGGTCGCGGCGCCGCCGGCCTTGGCGACGAGGGCGGCCGTATCGGCGAGTCCCTGCTCGTCGCGGTCCGCGCAGTGCACGTGCGCGCCCGCCTCGGCGAGGAGGACGGCGGTGGCGCGGCCGATGCCGCTGGCCGCGCCGGTGATCAGGGCGGTGCGGCCGGTGAGGCCGTACGGGGCTGTGGGTGTGGGCATGCGGGGACCGTACGACCGTATCTGACGGACCGTCAATCGGTGTGCACCGGTGCTTCCCAGGCGCTTCCTGCGGCCCGGACGCGTCCTACGGGGTCGGGCCGGACTGGCAGCGGGGGCACCAGTAGGTGGGGCGGTCGTCCTGGGGAGCCTCCCGGACGGGGGTGCCGCAGCGCAGGCAGGGGCGGTGCGTGCGGCCGTAGACGAAGAGGTCCTGGCCGGGGCGGCGGCTGCCGGTCGTGTTGCGGGGACCCGGCCGCTCGCCGGTGTTCGCGGCCAGCAGGCGGTGGGCTGCGGAGGCCAGCCGGGGGAGTGTCGACTCGGGGAGCGCGCCGACCGGGGTCCACGGCGTGACCTGGGCCAGGAAGCAGAGCTCGGCCTTGTAGATGTTGCCGATCCCGGCGAGGTTGCGCTGGTCGAGCAGCGCCTCGCCGAGGGACCGCTCGGGGGCGGCGAGGAGGTTGGCGGCGGCGAGGGCGGGATCCCAGTCCGGTCCGAGGAGATCGGGGCCGAGGTGGCCCACGGCGCGGTCCTCCTCGGCGGTCCGGATCAGCTCGAGGACGGGGAGGCGGTAGCCGACGGCCGTGTGGTCGGCCGTGCCGAGGACGGCCCGGATCTCGTGGGCGGGGCCGCCGCGCCACTTCTCGCCGGGGGCGAAGACGTGCCAGGCACCGTCCATGCGGAGGTGGCTGTGGAGCGTGAGGCCGCCCTCGAAGCGGGCGAGGAGGTGTTTGCCGCGGGGGGTGACGTCGAGGGTGGTGCGGCCGGTGAGGTCGGCGGTGGCGAAGCGGGGGACGCGGAGGTCGCTGCGGGTGAGCGGGCGGCCTGCCAGGGCGGCGTGGAGCCGGGTCGCGGCGCGCCGGATGCTGTCGCCTTCGGGCATGGGCCCATTGTCCCCTGCCGTGGCCCGATCGGGCGTGAGCGGGCCTGAGCGGGCCGGGTGGTGCGGGAGCCCGGCGGAGCGTGCGTCCGGCGGTTCAGGCGAACGGCGAGGGCCCCCGCGGCGAGGTGCAGCCGCAGGGGCCCTTCGGGTCAGGGCGGTGAAGAGGGGCCGCGTGGGCCGCTCATCACTTCCAGACGAGCCCCTTGTTCGGGTAGTTGTAGGGGTTGCCCCAGTACTCGGCGGCGGTGACCTTCGTCTGGGCCGACGGGGCGAGGGCCACGGCGCAGCTGGTCTGCGTCTGGCCGTTGGTGAAGCCCTTCGGCAGCGCCTCGTTCGGGCACTTGTCGAACTTGCCGATGATCGAGACGCGCTGGGCCTCGGTGCCGTCCGCGAGCAGGCCCTTGACCTGGGTCACGGAGGAGTGCGACAGGTCCGTGGTGCCGGTGTTCTTGACCGAGTAGCGGATGTAGTACGGAATCATCCCCTTCACCTTGTCGCCGAGCTTGAGCGTGTCCAGGTCGGCGGGGTTGCCCTGCTCGATCGCGGTGACGGTGAGGGCGATCTGGCCGCCCTTGTTGCTGCCGTAGCTGAACGGCATCTCCGCGGCCTCGCCGATCTTGAACGTCTGGCCGGACTTCGCCGTGCCGTTCGCCCCGGGGGCCTCGCTGCCGCCGGCGCCGGGGGCGGCCGATTCGGACGGGGCGGCGGGCGAGGCGGACGGGGCGGCGGCCGAGGTGGCACCGCCCGGCTGCGCGGGGGCCAGCTCCTCGTTGCCGTTCTTGCAGCCCGTCAGGGCCAGGGTTCCGGCGACGGCCAGGCCGACCGCACCGAGGGTGGTGGAACGCATGCTGATGGTGCTCACTCTTCTTCTCCCCCATGACTGTGCATCGCCAATGCAATGCCTGTGATCATCTTGATAAGGGATGAATAAGCGCCACTTCCAGCTCAGGGGTGGCTCAGGACGGTTCTGTGACATGTCCAGGACGTGAGCGGAACAGTCGGCGCCGTTTTGCAGCCATCAGGAACGCAAGCGCAAACCCCTCGGCGTCGCGTGGAAACCGGCCGCCTCCAGGGTCCGTCCCAGCGGAGAGGTCAGGGCCGCGGCCGCATTGATGCGCTCCACCGTGAGGGCCGGGAGCGTGCCCGCGCGCGAGGCCGCGGCCAGGGCGGCCGTGGCCGCCGTGAGCCGGGGGTCCTCCGGCGGGGGCCAGGCCAGCAGGGTCTTGCCGCCGCGCTCCAGGTAGAGGGTCAGTTCCCCGTCGACCAGGACGACGAGGGAGCCCGCCTTGCGGCCCGGCTTGTGGGTGGCCCCGGCCGGGGGTTCGGGCCAGGGCAGGGCCGCGCCGTACGCGTTCGCCGGGTCGGCGGCCGCCAGGACCACCGCCGCCAGCGGGGGCGGGGTCCGCTCGGCGGCCCGGAGGCGGTCCACCGCGCCGTCCATCGCGAACTGGGCCGCGCCCAGCCCCTCGACCACATAGCCCCGGCGGGCCTGGCCGCTGTCCTCGAAGGCCGCCAGGACGCGGTAGACCGCGCTGAAGCCGCCCTCCACGCCTTCCGCGGCCACCGCTCCGCGGGTCACCACCCCGTGCCGGTCCAGCAGGGTGCGGGCCAGGGCGTGGGCCCGGTGGGTCGGGTCGGGGGCCGCGCCCGGAAGGAGCGACCAGCGCCCGGAGACCGTGGGCGGCCCGGTACGGGACACGGTCGCGCTGAGCGTGCCGTACCGGCCGCGGGGGACCGTACGCCGGGCCCGGTGCGCCGTCGAGCCCGCCGTGCGGCCCGAGCCGAGCAGGGAGCGCAACGGGCCCAGGGTGTCGTTGGTGAGCCGGCCCGACCAGGCAAGGTCCCACACCGCCTCGGAGAGCGCGATGTCGGACACCTCGGGGAACTCGCCCCGGATCGACTGCGCGATCTGCCGGAAGAACAGGCCGTACCCGCCCGCGAGGGACGCCAGGACCGCCTGGTGGAGGGGGCTCTGCTCCAGCGGGTGCGGCGGGGGCAGCAGCAGCGGGGCCGCCTCCGCCAGGTAGAGGGAGATCCAGCCGTCCTTGCCGGGGAGGGCTCCCGCGCCGGCCCAGACCACCTCGCCCGCGGTGGTCAGCTCGTCCAGGAGGCCGGGGGAGTACCCGCTCACCCGGGAGGGGAGGATCAGCCGTTCCAGCGCGGAGGCCGGGACCGGGGCGCCCTGGAGCTGTTCGACCGCCCGGGCCAGGCCGTCGAGGCCGCGCAGGGCCCCGCCCAGGTGCTGCCACTGGGGCAGGAAGGTGGCCAGCGAGGTGGGCGGGACCGGTTCCAGCTCCTGGCGGAGCGCGGCGAGGGAGCGGCGGCGGAGCCTGCGCAGCACCGTCGCGTCGCACCACTCCTGCCCGATGCCCGCCGGGTGGAACTCGCCCTGCACCACCCGGCCGGCCGCGGCCAGCCGGTGCAGGGCGCCCTCGGTCACCGCCGCGCCCAGGCCGAAGCGGGCGGCGACCGCTGCCGTGGTGAAGGGCCCGTGGGTGCGGGCGTACCGGGCGAGCAGGTCGCCGAGCGGGTCCTTGACCGGTTCGGTGAACGCCTCCGGGACGCCGACGGGCAGCGCCGTGCCCAGCGCGTCCCGCAGCCGGCCCGCGTCCTCGATCGCCGCCCAGTGGTCCGTGCCGCCGATCCTGACCTGGATGGCGCGGCGGGCCGCCGTGAGCTCCTGCGCCCAGGCCGGATCGGCCCCGCGCTCGGTCAACTGGCCCGGCGTCAGCGGGCCCAGCAGGCGCAGCAGGTCGGCCACCGACTCGGGATCCTTGGCCCGCCGGTCCTCGGTGAGCCACTGGAGCTCCCGTTCCAGCTCCTCCAGCACCTGGGCGTCGAGGAGTTCGCGCAGTTCCGCCTGGCCGAGCAGCTCGGCCAGCAGCCGGGAGTCCAGCGACAGCGCGGCCGCCCTGCGCTCGGCCAGCGGCGAGTCGCCCTCGTAGAGGAACTGGGCCACATAACCGAAGAGGAGGGAACGGGCGAAGGGGGAGGGCTCCGGCGTGGTGACCTCGACGAGCCGGACACGGCGCGCCTCGATGTCACCCATCAGCTCGGTCAGTCCGGGCACGTCGAAGACGTCCTGGAGGCATTCGCGCACGGCCTCCAGCACGATCGGGAAGGAGCCGAACTCCGAGGCCACCTGCAGCAGCTGGGAGGCGCGCTGCCGCTGCTGCCACAGCGGGGTGCGCCGGCCCGGGCTGCGGCGCGGCAGCAGCAGGGCGCGGGCCGCGCACTCGCGGAAGCGGGAGGCGAACAGTGCGGAGCCGCCGACCTGGTCGGTGACGATCTGCTGGACGTCGCCGTGGTCGAAGGCCACGTCGGCCGCGCCCAGCGGGGCCTTCTCGTCGTCGAACTCGAACCCCTGCGGAGCGGCAGGATCGTGGTCCAGGAGGTCCATGGACAGCAGGTCCGCGTCGGGGAGCCGGAGCACGATCCCGTCGTCGGCGTGCATCACCTGCGCGTCCATGCCGTACTTCTCGGCGAGGCGGGCGCCCAGCGCCAGCGCCCACGGCGCGTGCACCTGCGCGCCGAAGGGGGAGTGGACCACGACCCGCCAGTCGCCCAGCTCGTCACGGAACCGCTCCACCACGATGGTCCGGTCGTCGGGGACGTGCCCGCAGGCCTCGCGCTGTTCCGCGAGGTACGCCAGGACGTTCTCGGCGGCCCAGGCGTCCAGGCCCGCCGCCAGCAGCCGCAGCCGGGCGTCCTCCTCGCCCAGGCCGCCGAGCTCGCGGAGGAACGCGCCCACCGCGCGGCCCAGTTCGAGCGGGCGGCCGAGCTGGTCGCCCTTCCAGAACGGCAGCCGCCCCGGCACCCCGGGAGCGGGGGTGACCAGGACCCGGTCGCGGGTGATGTCCTCGATCCGCCACGAGGTGGTGCCCAGCGTGAAGACATCGCCGACCCGGGACTCGTAGACCATCTCCTCGTCGAGCTCCCCGACCCGGCCGCCGCCCTTCTTCGGGTCGGAGCCCGCGAGGAAGACTCCGAAGAGACCGCGGTCGGGGATCGTGCCGCCCGAGGTGACCGCGAGGCGCTGGGCCCCCGGCCGGCCCGTGATCGTCCCTGCCACCCGGTCCCAGACCACGCGCGGCCTGAGCTCGGCGAACGCGTCCGACGGATAGCGACCGGCCAGCATGTCCAGCACCGCCGTGAACGCCGATTCGGGCAGCGCCGCGAAGGGCGCCGCCCGCCGCACCAGGGCGAGCAGGTCGTCCAGCTGCCAGGTGTCCATCGCCACCATCGCGACCAGCTGCTGCGCCAGCACGTCGAGCGGATTGGAGGGCACCCGCAGGGACTCGATCGCCCCCGTGCGCATCCGCTCGGTGACCACCGCCGCCTGCACCAGGTCGCCGCGGTACTTGGGGAAGACCACACCGGTGGAGACCGCGCCCACCTGGTGCCCGGCACGTCCCACCCGCTGCAGTCCCGAGGCCACCGACGGCGGGGACTCCACCTGCACCACCAGGTCCACCGCGCCCATGTCGATGCCCAGCTCCAGGCTGGAGGTGGCGACCACGGCGGGCAGTCGGCCCGCCTTCAGATCCTCCTCCACCAGGGCCCGCTGCTCCTTGGACACCGAGCCGTGGTGCGCGCGGGCCAGCAGCGGCGGGGCTCCCAGGGCTGCCCCCGACTGGGCCATGACCTCGGCCGGGGGCGCTCCCTCCGGCAGCTTCTCGCCCATGGCGCGCTCGTACGCGATCTCATTGAGCCGGTTGCACAGCCGCTCCGCGAGCCGGCGGGAGTTGGCGAACACGATCGTCGAGCGGTGCGCCTGCACCAGATCGGCGATCCGCTCCTCCACATGCGGCCAGATCGACGGCTTGTCCCCGCCCTCCCTGCCCTCGGTCGCGGGAGAGCCCCCCAACTCGCCCATGTCCTGCACCGGGACGACCACCGACAGGTCGAACTCCTTGGTCGACGGCGGCTGGACGATCTCCACCTTGCCGCGCGGTGCGAGGTACCGGGCCACCTCGTCCACCGGCCGGACCGTCGCCGACAGCCCGATCCTGCGCGCCGGGCGCGGCAGCAGCTCGTCCAGCCGCTCCAGGGAGAGCGCGAGATGGGCCCCGCGCTTGGTCCCCGCGACCGCGTGCACCTCGTCCAGGATCACCGTCTCGATCCCGGCGAGGGCGTCCCGGGCCGCCGAGGTCAGCATCAGGAACAGCGACTCGGGCGTGGTGATGAGGATGTCCGGCGGGCGCGTGGCCAGCGCCCGGCGCTCGGCGGGCGGGGTGTCGCCGGAGCGGATCCCCACCCGGATGTCCGGCTCGGGCAGGCCGAGGCGCACCGACTCCTGGCGGATGCCCGTCAGCGGGCTGCGGAGATTGCGCTCTACATCGACGGCCAGGGCCTTCAGGGGCGATACGTACAGCACGCGGCAGCGCTTCTTCGGCTCGGCGGGCGGCGGGACCGAGGCGAGCCGGTCGAGGGCGGCGAGGAACGCGGCCAGGGTCTTGCCGGAGCCGGTGGGGGCCACCACCAGCACGTCCGAGCCCTCCCCGATCGCGCGCCAGGCACCCTCCTGGGCGGTGGTGGGCGTGACGAAGGCCCCCGTGAACCACGAGCGGGTCGCGGGGGAGAACGAGTCGAGCGCAGCGCCTGCCATGCCCCCATCGTGCACCCGGCCACTGACAACGGGCCGGACCTGGGGAAACGCGCGCAGCGGGCGGGGCGCAGAATGGGGGGATGGGCACGGACGAGGGCGCCGCGGGCCGCCGGGAGTGGGCACGGCACTGGCAGTACGCGGAACTGCCCGGCCTCGACCTGCTGCGCGCCCACTACGTACGCCACACCTTCCCGCGCCACGCGCACGACGGGTACGTCATCGCGGCCGTCACCGGCGGCATCGAGGAGATCGGGCTCCCCGGGCACGTGGTGCGCGCCGGGCCGGGCAGCGTGGTCCTGATCAACCCCGAAGTCCCGCACACCGCGCGCGCCGGGGTGCCCGAGGGCTGGGCGTACGCCACCCTCTACCCCTCCAGTGAGCTGATCGCGGAGGTCGCCGACGAGATCGGCACCCTGCGCGGCACCCCCGGCTTCACGGCCGACATGGTCGCCGACGCCCCGGGCGCCCGGGCGATCACCGAGGTCCACCGGGCCGCCGAGGCGGGCAACGCGCTGGCCGCCGACACGCTGCTGCGGAGCGTGGTGGCCCGGATGCTGACCCGGCACGCAGGCCCGCTGCCCGCCCGTACGGTGCAGGGCGCGGGCGGCGCCGACGCGGCGGCGGCGCGGGCCGTACTGCAGGAGCGGATGGCAGACCCGCCGTCGCTGGAGCAGCTCGCGGCGGAGCTGGGAACGAGCCCCTTCGCCCTGCTGCGGGCCTTCCGCGAGCGGTACGGGATGCCGCCGCACACCTGGCTGACCGACGCCCGGGTCCGCCGGGCGCGCCGGCTCCTCGACGCCGGCACGGCGCCGGCGGAGGCGGCCGTCACCGTCGGCTTCACCGACCAGCCGCACCTGAACCGGCACTTCACACGCATCGTGGGCGTGCCGCCGGGCGCGTACCGGCGGGAGCGGGCGGCCGGTTAGGGTCTCCGTCGAGGATCTTGGCCAGGGAGGGCGTACGGATGGACCGGCTGGAGCGGGCCCGGGTGCTGGGGGTGTACACGGCACAGGTGCGGGGGCGGGTGCCCCGGTGGCCGCCGACCGGAGCCGTGGTGGAGCTGGACGGTCCCCTCGTGCGGACCCACTGCGGCACGCACGGGACCGTCGGCCACGGGCCGCTGACGGACATCCCGCGCGCCGGGATCGCGGAGCTGGTGGGGCGCGGGACGGACGCCTTCGCCGCGCGCGGTGAGCCCGTGCGGTGGAAGGTCCACGGTCACGATCCGGGCGCCCTGGCCGCCGAACTGACGGCCGCCGGGTTCACGGCCGGTCCGGAACGCTCGCTGCTGGTGGCCGAGTTCGCCCGGCTGGAACCCCTCACAGCCCTGGAGCGGGGCCGGGCGCCCCGGGCCGGGGTGCACAGCCTGATCAGCAGCGGCTCGGGTTCCCCCTGGTGGGAGGCGGCCCGGGCCCTGGCCGAGGCCCCCGGTCCGCACCCCGAACCGCACGCCGAGCCGCTCGCCGACTTCGAGGCCGACGGCGGGCCGGTGTGGAAGGAGCGGGACGCGGCGGTGCTCCTCGAGGACGGCCGTGTCATCGCCGCGGGCTGGGCGGAGGTGCCCCGGGGCACCGACTTCCTCGTGATCGGCGGTGTGACGGGCCCGCACGCGGAGTTCCCCAGGGCCTGGCGCGAGCTGGTGACGCCGCCGGAGCACTACCACCGCAGCCTGCATCGGCCCGTGCCCTATTGCGTCGCCGAGGCGGCGGGAGAGCTCCGGACGGCCCTGCTCGCGGCCGGTTTCGCCGAGCTGACCACCGTACGCACCCATCACTGGGCCCCGCCCGCGGTCCCGGCGCGGTCCCGGCCGGTCGCCCTGCTCGACCCGCGGTGCGAGGACCGGCTGTGGGACCGGGTGGAACGCGAGTACGGCTTCCAGCCCAGAATCGAGCGGTTCTGCGCGTTCGAGGGCCCGGCCGGCGGTGCCACGTGGCGGCTCGACCGCGCGCTCGCCGACGAGCCGGAACGGATCGTGCGCCCGGCGCTGCAGGCGGTCACCCGCCCCGGCGAGCGGCTGGCCTGGCTCGACTGGAACCACACCTGCTACGACTTCGACCCCCACCGGGTGGGCGGGCCCGGCGAGCCGGACTGGCCGGGCGAGGCGTACCCGAACGGCGACTACCACCTCTTCCTCGACCACGACCTGCGCTTCGGCACCTTCGGTCACCCCTGGGAGGAGACCCTCACCGTCTTCGGGGCCGATCTGCTGGCCGCCGTCGGGGGAGGGCTGACCGCGCTGCTCGGCGAGCCGCTGCGGCGCACCGGATGAGGACCCGCTGGGGAGAGGCCGCGACGTGCGCGCAAGAACGTACAAGACCGGGCCGCCCCGACCTGCGTAGTTTCGGGGCGTGGGAGAACATCAAGCAGTGATGCAGGAGACCCCCGAGGGGGTCGCCGGGGGACGGCCGCGCGCCGCTGTCGTGCGCGACGCGCTCGGGGTCGGGGTGGCCGTCGGGCTGTCCGGGTTCGCATTCGGGGTGACCGCCGCCGGGGCCGGCGTCAGCACCCTGCAGGCCTGCGTGCTGAGCCTGCTCGTCTTCACCGGCGCCTCGCAGTTCGCCCTGGTCGGGGCGCTGGCGGCGGGCGGGAACCCGTTCACCGCCGCCGCCGGGGCCTTCTTCCTCGGCACCCGCAACGCCTTCTACGGGCTGCGGCTGTCGCAGCTGCTCAAGCTGCCCCGCGCCGTGCGGCCGCTCGCCGCGCACTGGGTGATCGACGAGACCACCGCCGTCGCCCTGGCCCAGCCCGACCGCAAGTCGGCCCGCCTCGGCTTCACCGTCACCGGGCTCACCCTCTACGCGCTGTGGAACCTCACCACCCTGCTCGGCGCCCTCGGCGCCGAGGCCATCGGGGACACCAACGCGTGGGGGCTGGACGCCGCCGGGCCCGCCGTGTTCCTGGCCCTGCTGGCGCCGATGCTGAAGACCTCCACCGAGCGGGCCGTCGCCGCCCTCGCGCTCGTCCTCGGGCTCGGCTTCCTGCCCGTGCTGCCCGCCGGAGTGCCCGTGCTGATCGCCGCTCTGGCCGCCCCCGTCGTGCTGTGGATGAAGGGACGCCGCCCGTGAACGTCTGGATCGCCATCGGACTGACCGTCCTCGGCTGCTACGCCGTCAAGCTCGCCGGGCTGCTCGTTCCCGCCGGGGCCCTGGAGCGGCCGCTCGTACGCCGCCTGGCCGCCCTGCTGCCGGTCGCCCTGCTCGCCGCGCTCACCGCCCAGCAGACCTTCAGCACCGGGTCCGCCCTCGTCGTCGACGCCCGCGCCGCCGGACTCGCGGCCGCCGGGCTGGCCCTGCTGCTGCGCGCCCCGTTCCTCGTCGTGGTCGCCGCCGCCGTCGTCGTCACCGCGGGGGTACGGGCCCTGGGGGGCTGACCCCGTCCGGCGAGCGCCCGTCCGGCAGGCGCCCGTAGGCCCGCAGGGTGAGCAGGGCCTCCAGGGTGGCGATCGGCCGCCGCTCCAGAGAGCTGCCCGGCGCCCAGGCCCGTCGGCGCACCGGCCAGCCGCCGTCCGGCTGCTGCTCGGAGGACAGGAAGTCCAGCGAGCGGCGCAGCTCCGCGTCGGTGAACCAGCCGCGGGCCAGCGACTCCGGCCGCCGCGCGAAGTCGTGCGGGTGGAGCCGCTCGCCCGGGGCGTAGCCGGGGGCCTCCGGGTACTCCGCCCGCCGCACCGGATCGAGCACGACGAGTCGCTGCTCGCGCACCAGCCGGCCCAGCCGGTCCGCGGCCGCCGCCGCGCGCGCCCGGTCGGGGATGCCGTCGAGGAAGGCCACCGCGCTCTGGACCTCGTACGGATGCGTGTGGCGCAGGTTCTCGACCCGGTCCCAGCAGAAGTCCGTGGCCCGGAAGAGCCAGGCGTGCCAGACCCGGTTGCGGTGCAGCGCGCCGACGACCGGGCCCGTGGTCAGCAGCTCGCCCGGCGGGTCGTCGTGCGTCGGGTGATAGGGGGCGGCGGGATAGTCGCGGGGCCCCGGGAAGACCACCGGAAGCGCGCCGTCCGTGGTGGAGACCCCGGTCAGGTGGCGGCAGAGCCGCTCGATGCGCTGTCCGGAACAGCGGCCGAGGCTGTCCAGCACGCGCAGCGCGTGGGCGGTGTGCAGGGGCTGGCTGAGCGGACCGCGGAGATCCGGATCGAGTGCGTGACCGTAGCCCCCGTCCGGGTTGAGGTACGAACCGAGGGCCGTGTCCACCGGGTCGGCGGCCCCGCCGAGGAAGTGGAACGCGAACCGCCGCTGCTCCAGCACGCGGGCCGTGAGCCAGATGAACCTCTCGGCGCGGGCCAGTGGGTCCTGCGGTGGCCGGGCGGCCTGCGGTGTCTGCGGTGTCCGCGACGGCTGTGATGTTTGTGATGTCTGCGGGGTCTGCGGGGTCTGCGGGGAAGCTTCGTCTCCGGGCATGGCTGCAACGTAGGACGCCGCGGTGCGGCCAGGAGGGCCGAACGCGGGCGGTGCACTCTCCCGGGGCGGGATACTGGGGGCATGCGGTTGACGATTTTCTGGGAACGGATGGCGGAGCACTTCGGTGCGGGCTACGCCGACTCCTTCGCGCGGGACCACGTCATGACGGAGCTGGGCGGGCGCACCGTCCACCAGGCGCTGGACGCGGGCTGGGAGGCCAAGGACGTCTGGCGCGCGGTGTGTTCGGCGATGGACGTGCCGGCGTCGCTGCGCTGACGGAGGGCCGGTCCGGAGCGCTGCCGTCCGGCGGCTTCGCGGTACGGGGCGGCCGTGGGACAGACTGGGCGCCGTGGCAGCCAGCGAAGAGACGAACGATCAGCCCGCGGACGCACAAGGAGTGACACCGCCGGGACAGCCGGGGCGACCGGGACGGCCCGCGACGCAGCCGTTGCGGGCGGAGGATTCGGGACCGGCGGAACCGCCGCTGCTCCCCGGTCCGCGGCGGCCCGGTGCGGCCCCCGCCGAGGACGATGCGCGCATGCCGCGCTGGCTGCCGCGCGCAGTGATCCTCGTACTGGCCCTCGTCGCCTGTTTCCAGCTCGGCAGCTGGGCCTTCCACCAGCTGATCGGCCTGCTGGTCAACATCCTGATCGCGTTCTTCCTCGCGCTCGCTATCGAACCCGCAGTGGCGAGGATGGCGGCCCGCGGCGTGCGCCGGGGGCTCGCCACCTTCCTGGTGTTCCTCGCGGTCTTCGTCGCGGTCGCCGGCTTCCTCGCCCTGCTCGGCTCCATACTCGCCGGGCAGATCGTCGCCATGGTGGAAGGCTTCCCCGGCTACCTCGACCGGGTGATCCACTCGATCAACGACACCTTCCGCACCGACCTGTCGCGGCTGGAGATCCAGGAGAGCCTGCTGCGCTCCGACTGGCTGCGCAAGTACGTGCAGAACAGTGCGACCGGCGTGCTCGACGTGTCCGCCACCGTGCTCGGCGGACTCTTCAAACTGCTGACGATCGGGCTGTTCTCCTTCTACTTCGCCGCCGACGGACCGCGGCTGCGGCGCGCCCTGTGCTCCGTACTGCCGCCCGCCAAGCAGGCCGAGGTACTGCGCGCCTGGGAGATCGCCGTCGCCAAGACGGGCGGCTACCTCTACTCGCGCGGGCTGATGGCGCTGATCTCCGGGGTCGCGCACTACATCGTGCTGGCGGTGCTCGGCGTGCCGTACGCGCCCGCGCTCGCGGTGTGGGTGGGGCTGGTCTCCCAGTTCATCCCCACCATCGGCACCTATCTGGCGGGCGCGCTGCCGATGCTGCTCGCCTTCACCGTCAACCCCTGGTACGCGCTGTACGTACTGGGCTTCGTGGTGATCTACCAGCAGTTCGAGAACTACGTCCTCCAGCCCAAGCTGACCTCGAAGACCGTGGACATCCACCCGGCGGTGGCCTTCGGATCGGTCGTCGCGGGCACCGCCCTGCTCGGCGCGGTCGGGGCGCTCATCGCGATTCCGGCCATCGCCACCCTGCAGTCCTTCCTCGGCGCGTACGTCAAGCGGTACGAGCTGACGCAGGACGCGGATTCCTCTACTGCTCGTCCGCGACGACGCGTACGACTGCCAGGGCTTCGCTGACGGTCGCCTCGACGCCGGCCTTGTCCAGGCCGAGGCCGTGCAGCGGGCCCTCACCGTTCTCCAGCTCCAGGAGCGCGAGCAGGATGTGCTCCGTACCGACGAAGTCGTGGCCCAGGCGCAGGGCCTCGCGGAAGGTGAGCTCCAGGGCCTTCTTCGCGGACGCGTCGAAGGGGATCAGGTCGGGGACCTCCGCCAGGGGCGGCGGCAGCAGGGCCGTCACGGCGGCGCGTACGTCGTCCGCAGCGACCCCGTGGGTGCGCAGGGCGTACCCCGAGAGGCCCTCGGACTCGGCGAGGAGGCCCAGGACCAGGTGCTCGGTGCGGATCTCGGCGCCGCCGGCGGCGCGGGCCTCGTTCTGTGCGGTCATGACGACGTTGCGGGCGCGCGGGGTGAACCGGCCGAAGCCCGCGCTGGGGTCCAGAGCGCCGTCGCCCTCCTTGTCGGCCTTGGGGACGAAGCGCTTCTGGGCGGCCTGGCGGGTGACGCCCATGCTCCGGCCGATGTCGGTCCAGGAGGCCCCGGAGCGGCGGGCCTGGTCGACGAAGTGACCGATGAGGTGGTCGGCCACGTCGCCGAGGTGCTCGGCGGCGACGACGGCGTCGCTGAGCTGCTCCAGGGAGTCGGTGTGGACCTTCTTGATGGCCTCGATGAGGTCGTCGAGGCGTACCGGATTGGTCATGCGAACGGGTTCCACTGAAGGGTTCGTCATAGGTGCAACCGTAGGTTGACACTTCGAGGAGTGTCAACCCTGGGTTGTCACCAGCGTGGGGTGTTCGTGGGGACGGTGCGCCGGTGCCATGCTGAGCGGGAGCAGCGGGGGCGAGCAGCGGAGGCCGTCATGGGGTTCTACGCCGACCAGGCAGTGCCGCGGATCCTCAACGTCGCCTGCGGTGCGAAGGTGGGCCGGCCGCTGCGGCGCCGGGTCTGCGAGGAGCTGAGCGGCGAGGTCGTCGAGATCGGCTTCGGGGCGGGCCACAACGTCCCCTTCTATCCGCCGGGCATCAGGGGCGTGGCGGCCGTCGAGCCCTCCGACGTCGCGTGGCGACTGGCGGCGAAGCGTGTACGGGACGCCCGCGTCCCGGTGCGGCGGGCCGGCCTGGACGGCCAGTCGCTGCCCTTCGAGGACGGCTGCTTCGATTCCGCGCTGTCCACGTGGACCCTGTGCACCATCCCGGACGCCGGGGCCGCCCTGCGCGAGTTGCGGCGCGTGCTGAGGCCGGGCGGAACCCTGCACTTCGTCGAGCACGGGCTCGCTCCGGAAGGGGACTGGCGGGTGCGCCGCTGGCAGCGCAGGCTCGAACCCCTCAACATGCGGATCCTGGGCGGCTGTCACCTCACGCGGTCGGCCCCGGACCTGCTGAGGGCCGTGGGGTTCACGATCACCGCTCTCGATGTCTTCTACGAGGAGGGCGGTCCGAAGGTCCTGTGCGCCGAATCCCTCGGGACGGCGGTCTCCCTCTGACGGCCGGCGCCCCGACGACTGGCGCCCCGACGACTGGCGGCCAGACGGCTGACGGCCCGACGCCCCGACGGCCCGTCACAAAAGCATCACGAGGGGCACGGGCCCGGACGGCCCCTGACAGCATCGGTCGCACCGATCCAGGGGGGTTCCAGGTTCCATGCGATTCCGTGTGCGTGTCCCCGTCACCGTCTCCGTTCCCGTATGCGTCGTCGCCGCCACCGTGCTGCTCAGCGGCTGTTCCCGGACTCCGGCCGAGCAGCTGGAGGACTGGTACGGCTCCGGCGGCGAGGCGCAGATGAGGAAGCTGACCGAGGACGCCGGCCGGGTCAACGAGGTGAGCATGCGCACGATCGACGTCCAAGGGCCCGCCTGCCAGGACCTGCTGGCCCAGACCGCCAAGGCCGAGAAGCTCGACCCGATCCCCGACGAAGGGGTCCAGCGGTACTGGAAGGAGGCCCTCGGCGGATTCAGGCGGGGGGCGGGCGAGTGCGCCGACGGAGCCGCGAAGAACGACGAGTCCCAGGTCTCCCGGGGCATCATGGCGGTGCAGACGGAAGGCCTCCCCAAGCTGGTGAGCACGGTCTCGTTGCTCAGGGCACGCCTGGCGTCGGCCAAGTGACCCGGACCGGGGACGCGTTCGGCGTCGCCGCCGGTGCCGGAGCCGTCCCGCGCAGCCTGTCGGCAGCCGCCGTCCGCGTGCACCGCGACCAGGATCCGCTGCCCGTCACGGACCTCGCCGACGGGCTCCTCGCCCTCCGAGGCCGTCCCCCGATCGCCCGGGCCGCCCTCGAGGGTGCCCCCGGCCTGCCGTAATCGTGTCGATCCCGGCGCGGGGCGTTGCTTAGGCTGCTCGCATGCCCCACGCGAAGACCTCGTACATCTGCCTGCCCTGCCGGGCCGCGTACAAGCAGCCCTACGACAGGGACCGGGAACGGGTCTGCCCGCGCTGTGCGCGCGCCCTCGTCCATGCCGGGTCGGCCTTCGCCGCGCCCCGGCGGCGCGACGACGCGGCGTGGCGCACGCTGTCCGTGCTGCTGAACGCGGGCGTGCGCTTCCACAAGAGTTGCTGCGGCGGGCCGGGTTACCGCCCGCGCACCCTGCACGAGGTGCGTGAGCGGATGACGTACGCGAAGCGGACCGGCAAGCCCTTCGCGGAGGCGCTCGTACTGCGGGAGCTGCCGTGACCGGGCCCGGCTCCCTGGCGCGGCTCGTTCCGCCGCCGGCCGCACCCGTCGACGCCCGCGGGGACTGGACCGCTGCCGAGGCCGCGCTCGGGGTGCGGCTCCCCGACGACTACAAGTGGACGGTCGCCACGTACGGGTGGGGGGAGTTCTGCGATCTCCTGTACCTCCACACGCCGTTCGGCACGAGCCGGCACAACGGCATCGAGTGGCAGCGCGCCCACCATCTGACGCAACCGGCGGAACGGGACGTTGAGCGCTACCCCTACCCGCTGCACCCGGAGCCGGGCGGGCTGCTGGTCTGGGGCACCACCATGGACGCCGACCGGCTGTGCTGGCTCACCGGTGGGGAGGCGCCCGAGGAATGGCCCGTCGTGGTGTGGAGCAGCGAGGGGTGGTACGAGACGCACCGCACGGGCGCGGCGGCCTTCATCGAGGGCTGGGCCGCCGGACGCCTCCGCTCCCGCCTGCTCGGCGCCATGCAGCCGGACCTGGCGCCCTGGTTCAACGCGTTCCGGCCCCGCATCGACCGGTGCCTGCGCCTGTCCGAGGGGCCCCTGCCCCACGACGAGCGTCTGAGGGCGCTGCGCGCGGCCCTGGCCCCGACCACGGACCGGGGCGCATGGCGGTCGAAGCACGACGAGATGGCGCAGGACCACTTCGCGACCGTCGACACCGACTGGCTGCTCACGTACGACGCGTCGCGCCCTCACCAGATCCGGATAGGTTTCCCGCCCGAGGACGCGGAGCGGGCCCGGGTGCGGCTCATGGCCGCCGTGGAGCTCATGCAGTGCCGGCTGCTCGAGCTGACGACCGCGGCGGGCACCACCTTGCCGGCCTGGGACACGCCCACGGACGAGGACGACGAGGAGTGACCGTCGACGGGGGCCGGGCGCCGGCGCCGATATCGGGGTGCGGGCCCGGCCGGGAGGGTGCCACAGTCCCGTCGTGACCTTGATGGACCTACTCGTCGACTTCTCCCGCACCGGCCGCATCGGGCCGCTCACCTGCGGGATGTCCCTGGCCGAGGCCGAAGACCTCCTCGGCCCGGGCCGCCCGCATCCGGCCCATCTCATGAAGGGGCCCGATGTCGACGGCTACTTCTACACGTGGGGCGGGCTGCGACTGGTGGTCACCCGGCGGGCCGTGAGCGGCATCTGGATCAGCCTCCGGCCGGGTTCGGCCGCCGGGCTCCCGCCGCTCGTCCTACCCGGTTCCGAGACCCTCGATGCCACCGTCCTGCGCGAGGAGCTGATCGCCGCCCTGGACCGCGCGGGCTGCCGGCACGCGGTCAACGGCGACCTCACCTTCGACGGGCAATCGAGCATCCTCACCCTGCCCGCCGAGGTCTGCGCCGTCTTCGCCCTTCCGGGACGTGACGAGCCCGCCCCGCACCGTGACCGTCACCACCTCATCGCGCTGCACCGGCACACGGCCTGATGTCCGTGGTGGGCGGCAGGCCGCCCACCACGACCGCGACCCGGGCGCGTCGGTGCAGGTGGGGGAGGGGTGGGCGTGGCGCGCTTGACAGGGAAATCGAACATCCATTCTGATGAGTTATCCACAGCCGAAACGCTCGTGGAGGCGCATTGTCAGTGGCAGGCATTAGCGTCAGTGACGTGAAGCGATCGACTCAAGCAAACCGGGTGGAACCCATGGCAGGCACCGACCGCGAGAAGGCTCTCGACGCCGCGCTCGCACAGATTGAACGGCAATTCGGCAAGGGTGCGGTCATGCGCCTCGGCGACAAGCCGAACGACCCCATCGAGGTCATCCCCACCGGGTCGACCGCGCTGGACATCGCCCTCGGCGTCGGCGGGCTGCCCCGCGGCCGTGTGATCGAGGTGTACGGCCCGGAGTCCTCCGGTAAGACGACCCTGACCCTGCACGCCGTGGCCAACGCACAGAAGGCCGGCGGCACCGTCGCCTTCGTGGACGCCGAGCACGCGCTCGACCCCGAGTACGCCAAGGCCCTCGGCGTCGACACCGACAACCTCATCCTGTCGCAGCCGGACACCGGCGAGCAGGCGCTGGAGATCGTGGACATGCTGGTCCGCTCCGGTGCCCTCGACCTGATCGTCATCGACTCCGTGGCGGCGCTCGTGCCGCGCGCGGAGATCGAGGGTGAGATGGGCGACTCGCACGTGGGTCTCCAGGCCCGACTGATGAGCCAGGCCCTCCGGAAGATCACCGGTGCGCTCAACCAGTCCAAGACCACCGCGATCTTCATCAACCAGCTCCGCGAGAAGATCGGTGTGATGTTCGGCTCGCCGGAGACCACCACCGGTGGTCGCGCGCTGAAGTTCTACGCCTCCGTGCGCCTCGACATCCGTCGCATCGAGACCCTCAAGGACGGCACGGACGCGGTCGGTAACCGCACCCGCGTCAAGGTCGTCAAGAACAAGGTCGCGCCGCCGTTCAAGCAGGCCGAGTTCGACATCCTCTACGGCCAGGGCATCAGCCGCGAGGGCGGCCTGATCGACATGGGCGTGGAGCACGGCTTCGTGCGCAAGGCCGGCGCCTGGTACACCTACGAGGGCGACCAGCTCGGCCAGGGCAAGGAGAACGCCCGTAACTTCCTGAAGGACAACCCCGACCTCGCCAACGAGATCGAGCGGAAGATCAAGGAGAAGCTGGGCGTGGGTGTCCGCAAGGACGCCGCCGCCGAGGCCGGTGCCGACACGGCCGACGCCGCGGCCACCGCCGTGCCCGCCCCGGCATCGAAGGCCAAGACGACGGCCAAGGCCGCCGTGGCCAAGAGCTGACCCGTGCGCGAGCAGGAAGGGGGCGGCGAGCGCCGGGGTGGCCGTGAGGGCCGTCCGGAGCTGCCGCCCCAGAGCCCCGAGGAGCAGGCGCGGGCGATCTGTCTGCGCCTGCTCACCGGCAGCCCGCGCACCCGGCGCCAGCTCGCGGACGCCCTGCACAAGCGGGGCATCCCCGAGGAGGTGTCGCAGCAGGTCCTCTCCCGGTACGAGGAAGTGGGCCTGATCGACGACGCGGCCTTCGCCGGAGCCTGGGTCGAGTCCCGCCACCGCGGCCGGGGCCTGGCCCGTCGGGCACTGGCCCAGGAGCTCCGTACCAAGGGGGTGCACGCCACCCTCGTGGAAGAGGCCCTGGAGCTGCTGGACTCCGACCAGGAGGAGCAGACCGCCCGGGAGCTCGTGGAGCGCAAGCTCCGCTCCACCCGGGGCCTGGAGCGGGACAAGCGGATCCGTCGCCTCGCCGGGATGCTGGCGCGCAAGGGATACCCGGAGGGCATGGCCCTGCGAGTGGTGCGCCGCGCGCTGGAGACGGAGGGCGAGGACGCCGACGACCTGGGGTTTGCGGGGGAGTGAGCCGGTGGGCCCGGGGTGGGGGTAGCCCCCGGGACCGGACGCCGGGACACGCCAATGCCAGGCGCCCGGCACGGCGGCAGAGTTGCCCGCATGATGCTGCGTTACGCCCTTCAGACCGTCAGGGACCGCAAGGCCGGTTTCCTCGGCGCCTTCGTCGCGCTGCTGTGCGCGGCCGCCCTCGTCACCGCCTGCGGGACCCTCCTGGAAACGGGACTCCGCGGAAGGATCGGCACCGAGCGCTACGCGGCCACGCCGGTCCTCGTCTCCGCCGACCGGAACGTCCACGAGACGACGGTCAAGGAGAAGAAGGGCAAAACCAAGACCAAGCACAAGGCCAAGCCCGTCGCCGAGCGGGCCTGGCTGCCGGCCGCCACCGTGGACACCGTCCGGGCCGTGCCCGGCGTCGGGCAGGCCGTCCCCGAGCTCACCTTCCAGGCCGTCCCGCTGGTCAAGGCCCCCGGTGCACCCAAGCCCTCGTACGGGCACGCCTGGACCTCCGCCGCACTGACGCCCTTCACCCTCGCCGAGGGCCGCGCCCCCCGCAGCGGTGACGAGGTCGTCGTCGACCGTGCGCTGGCCGCCCGCGCCGGCCTGGCCCCCGGATCCGGACTCACCGTGCAGTCCACCGGCGAACCCAGGACGTACCGGGTCAGCGGCATCGCGACGACGACCCGCGGCGACCTCGCCCACCAGAGCGCTCTCTTCTTCAGCGACGACGAGGCCCACAGGCTCGCCTCCCGCGACGGCCGGGTCAGCGCCATCGGAGTGCTGCCCGCACCCGGCGTCGGCGCCGCCGAACTCGCCACCAGGGTCGAGCAGGCACTGAAGGGCACCACCGCACAGGTCGCCACGGGCGACGAGCGCGGCCCCGTCGAGTTCCCCGGCGCAGCCGACGCCCGCATCAAGCTGGTCTCCATGGGCGGAGCCATGGGCGGCACCTCCCTGCTCGTCGCGGTCCTCGTCGTCGTCGGCACCTTCGCGCTCGGCATCCAGCAGCGCCACCGCGAACTCGCCCTGCTGCGGGCCATCGCCGCCACCCCCCGTCAACTGCGCCGCATGATCGGCCGGGAGGCGCTGCTCGTCGGCCTGGCCGCCGGGGTCTGCGGGGCGCTCGCCGGGCTGCCGCTCGCCGCCCGGCTGCACGGCCGGTTCGTCGACAGCGGGGTCGTCCCCGTCACCCTGGAGCGCACCGCCGGCATCTTCCCGATGTTCGCCGCAGTCGCCACCGGCCTGTTCGGAGCCTGGGCCGCCGCGCGGATCACCGGGCGGCGGATCGCCCGGATCCGTCCGGCCGAGGCCCTCGCCGAAGCCGCCGTCGAGCGGGCCCGGCCCCGCTGGATCCGCAGCGTGCTCGGCGTGCTGATGCTGGCCGGCGGGGCGGTGCTGGTCGTCGTGCTCGGCTCGCTGCGCACCGAGCCGGCCTCCACCCCGGTCACCTTCCTCGCCGTGGTGGTACTGGCCGGGGCGGTCTCGCTGCTCGGCCCGCTGCTTGTCAGGGGCGCCACCGCGCTGCTCGCCGGCCCGCTCCGCCTGGCGGGCCCGGGCGGCCACCTGGCCACCGCCAACCTGCGCGGGAACGCCACGCGGATGGCCTCCGCCGTCACCCCGATCGCGCTGCTGATCGGCATGACCTGCACCGTGCTCTTCATCACCCCGACGCTCGGGGACGCCGCCCGGGCCCAGGCCCGCGACGGGATCCGGGCCCCGTGGGTGCTGGCCGCCCAGGGTCCCGGCGTCACACCGGAGGCTGCCGAGCGGGTCCGGCGTACCCCGGGGGTCGCGGCGGCCACCGAGATCGTGCACACCTCGGTACGGGTGGGCCTGACGAAGTACGCCGCGCAGGGCGTGACCCCGGCCGGACTGGCCCGGACCTGGGACCCGGGGGTCACCGGAGGCAGCCTGGACGGCTTCGGCGAGGGGAGTGCGGCGGTGAGCGAACTGGCCGCCGATCAGCTGGGGCTGAAGCCCGGGAGCCCGCTGAGGCTGACGCTGGGGGACGGCACCCCGGTCACGCTGACGGTCTCGGCCGTGTACGCGCGGGGGCTGGGCTTCGGGGACCTGACGCTGCCGCACCCACTGGTGGCCGCGCACATGGACAACCCGCTGGCGAGCAGTGTGCTGGTGGCGGCGGAGCCGGGCTCGGGCACGAGCCGGGAGCAACTGGCCACGGCGCTGGCGGCATTCCCGGGCGTACGGGTGCTGACGGCGGCGGACGCCGACGCGGCGCGGGCTCAGCGGCAGGAGGCAGGAGCGGAGGTCAACCTGCTGGCGATGGGGCTCGTACTGGCCTTCACCGCGATCGCGGTGGTGAACACCCTCGCGATGTCGACCGCCGAGCGGTTCCGGGAGTTCGCGATGCTGCGGCTGGCCGGGGCGAAGCGTCGGCAGGTGCTGCGGATGCTGCGTACGGAGGCGCTGGCGGTGGTCCTGATCGGGACGGCGCTGGGCTCGGGGATCGCGCTGGCGGTACTGACCGCGTTCAGCGTGGGCATGACGGGGGCGGCCGCGCCCGCGGTGCTGCCGGTCGCGTACGCGGTGGTGGTGGGGGTCGCCGGGGTGCTGGCCCTGGCGGGCACTTCCCTCCCGGGGCGGGTGGCGTTGCGGGTGGCGCCGGTGGCTGTCGCCACGGCGAAGGGGTAGCCCCGTACGGGGATCCGGCCCCCGGGACCGTACCGCCCGAGCGGTGCGGTCCCGGAGCCGTCGCACGTGCGGCGCCGTTGCCGGGGGCGCTGCCCCCGGACCCCCGCGCCTCAAACGCCGGCGGGGCTGGAAGAGCGCCTCAAACGCCGGCGGGGCTGAGGGGGTGCCTAAACGCCGAGAGGGCCGGAACCGGTGGGGGTGACGGGGAGGCCCGCCGACCTCCACGCCTGGAAACCGCCCGTCAGGTCCGTGGCGCGGGCCAGGCCCAGGGCGTGGAGGGAGGCCGCGGCGAGGCTGGAGGCGTAGCCCTCGTTGCAGATCACCACCACCTGGAGGCCGTGACTCGTGGCCTCCGGAAGGCGGTGGCTGCCCTGCGGGTCCAGGCGCCACTCCAGCTCGTTGCGCTCGACCACCAGCGCGCCCGGGATCAGCCCGTCCCGTTCGCGCAGGGCCTGGTAGCGGATGTCCACCAGGAGCGCCCCGGCGCGCGAGGCGGCGTACGCCTCCTGCGCGTCCACGCGGGTGTAGCGCGCACGGATCCGTTCCAGCAGCTCGTCGATGCCGACCGGCGCGCTCACTGCCAGTCCGCCGGACGCTCGACGTGCTCCAGGCTGAGGACCGGGCCGCTGCGGCTGTAGCGGCGGATCAGCGGGAGCGGCGGGTAGTAGGCGTGCACGGAGACGGCGTGCTCGTCCGGGGACTCGTTGAGGACCTCGTGCACATGGTGTTCGCGGAAGGCCCGGCCCGAGCCCGCGGTCAGCGAGCGGCGGCGGTCGACGTCCGGTGCCAGCTCCAGGGACTTCCAGCCCTCCGACGGCAGGCGCACGGTCAGCGAGTGTTCGGTGAGCCGGCCCCGGGCGGTGGCGAACGCGCCCCGGGATTCGGCGTGGTCGTGCCAGCCGGTACCGGTGCCCGGCGGCCAGCCGATCAGCCAGGCCTCGCTGCCGCCCGGCCCGTCCAGCCGGATCCAGGTGCGGCCCTCGGGGTCGAGCGGCAGCGAGGCCACGATCGCGGGGTCGGCGGCGGTGCGCAGTGCGAAGTCGAGGAGTTCGGCGGCCGTGGGGCCCCCGGCGGGCACGTGCTCAGGGGCGTGCGCGGGCGCGGATACGGATACAGACATGTAAGGAGACCGTTCCTGGGTTCGCGGAGGTGCGCGCAGGCCGGTGGACGGCACGGGGCGCGCGAGGGGAAGGGCGAATCAGCAGGAAGGGCGACACACGCAGCCCGCGTAGCGGAGCAGGTCCATATGGACCCTCCGCCACAGGCGTACGTCGTTGCCGGTCATTCCGCGAGTGAACCACGGAGTCCCGGAGACGGTCAATCGATCACCACGGTCGGTGCCGGCGCCGAAGAGGGCGCCGCGGTCGGTGTCGTCGTGGACGGCGTCGGCACCCGGGACGCGGGCGCGCCCGCCCGGACCGAGTCCGCCGCCTCGTACAGCTCGGCCGGGCGGACCCCCGCGAAGGTCGCCGCCAGGTGCCCGTCCGGCCGGACGAGCAGCACGGTGTGCGCCGGGGCCCCCGGGTAGCTGTCGGCGACGAGCAGATCGGTACGGACCGGCAGCGCGCTCACGGCCGCCGCGAGTCGGGGCATCAGCCCGGCGCCGAGCCAGTGGCGCCGGTCCCAGACCCCGGTGCCCGGAGCGACCAGCACCACCAGCAGCCGGCCCTGCCCCAGCAGGTCCCGCAGCGGGACGGTGGACCCGTCGGGCGCGGTCACCGGGACGTTCGCCACTGGACCGCCCGGCTCCGTGGCCGTCGGCACCTCGCGCACCGCGACCGGCGGGGCGTACGTGGGCTCCGCGCCCAGCGGTCCCCGTCCCAGATGGCCGTCGGTGAGCAGGGACTCGGCGGAACGCGCGGCGCCGGGCAGGTAGGTGCGCAGACCGCCGCCCGCCCGCAGCGTCGGCATCGCCTGATCTGCCGCGCGCAGCCGGGAGGCGACCGCGGTGCGCCGCTCGTCCTCGTAGCTGTCGAGCAGGGCCTCGGAGGCCCCTTGGTGCCAGGCCAGGGAGAGCTTCCACGCGAGGTTCTCGGCGTCCCGGAGCCCTTCCTCGACCCCCTGGGTGCCGAGCGCGCCCAGCAGGTGCGCGGCGTCACCGGCGAGGAAGGCGCGGCCGTCGCGCCAGCGCCGGGCGAGGCGGTGGTGCAGGGTGTGGACCCCGGTGTCGATGAGGTCGTACGGGGGTGTCGTGCCGCCGCACCACACGGCGAGGGTGTTGCGGATCAGGGTCACCAGCGCGTCGGGGGTCACCAGCTCCCCGCGGGCCGGGAGCAGCCAGTCCAGCCGCCACACCCCGTCGGGCAGCGGCCGGGAGGTGACCTCCTGCGGCGGGTTGCGGTGCAGCAAGGCCTCGCCGGGCCAGGGCAGTTCGGTGCGCAGCGCGGCCACGGCGTGCCGTTCCACGGCGGTGCGGCCCGGGAAGCGGATGCCGAGCAGTTTGCGCACGGTGGAGCGGGCGCCGTCGCAGCCGACCAGGTAACTCCCGCGCCACCAAGTGGTTTCGGCGCCCCGGGTGTGTGCGGTGACACCCCGGCCGTCCTGCTCCACGGTGTCCAGTCTGCTGTCGGTGACCAGCCGCACGAGCGGGTGCGCCGCGGCGGCGTCGCGCAGTCCGCGCGTGAGCGCGTGCTGCGGCAGGTGCAGCGGGGCCGGGTGCTCCTCGAAGGTGATCCGCCGGTCGGGCCGGCTCCGGCGCATGGTGCGCCAGGCGGCGAAGTACGCCCCCTCGTCGCGCAGCGTCGAACAGCCCAGCCGGTGCACCATGGCCGCGGTGTCGGAGTGCAGGACGACGGTACGGGCCGGGCGGACCTCCTCCTTGCCGGGCCCTTCGTCGAGCACGACGGAGGGCACGCCCGCGCCCGCCAGGGCGAGCGAGAGGGACAGCCCGACGGGCCCCGCGCCGAGGACGATCACCGGGTCCATGGCGCGGCTCCCGATGTCCGGTATGTGATCACAGAACGTATGCAACCCACTGTAGGTGCCCGCGTCAAGTGACACCGGTCCGTACAACGCCGTGTGGTGCGGCGGATGAGATCCGCCGCACCACAAAGGTTACGCACTATGACTGACCGTATGTCAGACCCGGGGGGCCGTCCGAAGGGGCTCCGGCATCAGGCTCCGGCCGCGGTGTTCGCCCCGGGGATCGGGTCGTCGATCTCGTCCGTGCCGAGCACCGCGCCGGTGCTCTTCTTCGACTTCCGCAGTCGGCCCTCGAGCTGGGAGGCGAAGGTGGTGAGGCCGAAGTTCACGACGATGTAGATCAGTGCGATCACGACGAGCGTGGCGATGGTGTTGCTGTAGTTGGCCGAGATCTGCCGGTTCATGGAGAGCAGCTCCGCGAAGCCCAGCAGGGCGCCACCGAGCGCGGTGTCCTTGAGGATCACCACGAGCTGGCTGACCAGGGCCGGCAGCATCGCGGTGACGGCCTGCGGGATCAGCACGTGGAACATGGTCTGCCCCTTGCGCATGCCGATCGCCTTGGCCGCGTCGGTCTGGCCGCGGGGCAGGGAGAGCACACCGGCCCGGACGATCTCGGCGATGACGGCCGAGTTGTAGAGGACCAGGCCCGTGACCACGGCCCAGAAGGGCCGGGTGTCGGAGGGGACGTCCATGAGCTGGGGTGCGTACAGCGCACTGCTGAACAGCATCAGCATCAGCACCGGGATGGCACGGAAGAACTCGACCCACGCGCCGACCGAACCCCGCACCCAGGCGTGGTCCGACAGCCGGCCGATGCCCAGCAGCGCGCCCAGCGGAAGGGCGATCACCATGGAGAGCGCCCCGGCCTTGAGGGTCTCGATCAGGCCGGGGATCAGGTACGTGGTCCACACCCGGCTGTCGGTGACGAACGGGGTCCACTTGTCGGCCTCGAGCTGACCGTTCTCCGCCATGAGGGACAGAGCCCACCACATGACGAGCCCGAACAGGACGATGAAGATCCCGCTGTAGATCCAGTTGCGCGCCTTGGCCTTGGGGCCGGGGGCGTCGTACAGCACGGAGGTCATCGCTTCACCGCCACTCGCTTGGCGACCCAGCCCAGCAGGAGACCGGTGGGCAGGGTCAGCAGGACGAAACCGAGGGCGAAGACCGCGAAGACCGCGAAGACCGCCTGCGCCTCGTTCTCGAGCATTTCCTTCATCAGCAGGGCCGCCTCGGCCACGCCGATGGTCGCCGCCACCGTGGTGTTCTTGGTGAGCGCGATCAGTACGTTGGCGAGCGGTGCGATGACCGCCCGGAAGGCCTGGGGGAGCACGATCAGGGTGAGCACCTGGAAGAAGCTCAGCCCCAGTGCGCGGGCCGCCTCGGCCTGGCCGACGGGCACGGTGTTGATACCGGAGCGCAGGGCCTCGCAGACGAAGGTGCCGGTGTAGGCGATCAGTCCGAGGACCGCGAGCCGGAAGCCGATCTCCTTGAAGCTGTCGCCGCCCAGGTTGATTTTGAGGGTCTGGCTGAGACCCAGTGAGCAGCCGATGACCAGCAAGGTCAGCGGGGTGTTGCGCACCAGGTTGACGTACGCGGTACCGAAGCCCCGCAGCAGCGGGACGGGGCTGACCCGCATCCCCGCCAGGGCGGTGCCCCAGATCAGGGATCCGGCCGCCGAGTAGAGGGTGAGCTGAACCGTCACCCAGAAGGCTCCGAGCACGTCGTACTGCCCGGAATCAAGAAAATCGAACACGATGCCCTGCGCTCTCCCCAGGATGGCCGGTGAGGTGCGCCGCCGCCCGCGGCAGGCGGGCGGCGATGCTCCTCACCGATGAATCAGCTGCCTTCGGTGATCTGCGGGGCAGGCTCGCTCTTGAAGTTGGCCGGACCGAGGTTCTTGTCCACGGCCTTCTGCCAGCTGCCGTCCTCGACCATCTTCTTGAGCGCGGCGTTGATCTTGGTCTGGAGCTCCTTGTCGCCCTTCTTCAGACCGATGCCGTAGTTCTCGTTGCTCAGGCTCAGCCCGACCAGCTTGAACTTGCCCTTGTTCTTCTCCTGGGCCGCGTAGCCCGCCAGGATCGAGTTGTCCGTGGTCAGCGCGTCCACGGCCTTGTTCTCCAGGCCGGTCAGGCACTCGGAGTAGCCACCCTGCTCCAGCAGGTCGGCCTCGGGGGCCAGCTTGGTCTTGACGTTCTGCGCCGACGTCGAGCCGGTGACCGAGCAGAGCTTCTTCTTGTTCAGGTCCTCGGCCTTGGTGATGCTCGTGTCGTCGGCACGGACCAGCAGGTCCTGGTGCGCGAGGAAGTACGGGCCGGCGAAGTCGACCTTCTCCTTGCGCTTGTCGTTGATCGAGTACGTCGCGACGACGAACTTCACGTCGCCGTTCGCGATCAGGTTCTCGCGCTCGGCGCTGACGGCCTGCTTGAACTCGATCTGGTTCGGCTCGTAGCCGAGCTCCTTGGCGACGTAGGTCGCGACGTCGACGTCGAAGCCGGTGTACTTGCCGTCCGGGGTCTTCAGGCCCAGACCGGGCTGGTCGTACTTGATGCCGACGACGATCTTGTCCTTCGCGCCACCGGACGCACCGCCGTCACTGGCGGCGTCCTGCTTGCTGCCGCCACAGGCGGTCGCGGTCAGGGAAAGGGCGACGGCGACGGCCGCGGCCGCAGCGGCCTTGGAGATCTTCATGATGAACTTCCCTCGGATGAGACGTTGTTGAACGACGAGCGACGCTTACGGCGCACGCACGGCCGACAGGAACGATCCGGCGGTGATCCGCATACGGATGACTACCAGACGTGAACCTCAGTGATGCAGGATCTTCGACAGGAAGTCCTTGGCGCGGTCACTGCGCGGGTTGCTGAAGAACTGCTCGGGTGTGGCCTCTTCGACGATCTTGCCGTCGGCCATGAAGACGACCCGGTTGGCCGCCGAGCGGGCGAAGCCCATCTCGTGCGTGACGACCACCATGGTCATCCCCTCGCGGGCGAGCTGCTGCATGACCTCCAGCACCTCGTTGATCATCTCCGGGTCCAGCGCCGAGGTCGGCTCGTCGAAGAGCATCACCTTCGGCTCCATGGCCAGCGCCCGGGCGATGGCCACGCGCTGCTGCTGGCCACCGGAGAGCTGCGCCGGGTACTTGTCGGCCTGCGAGCCGACGCCCACCCGCTCCAGCAGGGCCACCGCCTTCTCGTGGGCCTCGGCCTGGTTGGTCTTGCGGACCTTGAGCTGGCCCAGCATGACGTTCTGCAGCACCGTCTTGTGCGCGAAGAGGTTGAACGACTGGAAGACCATCCCGACGTCGGCACGCAGCCTGGCAAGTTCCTTGCCCTCGGAGGGCAGCTCCTTGCCGTCGAGCGTGATGGTGCCCGAGTCGATCGTCTCCAGCCGGTTGATGGTCCGGCACAGTGTGGACTTGCCCGATCCCGAGGGACCGATCACCACGACTACCTCACCGCGGGCAATGCTCAGATCGATGTCCTGAAGCACGTGCAGCGCGCCGAAGTGCTTGTTGACGTTGCTCAGTACGACCAGGTCGTCTGCGGCACCGGCCGCGTCCTGCACGTCCTTGGTCACTGATACTCCGCTCATCGGCTTCTTGCTCCGTCCTCCTCGGTTGGGAGGACAGTAGTGACGTGACGCGCACAACGTCATCACATCTGAGGGAGAATTGAGGATAACGATCCGGCCTCTTCCGGATACGCTCCGTGCGCGGTCCCGGCGTGGTCGATCATGTCCGCGTACCGGGTGCATAACGGAAGGCGCGCCGGAGCGGGACCCCCTTGACGTGGGACTCCGCATCGGCGTGGATGCATGGTGGACGCGTGTGACCATGCCTGGAGAGGCCCGAGCGAGAAAAAGAGGAGAGGGGGACGACATGAGACTGCTGCTCGTCGAGGACGACGATCACGTCGCGGCGGCCCTGTCGGCGATCCTCGCCCGCCACGGCTTCCAGGTCACCCATGCCCGCAACGGCGAAGAGGCCCTGCAGGCACTCCTGCCCGCCGGCGCCGCGACCTGCCCCCAGCCCTACGGCGTGATCCTGCTCGATCTCGGTCTGCCCGACCAGGACGGCTACGAGGTGTGCGGCAAGATCCGCAAGCGCACCGCCACGCCCGTGATCATGGTGACCGCGCGGGCCGACGTGCGCTCGCGCATCCACGGCCTGAACATGGGCGCCGACGACTACGTGACCAAGCCGTACGACACCGGTGAGCTCCTCGCCCGCATCCACGCCGTCGCCCGGCGCACCGGCGCCGCCGAGGAGGCCATCGCCGGAACCGGCACGCCCGCCACCGTCCGGCTCGGCACCGTCAGCATCGAGCTGCCCAACCGCCGGGTCAGCGTGGACGGCGCCGACGTACCGCTCACCCGCAAGGAGTTCGACCTGCTCGCCCTGCTCGCGCAGCGGCCCGGCGTCGTCTTCCGCCGCGAGCAGATCATCAGCGAGGTGTGGCGCACCAGCTGGGAGGGGACCGGACGCACCCTGGAGGTCCACGTCGCCTCCCTGCGTTCCAAGCTGCGCATGCCCGCCCTCATCGAGACCGTCCGAGGGGTGGGCTACCGGCTCGTCGCCCCGGGCGCTCCCTAGCGGTCCTCTGTCGTGCGTGCCCGTCTGCTCCCGCTGCTCGTCATCCTGATGGCGGGCACGCTGCTCGCCCTCGGTTTTCCGCTCGCGGTGAGCCTGGCCGCCGGGCAGCAGCAGAAGGTGGTCGTCGACCGGATCGACGACAGCGCCCGCTTCGCCGCCCTCGCGCAGTTCTTCATCGACGCCGAGGGCTCCGGATCCACCGGCGCCGACGAGCGCCGCACCGCGCTCGGGCTCGAACTCGCCCGCTACCAGACCCTGTACGGGATCCGCGCCGGCATCTTCCACCGCGACTACAACGCCCTCGCCCGGTCCCCCGGCTGGTGGCAGCTCCCGGACACGCGTGAGGGGAAGCTGGCCCTCAAGGAGGCGCTGGCCGGAAGGCGCAGCCACGACCCGCCGCAGGTGTGGCCGTGGCAGACCGACGGCAAGCTCCTCGTCATCTCCCCGGTCGTCCTCAACGGCGACGTGGTCGCGGTCGTCGCCACCGAATCGCCGACCGACCAGATGCGCGCCCGGATCCTGCAGGGCTGGCTGCTCATCGCGGGCGGCCTCGCCGCCGCCATGCTGGTCGCCTTCGGCGCCGCCCTCAGGCTCACCAGCTGGGTGCTCAAGCCCGTCCAGACCCTGGACGCCGCCGCCCACGGCATCGCCACCGGACGGATGAACTCGCGCGTCGCGGCCGCCGGCGGCCCCCCGGAACTCCAACGCCTCGCCCACTCGTTCAACGAGATGGCCGACAACGTCGAAGAGGTCCTGGAACAGCAGCGCGCGTTCGTCGCCGACGCCTCCCACCAGCTGCGCAACCCGCTCGCGGCACTGCTCCTGCGGATCGAGCTGCTCGCCCTGGAACTGCCCGAGGGGAACGCGGAGATCGCCTCCGTGCGCACCGAGGGCAAGCGCCTGACCCAGGTCCTGGACGACCTGCTGGACCTGGCGCTGGCCGAGCACGCCTCCGCCGAGATCAGCCTCACCGACATCGGTGCACTCGCGGCCGAGCGGGTCGCCTCGTGGCGCCCGTACGCCGAGGAGAAGGGCGTACGGCTCACCGAGACGGGCCGCACCGCCGTCACCGGCTGGGCCGACCCCATCGCCCTGTCCAGTGCGCTCGACGCCGTCATCGACAACGCGCTGAAGTTCACCCCCACGGGTGAGGAAGTGGAAGTGTCGGTCTCCACCGCGGGGCGCTCCGTCCGTGTGGTCGTCGCCGACCGGGGCCCCGGCCTCACCGAGGACGAGCTGCTGCGCGTCGGCGACCGGTTCTGGCGCAGCGGCCGCCACCAGAACATCAAGGGCTCCGGACTCGGCCTGTCGATCTCCCGTGCCCTGCTCGCCGCGGGCGGCGGATCCCTCTCCTACGAGAAGAACCCGCCGCACGGGCTCCGCGTGACGGTGGCCGTCCCGCGCACCGCCCCCCAGAGCTCCTGAGCCGTCGGGCCGCCGTGCCCCTCGGCTCCCCGGC
The DNA here is from genome assembly GCF_035989885.1 of Streptomyces sp. NBC_01232. Classification (GTDB taxonomy): domain Bacteria; phylum Actinomycetota; class Actinomycetes; order Streptomycetales; family Streptomycetaceae; genus Streptomyces. The sequence continues at coordinate 6,056,621 of NZ_CP108518.1, forward strand.
CCCCGGGCGGGCCGCGGCTACCAGGTGAGGGTGGTGCGGGCCGGCGCCGACACCGCGTACAGCTCGTCGACGGCCCTGACCTCGAAGGCGGCGGCCCGCTCCCGCCCGGCGCGCGGGACGGCGGGCAGGTACAGGGCGGTGCCGCAGGTGCCCCCGAGGAAGCTCCGGGTGCCGTCCGGGAGGACCCGCCACACCTCGTAGTGGCGCGGCCGCCCGCCCGCGCCGCCGGATGCCGCCGCCCGCCAGGACAGGCGCAGCCGGGCCACGCCGTCCTGCCGGGCCGAGGCGTCCACGGCCGGTGCGGTGGGCGGGGCCGGGCGCCGGGTGCGGGTCTCGTCGTGTACCGACAGAGCGCCGATCCGCCACACCACCGGCCTCTTCCCGCGTGCGGTGATCCGTACCGCCAGGCCGTACGCGGTCCTGCCCGCCAGTGACGCCAGCGGGGCCCGCGTCGTGCGCCAGCCCTGCCCGCCGTCCCGGATCCCGGCCGGCAGCCACGTGTACGGGACCGGCCCGCCGGGAGCGGACGGCTCGCGCACGGCCACACCGATCTCCACCCCGACCGGATCCGCCCCGGTGGCGTGCACCAGCTCCAGGACCGACCCGCGGGTCAGCGGCAGCCGGGTGGAATGCAGCCCGATGACCACGGGCGCGGTCAGGGCGCCCTCCACCAGCACGCTCGAGCCGCCGCGCCACGCGTCCGCGAAGTCCAGGGTGACGGAGGGCCGCTCCCCGGCGGTGTCCACCACCCAGCGGCGTCCCGGGAGCCGGTCCTGGAGCCCGAGGTGGTTCCACGGCGTGTCCGAGACGACCCTGCCGCCGTCGTACCAGCGCAGCCCGTGCCCGGTGTTGAAGGAACAGGCGAAGGGAAGGCCGGTGACGGTGGACCGGTCGGCGACGGCCGTGGCGGGGGCCCGCCAGCGGGCCTCGGGCGCGGGCCGCGCCGGGTCCAGGGACTCGCCCGTCCAGAACCGGTCGTCGGCGCGGTGGAAGGCCCCGGGCGAGCGGTCGGCGAGGTGATTGCGGGTCCACTCGGGCCGGTAGAAGCCGAAGCTGACGACGTGGTCGCGACCGCGCGGGACGATCGCGTCCCAGCGGACGGGGGAGTCCCACCCGCGGGACTCGGTGTCCACCGCGGCCCACAGTTCGTGGCGGGAGCGCCCGAGGCGGTCGGCGAGGGCGCCGGACGCGGCCAGAGTGTCCGGGGTCCAGCGGAAATCCACGAACATCGTGTCCGAGACCTTCCCGGACCGGTCCTCGAAGAACTCCTGATTGAGCGGGTTGAGGGCGCCCTGCCAGCCCACCCTCCCGCTGGTGTTCATGGCGTCGTACCAGGTGATGCGCAGACCGTGGGGCTCGCCCGCCGCCCGCAGGGCGCGCAGGAACTCCCGCATCCGGCCGGCGAGCGCGCTGTCCCCGCCGTCGGTCTCGGCGTTCACGAACCAGCCGTCGAATCCGTACGTGCGCGCCACCTGGACGAGCCTGTCCGCGATCGGGAAGCGGCCGAGGGAGTCCTGCTGCACCAGGTCCCGGGTCCAGCGCAGGTCGCCGCCGTAGGCGACGGGCGGCAGGAAGACGTTGCCCAGCACCCGGACCCCGTTGCGGTGGGCGGCGTCGACCACGGGCGCGTTCGGGGCGAGCACGATCCCCTCGCCGGCGGAGCCGCCCCAGAAGACCAGCTCGTCGATGTACGCCCAGTGCGTGGGCGCGTAGTGGTCGGCGGTCGGGGAGCCCTGGGACGGGTTCCCGGCCGTGGGCCCGAAGGAGACGAGGGAGGAGATCCGGGCCTGGCCGGCGCGGGCGTCCCGGTTCGCCGGAACCGGGGTGAACCGCTCCGCCAGGGGCACGGTCGAGGTGTTGTGGGCCAGGTCGGGGTCGCTCCCCGGGGTCCAGCGGCTGAGCGATCTCCACACGATGCCGGGGCCGGGGGTGCCCGCCGGGAGGGAGTCCGGGAACCAGTAGGAGGCGTACGGGGCCAGGTCGGCCGGGGCGGGTGCGGCCGGTGCGGGGGCCGCGGTGTCGGCTGCGGCCCGGGCGCGGCCCGCCAGGCCCAGCAGCGCGGCGGCCCCGGCACCGGTGGCCAGCACTCTGCGCCGGGTCGGACGTATCGCGGTGGGCGGCGGCGTACCAGGATCGACGCCGTGGTCGGTCTCGGACATGCGGGGCTCCTCACGAAGGGATCGGGTCGGATCGGTTCACGAAGGCATCGGGTCGGATCGGGTCGGATCGGATCGGTTCGGGAAGGGATCGGATCGGTCAGGTCACGTCGTGCACGCGCAGCACCTCGGTGATGCCGCGCGCGGCCAGATGGGCCGGGTCCGCGGCGCGCTCCGCCAGGACCACCGCCGGGCGCACCCCCTGGGCCGTCAGCGCGGCCCAGGCTTCGAAGAACGCGCCGCCCGGGGCGCACACCGAGCGACCCGGGGCCTCCTCGGCCCCGCCGACGTCCACGGCGAGCGCGGTGGACCGCGGGGCCGGGCGGTGCGCGCGCCCCCGCCACTCCTCGGCGATCCGGGCGACGGCGGCGCCGGCCGGCTTGATCCGGCGGTCGTTGGTGAGCAGGCCGAGGCCGTACTCCAGCTCCGGGAAGTCGGCGAGCTCCCGGGACACGTCGTGCGAGCACCACCAGGTCACGCCCCACACGTCCGGGCAGTCCAGGGCGTTCGCCACGGTGGCCTCGGTGAACCGCGCCGCGCGCCCGGGCGGGATCAGCGGCGCCGGGGCGCCGACCTCCTGGAGCCAGACCGGGCGGTGCGGGTCGAGGGCCCACGCCTTGGAGAGCTCGATCAGGTACGCGGCATGGTGCTCGGTCGCCGTCCCGTCCACGCCGTGGCGCTGCGCGGTGCCGTTGAACACCCAGGAGTGCACGGCGGTGGCGGCGCCCAGCCGGGCCGCCTGGCCGGCGGTGAAGGGATGCCCGTCCTGGTACCAGGCGGCGTCGTACTCGCCGTGCACGTGGAACCGCCCGGGCGCACCCTCCTCGCAGGCCGCCAGCATCCGCTCCAGCCAGCGGTCGGCCTGGTCCCGGGTGATCCGGTCGGGGTCGGGGTGAGGGGCGTCGGAGAACTGGTTGATCTCGTTGCCGACGGTCATGCCCAGGAAGTTCGGCCGGTCGGCGAGGGCCGAGGCCAGCGTGCGCAGGTACTCCGCCTGTCCGCGGACCACGTCCGGATCGGTGAAGAGGCTGCGCCGGTGCCAGGTCCGGGTCCAGGCGGGCAGGAAGTCGAAGCTCGACAAGTGCCCCTGCAGTCCGTCCACGTTGACGTCGAGCCCGCGCTCGGCGGCCGCGTCGGCGAGCGCCACGAGCTGCTCGACGGCGCGCGGCCGGATCAGCGTCCGGTTCGGCTGGAAGACCGGCCACAGCGGGAAGACGCGGATGTGGTCCAGCCCGAGCGAGGCGATCGAGTCGAGGTCGGCCCCGACCTCGTCGAGGTCGAAGTCCAGCCAGTGGTGGAACCAGCCGCGGGCCGGCGTGTAGTTGGCACCGAAGCGGAGCGCGTCATCGGGCACGGGGCGTCCTGGAGTTCGGAAGGGGCGAGATTTCGGGAGTCAGGGAGTCAGGGAGTCCGGGAGCCCGGGGGACCGGAAGTTCGGGAGCTCTGGCGGAATTCACCGCAGGTGCCACAACCTGCCGGTGCGGATGAGGAAAGTCAACAGGGCCTCCGGTGCGTGCACTTATGCGCTTCAGCCCTGTTGACACAAGGGTTGTATTCGGCTGACTCTGGAGTGACTAATGCGCTTTAGTTGTGGCCGTCGAAAGAAAGTGTGCAGAAATGGACAGCGGTATTTCGGTCACGGCCGTCACCACTCCGGCGCTGTTCACCGGGCCGCCAGAGGCGCCGGCGCAGGTGGTCCGCGTACGGATCCGCAGAGACCGCCCCGCCGGCCCGCTCCACGTCACCGTGCCCGGCGCGGGCCTCAGCCGGGTCCGCTGGCGGTGACCGTCCACAACCCCGGTGTCGTGGACGCGGACCGACCTGGTCCGCGTGTCGGCGGACCCGGCTGCACTGGGACTGACGGAGCTCGCCGGACTCACGGGGCTCGCCGGACTCACGGGGCTCGCCGTGCCCTCGGCCCTCTCGGCCCTCAACGCCGCGCAGGCGCACCGGATCACCGTCCGCGACGCCGAGGGCCGGCCCGGCGCGCGGCGGCGGACTCGCCCGGCTGCTGGGCCGGCGCACCGGGCAGGAGCTCATGAGCGCCGGGAAGGTGGACGAGCTGCTCGTGCAGGACGAGTACGACGCACACCCCTTCTTCGGGGAAGGCCCCTGGCACCTGCTGCCCAAGGGCCCGGGCACCGGCTCGGGCTCCGCGCCCGCCACGTCCTGCCGGGCGGAGCGCGGGCCGCTCGGGGCCCGGATCGTCGCCACCGGCCGCACCGGGCCGGTCCGCTGGACGCGCACGACCACCCTCCGGCACGGCCTCGACCGCGTCGAACCGACCACACGGATCGACGAGTTCGCCGGCTCTGACCCACTGCTGCGGCTGCGGATCCCGGCCGACGCGCCGGGCGCCGTCCCGGTCGCCGGGACCGCCGCCGCGGCCTTCGGGCGCGGCTTCGCCTTCCCCGGGGCGGATGCCGGGGCCGACCCCACCCGGGTCCCGTGGACGCTGAACAGCTCCTGCCTGAACTGGTTCGCGCTCTCGGCGCCGCTGGCCGGGCCGGACCGGGCGCTGGGAGCGGGGGAGATCGTGCTGCCGGACGCGGGATCTCCCGACGGGCTGCGGGAGTTGGTGACCGCGCTCGGCCGTCACGGGGTCACCGCCACCCCCACCCGGCCCGCCGGTCCGCGGCGGGGTGATCCGGCGGCGGACAGCAGCCTCCCGGACTTCCGGATCGCCCTCGGCGGTCCCGCGGCCGGTGCCTTCACGGCGGTGGTGCTGGCGGCGGCCGATCCCGCTTACGCACAGGCCGTACGAGAGCGCCCCCGGGTCCGGATCCCGGCCCGGGCCCCGCTCCGCGCGCTCTGGAGCCCCGGCTGCGACCTCACCGGGATCCGGGACCTGCCGGTCCTGGTGCACACCGGGTCACCGGCGGAACTGGCCCGGGCCGTCGGCGCCGCGGGCCGACTGGAGGCCGCCGGGCAGCCGGCCGAGGTGGCCGCGCGCGAAGCTCCGTACGCGCAGCGGACCGTCGGGATCCTGGCCAGGGGCACGCCCGGCTTCGCGGTGGACACGGCGGGCCGCCTGCACAGCGCCCTGATGCGTTCCTGCACCGGCCGGCCCGCCGGGGAGTGGATGGACCCTCCCCGGCGCACCGCCCCGGACGGCAGCTCCTTCCAGCTCCAGCGCTGGACCACCTCTTCGAGCACAAGGCCGCCCGTCGGGGAAGGATCGCGTACGGTCCGGCCATATCCCTCCGTATTCCGCCACGCGTGACGCATCCGAAGGACGAATGAGGCAGTCCATGGCCCGCAGACCCACGATCAAGGACATCGCCCGGCAGGCCGGGGTGTCCGAGAGCGCCGTCTCCTTCGCGCTCAACGACCGGCCGGGCGTCTCCCAGGACACCCGGGCCCGGATCCGGCGCGTCGCCGAGGAACTCGGCTGGCAGCCCAACAGCGCCGCCCGGGCCCTGTCCGGGGAACGCGCCGGGGCCGTCGGCCTGGTCCTCGCCCGGCCCGCGCACACGCTCGGCGTCGAGTCCTTCTTCCTCCAGCTCGTCTCCGGCATCCAGGAGGTCCTCTCCGCCGCCCGGACCGCGCTGCTGTTCCAGGTCGTCGAGGACATCGACGCCGAATGCGCCCTCTACCGCCGCTGGTGGGCCGAGCGGCGGGTGGACGGAGTCCTCGTGGTCGACCCGCGTACGAGCGATCCGCGGCCGGCGCTCCTGGAGGAACTGGCCCTGCCCGCGGTCACGATCGGCGAGGCCGCGCCGACGGGCGGCAGCGGGGTCGGGGCCGGGGTCGGGAGCGGGGCCGGGAGCGGGGCCGGGAGCGGGGGTGTTGCGTCCGGGACCCTTTCCTCGGTCCGGGCCGACGACGCCGGCGCCATGGCCCAGGTCCTGGACCACCTCCACGGGCTCGGCCACCGCCGGATCGCGCACATCGCCGGGCTCCCCGGCCTCGCCCACACGGTCCGCCGGATGGACTCCCTGCGGACCGAGGCCGCCCGGAGGGGGCTCGGCGCGGACCAGGTGCGCTCCGTCGTCACCGACTACTCCGACGCCGAGGGCGCGGCGGCCACCCGCCGGGTCCTCGCGGAGCCGCGGCCGCCCACGGCGCTCGTCTACGACAACGACGTGATGGCCGTCGCCGGGAGCGCGGTCGCCGCCGAGCTGGGCATCCCCGTCCCGGGCCGGCTGTCCATCGTGGCCTGGGACGATTCCGCGCTCTGCCGCGTCACGCACCCCCGGCTCACCGCTCTCGTGCGGGACACCGCCGGGTTCGGACGGCTGGCCGCCGAGGAACTCCTGGCCGTTCTCGCCGGCAGCCCGCCCGGAGTGCGGATCAGCGAGCAGCCTCGGCTGGAGCCTCGTGAGAGCACGGCGCCGCCCCCGGCGCATACTGAATCCTGAAACCTTCCTGGAGCCGCCACCGTGATCATTCCCACCGCCCCGTTGCCCGCTGTGCGGGCCGCCGCAGCAGCCTCAGGCCCGACGGTGGCGATCGACATCGGCGGTACGAAGATCGCCGGTGCGCTGGTGCACCCCGACGGCACGATGACGGCCACCACGCGCCGCCCCACCCCGCGCGGGGTGGACGCGGACGGCGTCATGGCGGCGGTCGCCGAGGTCGTCGCCGAACTCGCCGAGTCGCCGCTGTGGGGCTCGGCGGTCCGGTGCGGGATCGGCAGCGCCGGCCCGGTGGACGCCTCCCGGGGAACCGTCAGCCCGGTCAACATCGGGGCCTGGCGGGAGTTCCCGGTCCAGGAACGGGTCGTGGCGGAACTCGCGGCCCACGGGGCCGATCTGCCGACCGTGCTGGCCGGTGACGGAGTGGCGATGACCGCGGCCGAGCACTGGCTGGGCGCGGCCCGGGGCCGTGCGAACGCGCTGTGCATGGTCGTCTCCACGGGCGTGGGCGGCGGCCTGATCCTGAACAACCAGCTCCACCCCGGCCCTACCGGCAACGCAGGGCACATCGGCCACATCAGCGTGGCCTTCGACGGCGAGCCGTGCGTCTGCGGCGGCCACGGCTGCGTCGAGTCGATCGCCTCCGGTACGGCGATCGCCCGCTGGGCCCTGGAGCAGGGCTGGACTCCGCCCGCCGCCGCGGACGGCGGCGGGCGCGATGCCACGGCCGCGGGCGTGGCCGCTGCCGCCGCCGCGGGCGACCCGATCGCCCTGGCGGCCTTCGACCGGGCGGGCCGCGCCCTGGCCGCCGCCATCGCGGCCACCGCGACCCTCGTGGAAACGGACATCGCGGTCATCGGCGGGGGAGTGGCCGCCGCCGGGGACACCCTCTTCGCCCCGATCCGCAGCCACCTCGCGGCCTACGCCACGCTCTCCTTCGTCAAGGACGTCCAAGTGGTGCCGGCGATGCTGGGCACCCACGCGGGGCTGATCGGCGCCGCCGCGGCGGCGCTCATGCTGCTGCCGTCCCCGTCCTCGTCCTGAACCACGGCGCAGTCCCTGCACCCGGCGCACCTGGCGTCCCTCACAGGCGTGCCCCGGGGGACCTCAGGGCTTGACGGACCGGTAGTACCGCCGCGCGCCCTCGTGCAGCTCCAGAGGGTCGGTGTAGATCGCCGTGCGCAGGTCCACCAGCTGCGCCGCGTGCACCTCGCGCCCGACGAGGTCGCGGCTGGAGATCACCGTCTGCGTCAGCTGCTCGGTGAGCGCGGGGTCCGTCTTGGCCGTGGTCACCAGCAGGTTCGGTACGGCCAGCGTCGTCACGGAGCTGGTGTTGCGCGCCAGCGCGTACGCGTCCTGCGGCATCACCGCCGTCCGGTAGTAGCGCGCCGGGCTGCCGCCCTGCTGCAGCTGTTCCACCAGGTCGCCCAGTTGCACGAGCCGGATGTCGAACCGCCCCGACAGCTCGCTCACGGCGTTCGTCGGCAGGCCGCCGGACCAGAAGAACGCGTCGATCCTGCCCGCCTCGAGCTCGCCCGGCATGGTGTCGATGCCTATGGTCACCGGCGTGATGTCCAGCACCGGGTCGATCTTGGCGGCCTTCAGCAGCCGCTCCGAGACGAGCCGCACGCCGGACCCGGGCTGGCCGATGGCGACCCGCTTGCCGCGCAGGTCACGGGCCGACTGCACCGGGGAGCCGGCCGGGACCACCAGCTGCACGTAGTCGTCGTAGAGCCGTGCGACCCCGCGCAGCTTGTCCGCGGCGGGCTTCCCGTCGAGCCGGTACTTGGCGACCGCGTCCGCCGTCGCCACGGTGAAGTCCGCCTCGCCGGTGGCCAGCCGCTTCAGGTTCTCCTGCGAGCCCTCGCTGGTCTCCAGCCGTACGTCCACCCCGGGCATGCTCTCCCGGAGCTCCTGCTCCAGCAGCTGGCCGTAGCGGTGGTAGACACCCGTCCGCGCGCCCGTGCTGAAGACCAGGTCGCCCGCCAGTTCCGTCTGCCCGAAGGGCTTCAGCCACCAGGTCAGGACGCCGAGCACGGCGAGTACGGCCACCAGGACCCGCAGGGCGTGGCGCCTGCTGATCCGGGGCGGTACGAGAGGCATGGCCGCGATCCTGCCACCCCATCCGCCGTCCTGTCACGGCGCGGCCGGTCCGGGGGCTCCCGAGCGGAGCCTTTTCAGCAGCTCGCGGGCGGCCGGGCCGGACGGTCCGTCCGCCCGCCAGGCCACGGCGACCCGCCCGTACAGCGCGGGCTCCGTGATCCGCAGGGCGCACAGCCCGCCGCCTCCCCTGCCCCCGCCCTCGCCGTCGGCCGCGGCCGCGCTGCCCGTCTCGCTCTCGGCCCCTGCCGCGCTGCCGGTCTCGCCCGGGCCGCCGGTCTCGGCCGCGCTGCTCGCCTCGGCCGCGCCTCGGGTCCCGGCCGCGCTGCTCGCCTCGGCCGCGCTGCTGGCCTCGGCCGCGCCTCGGGTCCCGCCCGCGCCGCCGGCTTCCGCCGCGCCGCCCGTCCGTCTGCCCGCGGTGGGTGCGCCCGCTCCTGACTCCGCCCCGGAGGGCACCACCGCCACCCCCAGCCCCCGCGCGGCCAGCCGGACCAGGACGGCGGGTGCCGCGGCCTCGAAGTCCACCCGCGGGGCGAATCCCGCCTGCGCGCACGCCCGCTCCAGCACCGCGCGCAGCCCGGTCCCGCGCGGCAGGCCGATCAGGGCCCGCCCGCGCAGGGCGGCCAGCGGGATCGCCCCGTCCACGGCCGCCGCCACCAGGGGGTCGTCCGCCCGGACCGCCGCGACCAGCGGTTCGTCGAGGACCATCTGCGTGGCGATACCCGGCGGTGCCTCCCCGCCGAGGCCCACCACCGCCAGGTCCAGCTCCCCGCGCAGCAGCGCGGCCAGCATCCGCTCCGAGGTGTCCTCCGACAGCGCGATCTCCACCCCGGGGTGCTCGTCGTGGAAGTCCCCGAGCGCCCCCACCACGTCGAACCCGTCCACCACCGCCCCGGCCGCCCCCGGAACCAGCCCGAGGGCCACCCGCCCGCGCAGCAGGCCGGAGAGCTCCTCCGCCGTCCTGCGTACGCCCTCCACCGCCGCCAGAGCGGCCCGCGCGTACGAGAGCACCGCACGGCCCGCCTCGGTCGGGGTGACCCGCCGTGCGGAGCGGTCGAGCAGCCGCTGCCCGAGCTCCCGCTCCAGCTGCGCGATCTGGGCGCTCACCCCGGGTTGTGACACGTGCAGCCTCGCCCCGGCCCGGGTGAAACTGCCCTCCTCCACCACGGCCACGAAATAGCGCAACTGAGCCAGTTCCATAAGCTTGGATTCTAGATCGCAGAAGCATCTGCTCTTGGACTTATGAAAGGTCCCGCCCCGACCCTGGATCCATGAGCCGATCAGCGCCCCGACCCGAGCCCCGCCCCGGCCACCGCCCCGGCCACCGCCCCGGCCCCCGACCCGCGCCCGCCTCCTCCGTGCGCCGCCGTACCATCGCCGCGGCCGTCGCCGCCGAACGCCGCGAGCTGGCCGACGTACTGGACTCCCTCACCCCGGACCAGTGGGACGCACCGTCCCTCTGCGCCGGCTGGCGCGTCCGCGAGGTCGCCGCCCACATGTCCCTCGGCTTCCGCACCACCCTCCCCGGTTTCGCCGCCGAGCTCCTGCGGGCCCGCGGCGGCCTGCACCGGATGACCGACCGCACCGCCCGCCGGGACGCGGCCGCCTTCACCGAGCGCGAGCTGGCCGCCCTGCTCCGCGAGAACGCCGCCCACCCCTGGAAACCGCCCGCGGCCGGCCCCACCGGAGCCCTCGCCCACGACGTGGTCCACGGCCTCGACATCACCGTCGCCCTCGGCCACCCGCGCCGCGTCCCCGAGGACCGGCTGCGGCTCCTCCTCGACGCCGTCACCCCCCGCTCCCTGCGCTTCTTCGGCGCGGACCTCACCGGCATCCGGCTGTGCGCGCAGGACCTCGACTGGTCCCACGGCGAGGGAACCCCGGTGCACGCGGACGCCCAGGACCTGCTGCTCGTCCTCTTCGGGCGCCGCCTTCCCGAGGATCGGCTGAACGGGGGACCGGAGGGCCACCGGGTACCGCCTACCCTTATTGCATGACCAGCAGCGACCGGAGCCAGGCAGTGGACGTGAAGCGAAGCTACGAGGTGCGCACCTACGGGTGCCAGATGAACGTGCACGACTCGGAGCGGCTCTCCGGTCTGCTGGAGGACGCCGGCTACGTCCGGGCGCCCGAGGGCGCCGACGGCGACGCCGACGTCGTGGTCTTCAACACCTGCGCGGTCCGCGAGAACGCCGACAACAAGCTCTACGGCAACCTCGGCCGGCTGGCCCCGATGAAGACGAAGCGCCCCGGCATGCAGATCGCCGTCGGCGGCTGCCTCGCGCAGAAGGACCGCGACACGATCGTCAAGCGGGCCCCCTGGGTCGACGTCGTCTTCGGTACGCACAACATCGGCAAGCTCCCCGTGCTGCTGGAGCGCGCCCGCATCCAGGAAGAGGCGCAGGTCGAGATCGCCGAGTCGCTGGAGGCGTTCCCCTCCACGCTCCCGACCCGCCGCGAGTCCGCGTACGCCGCCTGGGTCTCGATCTCCGTCGGCTGCAACAACACCTGCACCTTCTGCATCGTCCCCGCGCTGCGCGGCAAGGAGGAGGACCGCCGGCCCGGCGACATCCTCGCCGAGGTGGCGGCCCTGGTCGCCGAGGGCGTCTCCGAGATCACCCTGCTCGGCCAGAACGTGAACGCGTACGGCTCGGACCTGGGCGACCGCGAGGCCTTCAGCAAGCTGCTGCGCGCCTGCGGCCAGATCGAGGGCCTGGAGCGGGTCCGCTTCACCTCCCCGCATCCGCGCGACTTCACCGACGACGTGATCGCGGCGATGGCCGAGACCCCGAACGTCATGCCGCAGCTGCACATGCCGATGCAGTCCGGCTCGGACCCCATCCTCAAGGCGATGCGCCGCTCGTACCGCCAGGAGCGCTTCCTCGGCATCATCGAGAAGGTCCGCGCCGCCATCCCGCACGCCGCGATCTCCACCGACATCATCGTGGGCTTCCCCGGTGAGACGGAGGAGGACTTCCAGCAGACGATGCACGCGGTGCGCGAGGCCCGTTTCGCGAACGCGTTCACCTTCCAGTACTCCAAGCGCCCCGGCACCCCCGCCGCCGACATGGACGGGCAGATCCCCAAGGAGGTCGTGCAGGAGCGGTACATGCGCCTGGTCGCCCTGCAGGAGGAGATCTCCTGGGACGAGAACAAGAAGCAGGTCGGCCGGACCCTGGAGGTCATGGTCGCCGAGGGGGAGGGCCGCAAGGACGGCGCCACGCACCGCCTCTCCGGCCGCGCGCCCGACAACCGGCTGGTCCACTTCACGAAGCCGGAGGCGGAGGTCCGCCCGGGTGACGTGGTCACCGTGGACATCACCTACGCGGCCCCGCACCACCTGCTGGCCGAGGGCCCGACGCTGACCGTGCGCCGCACCCGCGCGGGCGACGCCTGGGAGAAGCGCAACGCGGCCCCGGCCCAGCCGGCGGGCGTCATGCTCGGCATCCCGACACTGGGCGTCCCGGCGCCCCTGCCGACCGTGACCGCAGGCTGCTCGGTGCCCGCCTCCTCCTGAGGCGCCTGCTGCCCGCCCGGCCCGCGCCCTGCCCGGTCCGCCCGGTCCGACCGCCTGCCGTCCGCCGACCGGGCCGCGGGCGCGCGCCGACGTGCGTCCCGCCCCTCGTGCGCGTCCGGCTAGGCTGCGGATCATGCTCGTAGCCGCCGCCGTCTGTCCCGCCCCGCCGCTGCTCGTACCGGAGGTCGCCGCGGGGGCCGCCGCCGAACTCGGCGACGCCCGCACCGCCTGCTCCGACGCGCTGGCGGTGCTCGCCGCGTCCCGGCCCGACCTGCTGGTCGTGGTCGGGGCGGCCGGCCACGACCATCGCGGGGCCTACCCGCAGGGTGCCCGCGGCAGCTTCCGCGGATTCGGCGTCGCGAGCGACGTACAGCTGGGGGAGGGCGAGGAGGGACCGCGCCTGCTGCCCCCCTCGCTCGCCGTCGGCGCCTGGCTGCTCGGACACGCGCGCTGGGGCGCCGCCCCGGTCGAGGGGCTCGGGGTCGAGGAGCCCCTGGATACCGCGCGCTGCCTGGAAACCGGCCGGGAACTGGGCGCGCGCCACGACCGGGTCGCGCTGCTCGTGATGGGTGACGGCAGCGCCCGGCGGACCCTCAAGGCCCCCGGCTACCTCGACGAGCGGGCCGCCGCCTTCGACGAGGCCGCGGCCCGCGCGCTGGGCGCCGCCGACGTGGCCGCGCTCACCGCCATCGACGCCGGTCTCGCGGCCGAGCTCCAGGCCGCCGGACGGGCCCCCTGGCAGGTGCTGGCCGGCGCCGCGGAGGGCGCCGAGCTGGAAGGCCGCCTGCTGTACGAGGACGCGCCGTACGGCGTGGGGTACTTCGTGGCCACCTGGTCGTAGGCGCCGCGTACGGGCCGAGAGGCCCATGGAACGCCGAAGGGGCGCGGGACCGGCATCAGCTGGTCCCGCGCCCCTTTCCGGGACCGCGTCAGGAGGCGGCCGGCGGCGTCGGCCCGCCGGGAGCGTCCTTGTGCGCGATCTTCCCCAGGGCGTCCTTCGCCTTGCCCGTCCCGCTCGTGATCTGGCCGCTGTACTTGCCCTTGGTCTTGGAGTCCACGGCCTTGGCCACCTTGTCGAGACTCTCGCCGATCCTGCCCTCGTGCTGCTGGGCGAGGTCGCCGACCTTGTCCTTCGCCGGACCGAGCTTGGCCTTCAGATTGTCCAGCAGGCCCATGGGTCACCTTCCGTTGGCGGTGGCTACGTGCGGGCGCCCTCACCGGTCTCGCTGTCCGCGGCCACCTCGGCCGACTGCTGCTTCGGAATCTCCACGGCCTCCGCCGCCTGAGCCTCCGCGGCCGCAGGTCCGGCCTCGTCGGCCGCACCGGACTCCGCCGTCGGGTCCGTCGCCGCGACCTCCTCGGTCACGACCTCGTCCTTACGACGAAAAAACCGATCAAAAACGCCCATGTCTGCTCCTGTAACGTTACTCGTGTGAGTGAAGTTCCGCCTTGACCGGACCGGCCTCCGCCGGGCGTACGCCGGGCGTATGCGCGGCCGGAACCTCGCCAGGGCAACGACCTCACCCCCACCCCGTCACGTCACTCGATCGGGTACATGCTCCTGTCTTGACCAGGGGCTGCGAGACTGGGGCGGTGAGGAAAGCAGCCCCCGCCCCGCGGGTCATCGCCGTCGTCGGTCCCACCGCGGCGGGAAAGTCCGACCTGGGCGTCGCCCTGGCCCGCCATTTCGACGGCGAAGTCGTCAACGCCGACTCCATGCAGCTCTACCGGGGGATGGACATCGGCACCGCCAAACTGACGACCGAGGAACGCGGTGGCGTCCCGCACCACCTCCTCGACATCTGGGACGTCACCGACACCGCCAACGTCGCCGACTACCAGCGACTGGCCCGCCTGGAGATCGACAGGCTGCTCGCCGAGGGCCGCACCCCCGTCCTCGTCGGCGGATCCGGCCTGTACGTCCGGGGCGCCCTGGACGTCATGGAATTCCCCGGGACCGATCCCGAGGTCCGCGCCCGGCTGGAGGCGGAGCTCGCACTGCGCGGCCCCGGCGCCCTGCACGCCCGCCTCGCCGCCGCCGACCCGGCCGCCGCCCAGGCCATCCTGCCCAGCAACGGCCGCCGCATCGTCCGCGCGCTGGAGGTCATCGAGATCACCGGCCGCCCCTTCACCGCCAACCTTCCCGGCCACGAGTCCGTCTACGACACCGTGCAGATCGGCGTCGACGTGGCCCGGCCGGAGCTCGACGAGCGGATCGCACTGCGCGTGGACCGGATGTGGGAGGCCGGGCTGGTGGACGAGGTCCGCACCCTGGAGGCCCGCGGCCTGCGCGACGGAATCACCGCCTCCAGGGCGCTCGGCTACCAGCAGGTGCTGGCCGCGCTGGCCGGCGACTGCACCGAGGACGAGGCCCGGGCCGAGACCGTCCGCGCCACCAAGCGGTTCGCGCGCCGCCAGGACTCCTGGTTCCGCCGCGACCCGCGCGTGCACTGGCTCAGCGGGGCCGCCGCCGACCGGGGGGAACTCCCCGGGCTCGCGCTGTCGTTGGTCGAACGAGCGGTCACAGCCTGATCACGTGATTGCATCGGGACGCCTCACGCGCCAGTAGTGGGGCCGGGGGCGTGCCATCATCAAACTCGAGCGGGTGCGATCACCTGCGATGAACGGCGGCAAACCGAGTCCGAGTGGGGAGGGCGCGTGGCGATGGAGGCCGGCCCTCGTGACACCGGGCGGGACGAAACCCGGAGGGAAGCGGACCCGATGCTTCTGGACGGGACGGACGGGCCCGCCGGGCTCGGGCTGCCCGCGGAGCCCGCGCGGCTGACCCCCGACGGCCCGGACACGCCGGACCCCGCCGAGGCGGAGGCCGCCGCCGGACCCGAGTTCGAGGTCGAACTGCGTCCGCAGCGCCGCCTGCGCCTGTGGCAGATCGCCCCGATCGCGATGCTCGCCGCCACTGGCTCGCTGATGTTCGCCTTCCCGCTCGCCTTCGAGTTCGGCGACGGCGGAGCAGTGGTGGCCATGCTCGGCTTCCTGATCAGCTGCTGCGCCGGAGGCTGGGGGATGATGGCCGCCCGACGGGTGGGCTACACGTGGCCCGGTCTCCCGGCCCGGGGGAGCGGCCGCCGCCCGGACTGGCGCCTGGCCGCGCTGTACGCCGTGGTCGCACTGGCCGTCGTAAGTCTCGCCGTGTACCGGGTCGCCCGGCTCCGCTGACC
Source organism: Streptomyces sp. NBC_01232 (assembly GCF_035989885.1). Classification (GTDB taxonomy): domain Bacteria; phylum Actinomycetota; class Actinomycetes; order Streptomycetales; family Streptomycetaceae; genus Streptomyces. The sequence goes on from NZ_CP108518.1 coordinate 6,071,931, forward strand.
GCCCCTCGGACGGCTCGACCCCTCTGAGCAGGGGCTGGGTACCATGTGCGGGTGACGCAGACCACCCTCTCCTTCCTCAAGGGCCACGGCACCGAGAACGACTTCGTGATCGTCCCGGACCCGGACAACGCCATCGAGCTGCCCGCGTCCGCCGTCGCGAAGCTGTGCGACCGGCGGGCCGGCATCGGCGCCGACGGCGTCCTGCACGTGGTCCGGTCCGCCGCGCACCCGGAGGCCGCGCACCTGGCCGACGAGGCGGAGTGGTTCATGGACTACCGCAACAGCGACGGCTCCATCGCCGAGATGTGCGGAAACGGCGTGCGCGTCTTCGCCCGCTACCTCCAGTACGCCGGACACGTCGAGCCCGGTGACCTCGCCGTCGCCACCCGGGGCGGCGTCAAGCGCGTGCACCTCGACAAGGGCGGCGACGTCACCGTCTCCATGGGCCGCGCCGAGCTGCCCGAGGGCGAGGTCACGGTCTCGGTCGGCGAGCGCTCCTGGCCCGCCCGCAACGTGAACATGGGCAACCCGCACGCCGTGGCCTTCGTGGACAGCCTCGACGACGCCGGAAACCTGTACACCGCCCCGCCGTTCAGCCCGGCGTCCGCCTATCCCACCGGCGTCAACGTCGAGTTCGTCGTCGACCGCGGCCCCCGGCACGTCGCCATGCGCGTCCACGAGCGCGGCTCCGGCGAGACCCGCTCCTGCGGCACCGGCGCCTGCGCCGTCGCCGTGGCCGCCATCCGCCGCGACGGCGCGGACCCGGCCGCCACCGGCGAACCGGTCTCGTACACCGTCGACCTCCCCGGCGGAACCCTGGTCATCACCGAACACCCCGACGGGCGGATCGACATGACCGGACCGGCCGTGATCGTGGCCGCGGGAGAGTTCGACGGGGCCTGGCTCACCGAAACGGCTTTCGCGTGAAGCTTCCCTCTAATGGGTGATCCGTTTCACGCTGAGCGAGAGGTGGACTGCGCCACGTGGTGGGGTCGGTAACATCAGGCACCGGCCCTGAGGGCTCACCCCATGCCCGCCACCGCCGGTCGAAGCCGCCGGAGGTGCCCATGAGTGCAGAGGCCACGAACCCCGAAGCACACCCCGAAGCGCGCCCTGAGCTCCGCAGACGTGGGCGGACCAGGCTCGATCTGCGCCGTCTCGGGCGTGCGGCCCTGCTCGGGCCGACGTCCAGGGACAGGCTCCCGGACGCCATCGGACACGTCGCCGAGGCGCATCGCGCCCACCATCCGGACGCTGATTTGTCCATTCTGCGCCGCGCGTACCTCCTCGCGGAGACCTCGCACCGCGGCCAGATGCGAAAAAGTGGTGAGCCGTACATCACACATCCACTCGCCGTCACCCTGATCCTCGCCGAACTCGGCGCCGAGACAACCACCTTGACGGCCTCTCTGCTCCACGACACCGTCGAGGACACCGACGTGACCCTCGACCAGGTCCGGGCGGAGTTCGGCGACGAGGTCTGTTTCATCGTCGACGGCGTCACCAAGGTGGAGAAGATCGACTACGGCGCCGCCGCCGAACCCGAGACCTTCCGCAAGATGCTCGTCGCCACCGGCAACGACGTCCGCGTCATGTCCATCAAACTCGCCGACCGGCTGCACAACATGCGCACCCTGGGCGTGATGCGCCCCGAGAAGCAGGCGCGCATCGCCAAGGTCACCCGCGACGTCCTCATCCCGCTGGCCGAGCGGCTGGGCGTCCAGGCCCTCAAGACCGAGCTGGAAGACCTCGTCTTCGCGATCCTGCACCCCGAGGAGTACGAGAGCACCCGCGCGCTCATCGCCGCCCACGCGGGCGAGAGCGACCCCCTGCCGGCCATCGCCGACTCCGTGCGCGGCGTGCTGCGCGACGCCGGCATCGCCGCCGAAGTACAGGTACGGCCACGGCACTTCGTCTCCGTGCACCGCATCGCCCGCACCCGCGGCGAGCTGCGCGGCTCCGACTTCGGCCGCGTCCTCGTCCTCGTCGGCGAGAACGCCGACTGCTACGCCGTGCTCGGCGAACTCCACACCTGCTTCACCCCGGTCATCTCGGAGTTCAAGGACTTCATCGCCACCCCGAAGTTCAACCTGTACCAGTCGCTGCACACCGCCGTCGCCACGCCCGAGGGCTACGTCGCCGAGGTCATCGTGCGGACCCGGCAGATGCACCGCGTGGCCGAGGCCGGCGTGGTCGCCCTCGGCAATCCGTACGCCACCGCGACTCCCGACGCGGCCGCCGACCCGGACGAGGAGCGCGTGGACCCCACGCGGCCCGGCTGGCTGTCCCGGCTGCTCGACTGGCAGCAGTCCGCGCCCGACCCCGACACCTTCTGGACCGTGCTCCGGGCGGAGCTGGCCCAGGACCGGGAGATCACCGTGTTCCGGGCCGACGGGGGCACCCTGGGCCTGCCGGCCGGCGCGAGCTGTATCGACGCCGCCTACGCGCAGCACGGCGAGGCGGCCCACGGCTGTATCGGCGCCCGGGTCAACGGGCGCCTCACCTCCCTGTCCTCCCCGCTGTCCGACGGGGACACCCTTCAGCTGCTGCTCGCGCAGGACGCCTCCTCCGGACCCGCCGTCGAGTGGCTGGACCACGCGCGGACCCCCGCCGCCCGGATCGCCATCAGCAGCTGGCTCGAATCCCATCCCGACCGGGCCATGGCCACGACCTCCGCCGCCCGGGCGCCGCTGTCGGTGGTCGGGGCCCGCGGCGGCGGGGGCAACGCGGTCGCGGATCTGCCGGACGCCACCGTGCGCCTGGCCGGGTGCTGCACCCCGGTGCCGCCCGACGCCGTCGCCGGCTTCCTGGTCCGCGGCGGGGCCGTCACCGTGCACCGCATCCACTGCGCCGCGGTGGCACAGATGCGCGCGGTCGGGCGCACCTCCGTGGCCGTGCACTGGCGGGCCACGGCGGACTGCCGGGTCACCCTGCTCGCTGAATCGTTCGGCCGCCCGCACCTGCTGGCCGACCTGACCGAGGCCATCGCCCGTGAGGGGGTCGAGGTGGTCTCCGCGACCGTGGAGCCCCCGGTCGAGCAGCGGGTCCGGCACAGCTACACCCTGCAGCTGCCCGACGCGGCCGGGCTGCCGGCGCTGATGCGGGCGATGCGGGACGTGCCGGGCGTGTACGACGTCAGCCGGGTGTAGCCGGGCCGGTCGGACTGCGGTCTGTCAGCCGGTCAGGCCAGTCGCTCGGACTGCCCGTCGGTGGGTCGGTCAGCCGGTCGCTCGGACTGCCCGTCGGTGGGTCGGTCAGCCGGTCGCTCGGACTGCCGGCCGTGGGTCGGTCAGCCGTCGGCCCGCAGCGGTCGCGACGCCGGCCCGGCGCGGTCGTGGCGTCAGCCCGGCGTAGGCCGGTACGGCTCCGGAAGGCCCCGTTCGGGTGGAACCGTCGCGCGTCGTACGCGGCCGCGTGGCGGGCGCTGGTAAGCGGTGGTGGATGCAGCTCTCCTCCCCCCGCCTGCGCGCCGCCCTGCTCGCCGCGGCCTCCCTCACCCTCGTCGCCGCCGTACTGCCCCCGCCGACGGCGTTGGGCATCGGCGACCGGCTCTTCCCGGAGCTCGGGAACCCCGGCTACGACGTCCTCTCGTACGACCTGTCCTTCGCCTACAAGGACAATCTGAGCCCCCTCGACGCGGTCACCGTCATCGACGCCCGGGCCACGGAGCGGCTGGAGCGCATCAACCTGGACTTCACCCACGGCAAGGTGGCGTCCGCCGAGGTCAACGGGGAGCCGGCGCAGTTCGACAGCGTGGGGGAGGACCTCGTACTGACGCCCGCGCGCGCGGTGGCCGGCAACATGCCCCTGCGGATCACCATTCGGCACACCAGCGACCCGCGCGGACGCGGGGACGGCGGCTGGGTGCCCACGGAGGACGGCCTGGCCATGGCCAACCAGGCGGACGCCGCGCACCGCGTCTTCCCTTGCAACGACCACCCCGCCGACAAGGCGTTCTTCACCTTCCGGATCACCGCCCCGGCCGGTCTCACGGCCGTCGCCAACGGCGAGCCGGTGGCCCCCGCCCTGCGGCTCGGCCCCACCACGACCTGGACGTACCGGACCCGGCACCCCATGGCCACCGAGCTGGCCCAGGTCTCGGTGGGCCGCTCCGAGGTCGTGCACGGCACCGGACCGCACGGGCTGCCGCTGCGCGACGTGGTGCCCGCCCAGGACCGGCAGCGGTTGGACCCCTGGCTGAAGAAGACCGCGGGACACATCGAATGGATGGAGGAGCGGGTCGGCCGCTACCCCTTCGAGAACTACGGGGTGCTGATCGCGCGGGCGACGACCGGCTTCGAGCTGGAGACGCAGACCCTCTCGCTGTTCGAGAGCAATCTGTTCTCGGGCGAGGGCTACCCCGACTGGTACGTCGAGTCCGTGATGGTCCACGAGCTCGCCCACCAGTGGTTCGGTGACAGCGTCACCCCGCGGACCTGGTCCGACCTGTGGCTGAACGAGGGACACGCCACCTGGTACGAGGCCCTGTACGCGGACGGACTCGGCAAGTACTCCCTGGAGCGGCGCATGCGCGAGGCGTACCAGCGCTCCGACCAGTGGCGGGCGGCGGGCGGCCCCCCGGCCGCCCCGAAGGCCGCCGCGCCCGGCGAGAAGATCGGTCTGTTCCGGCCGGTGGTCTACGACGGGTCCGCGCTGATCCTCTACGCGCTGCGGCAGGAGATCGGCGCCCCGGCCTTCGACCGCATCGAGCGCCGCTGGGTCACGGAGAACCGGGACGGGGTCGCGGGCACGGCCGACTTCGTACGTCTGGCCTCGCAGGAGGCGGGCCGGGACCTCACGGCCTTCCTGCAGCCCTGGCTGTACGGGACCACGACCCCGCCGATGCCGGGGCACCCGGAGTGGAGCGGGAAGGCGGCCGCCGGGCAGGCCTCCGGCGGCAGAGCGGCCTCCGGGCAGGCCGCCCCCGGCAAGGGCGCGTAGGGCGGGAAGGCCCGATAAAGCGTGTGACCGGCGAGGAGCGGGCATGTCACCATCGACGGGGCCGCGCGGGGAATCCCCCGGCGGTGTGACACGTTGGACGTGACAGTTAACGTGGCACTGCTATTCGAATCGACGTAAGGATCCAATGACCTCCTCTTCTTCCCCTTCCCAGGACGAGCGGGACGCACAGGACGTGCGGGACTCGCAGAGCTTCACCGAGAGCCTTCGGGCCGATGCCCTGATGGAAGAGGACGTCGCCTGGAGCCACGAGATCGACGGAGACCGGGACGGCGAGCAGCTCGAACGCTCCGAGCGCGCGGCCCTGCGCCGCGTGGTCGGCCTCTCCACCGAGCTCGAAGACGTCACCGAGGTCGAGTACCGGCAGCTGCGCCTCGAGCGCGTCGTGCTCGTCGGTGTCTGGACCTCCGGCACGGTGAACGACGCGGAGAACTCCCTCGCGGAGCTCGCCGCGCTCGCCGAGACCGCGGGTGCCCTCGTACTCGACGGCGTGATCCAGCGCCGTGACAAGCCGGACCCGGCCACCTTCATCGGTTCGGGCAAGGCGCGCGAGCTGCGTGACATCGTCATGGAGAGCGGCGCCGACACCGTCGTCTGCGACGGTGAGCTCAGCCCCGGCCAGCTCATCGCGCTCGAGGACGTCGTCAAGGTCAAGGTGGTCGACCGGACCGCCCTGATCCTCGACATCTTCGCCCAGCACGCCAAGTCCCGAGAGGGCAAGGCGCAGGTCGCGCTCGCGCAGATGCAGTACATGCTGCCGCGGCTGCGTGGCTGGGGTGCCTCGCTGTCCCGGCAGATGGGTGGCGGCGGCGGTGGCGGCATGGCCACCCGAGGCCCCGGTGAGACCAAGATCGAGACCGACCGGCGACGGATCCGCGAAAAGATGGCGAAGATGCGCCGGGAGATCGCGGAGATGAAGACCGGCCGTGACATCAAGCGGCAGGAACGGCGCCGCAACAAGGTGCCCTCGGTCGCCATCGCCGGCTATACCAACGCGGGCAAGTCCTCGCTGCTCAACCGCCTCACGGGCGCGGGCGTGCTGGTGGAGAACGCACTGTTCGCCACCCTCGACCCGACCGTGCGCCGGGCCGAGACGCCGAGCGGCCGGATCTACACCCTGGCCGACACGGTCGGCTTTGTCCGGCACCTGCCCCACCACCTGGTCGAGGCCTTCCGCTCCACGATGGAAGAGGTCGGCGACTCCGACCTCATCCTGCACATCGTGGACGGTTCGCACCCGGCGCCGGAGGAGCAGCTGGCGGCGGTACGCGAGGTGATCCGCGAGGTCGGCGCGGTGAACGTGCCCGAGATCGTCGTGATCAACAAGGCGGACGCCGCGGATCCGCTCGTCCTGCAGCGGCTGCTGCGGATCGAGCGGCACTCGATCGCCGTCTCGGCGCGCACGGGCATGGGCATCGAGGAGCTCCTCGCGCTCATCGACTCCGAGCTGCCGCGGCCCGAGGTCGAGGTGGAGGCCATGGTGCCGTACACCCGCGGCTCGCTGGTGGCCAAGGCGCACGCCGAGGGCGAGGTGATCTCCGAGGAGCACACCCCGGACGGCACCCTGCTCAAGGCGCGGGTCCACCAGGAACTGGCGGCGGACCTGGCGCCGTACGCGCTCGCGAAGCGCTGAGCACCGGTTTGACGGTGTGACGACGGAGGCCCCCCTGCACCGCAGGGGGGCCTCCGTCGTCGGTCCGGGCTCCGGCTCCGACTCCAGTTCGGGCTATGGCTTCGGGCTCTGGCTACGGCTTGAGCTCCGGTGCCCGGTCATGCGCGCGCAGTGCGGCAGGGGTTACTTGAACTTGCCGCTGACGGCGTCGAAGACGCCCTTCGCCTCCGGACCCAGCCGCGGTCCGGCGAGCCAGCCCGCCTTGGCCGGGCCGATCGAGGTGTTCGACACCAGTGCCGGCCTGCCGTCGGCGCCCGCCGCGACCCAGCCGCCGCCCGAGGAACCGCCGGTCATCGTGCAGCCGATGCGGTACATCACCGGGTCGTTCGCCTTCAGGGAGAGCCGGCCCGGCCTGTCCGTGCACTGGAAGGCGCGCTGACCGTCGAACGGAGCCGCCGCCGGGTAGCCCGTCGCCGTGATGCCCGCGACCTTCGGCACGGCCTGGGCGTTGAACTCCACGGGGAGCGCCGAACCGACCGTCTCCTCCAGCGACTTGCCGCTGCCCTTCTCGGGCGTCACGTGCAGCACGGCGAAGTCGTACGGGGCACCCGCGCCGCCGGTCGGACCGCCGGTCGCGATCCACTGGTCGGAGGTCTGCGCCCAGTCGCTCCACCAGACGCCGAACGGGGCCACCTGCGAACGGGGCGCGCCCTTGAGCTGCGCCGCCGGCTTGCCCGCGTTGTTGTAGGACGGGACGAAGGCGATGTTGCGGTACCAGCCGCCGGCCTTGCCCGCGTGCACGCAGTGGCCCGCAGTCCAGACCATGTTCGACTTGCCGGGGCGGGCCGGGTCCTTGACCACGGTCGCGGAGCAGACCATGGAGCCCTCGGGGCCGTCGAAGAAGACCTTGCCGGACTCCGGAACGCTCCGGTTGTAGGGCGCGGTGGCCTGCTTGGCCGTCACCGGCACCGGAGTCGGGTCGGTGACGCCCTGGTCCTTGCCCGCGTCCGGGTCGACGGAGGGACGCTGGGGCTGCTCGGCGTCACGCATGCGGTCGGGGTCCCAGAGGTCCTCGATGATCGGGTTGACGTAGTCGCCCGCCTCGCGGAGCCAGTCCTCTCTCTTCCAGTTCTTCCACTCACCCCCCTTCCACTTCTCCAGGTCGATTCCGTGCTCCTTGAGCTTGTCCTTGAGCTGGTCCGGGATCTTGATCCCGTCCTGGCCGGGAAGGCTCGCCGCGACGGTCGGCTTGGCGTCGCCGCCGGCCTCCCCGTCGCCGGGGCCGCAGGCAGCCGCGGTCAGCGCGAGCGTGGCCGCGCACACTATCGCGGTGACCGGTCGGTTCCGTCGCATGTCTTTCGTCCCCCTGGGAGTTCGAGGAGTGGATGCAGCTCACCACTATGCCGCTGTCGCCGAGGACGACACAGCCCGGGGCCGTGGTTCCTGACGCTCGTCCCTTGAGGAACAAGGATCTTGAGCCGACCCGTGATCGGTCGCCGTCACCGTCGTTGGTACGTACGGGGGATGGGGGAGCAGCGTTCATGTTCGAGACGCAATCCGGAAGAGCAATCAGTGCGGGAGGACCGACACTCGTGGCTGTCACCGAGCCGGCCGCGGCGGCGGCCGCGGCAGAGATCCCGCCGCAAGTGCCGCCGCAGGGGAACCGGGTGGCCGGTCCGGGCGGCCCGGGCGGGCGCGGTGCCCCGACCGGCGCCCCGGCCGGTACGGAAGTCCCCGAGGGCATCCTGCGCAGGCAGGCGCAGCGCGAGTCCGCGGCGCGGACGTACGCGCGCTCCCTGCCCATCGTCCCGGTGCGGGCCCGCGGACTGACCATCGAGGGCGCCGACGGCCGCCGTTACCTCGACTGCCTCTCCGGTGCAGGCACGCTCGCCCTCGGACACAACCACCCGGTGGTGCTCGAAGCCATCAGGGGAGTCCTCGACTCGGGGGCCCCGCTGCACGTGCTGGACCTCGCGACCCCGGTCAAGGACGGCTTCACCACCGAGCTGTTCGCCAACCTGCCGCCCGCGCTGGCCGCCGACGCCCGCATCCAGTTCTGCGGCCCGGCCGGTACGGACGCGGTCGAGGCCGCCCTCAAACTGGTGCGCACCGCGACCGGCCGCCCCGGGCTGCTCGCCTTCACCGGGGCCTACCACGGCATGACCGCCGGGGCCCTGGACGCCTCCGGTGGCGCACCGGAGGTACGGGTGACCCGGCTGCCGTACCCGCAGGACCTGCGCTGCCCGTTCGGCGTGGGCGGTCCCGAGGGCGCCGAACTGTCCGCGCGCTGGACAGAGAACCTGCTGGACGACCCGAAGGGCGGGGTGCCCGCCCCCGCCGGCATGATCGTCGAACCCGTGCAGGGCGAGGGCGGCGTGATCCCCGCCCCGGACAGCTGGCTGCGCCGGATGCGCGAGATCACCGCGGCGCGGGGGATCCCGCTGATCGCGGACGAGGTGCAGACCGGGGTCGGCCGGACCGGCGCCTTCTGGGGGGTCGACCACAGCGGGGTCGTGCCCGACGTGATGGTCCTCTCGAAGGCGATCGGCGGAAGCCTGCCGCTCGCGGTGATCGTGTACCGGGCCGAGCTGGACGTCTGGGCCCCCGGGGCGCACGCGGGCACCTTCCGCGGCAACCAGCTCGCCATGGCCGCCGGTACCGCCACGCTCGCCTTCGTACGCGAGAACCGGCTCGCCGAGCGCGCCGCCGTGCTGGGGGAGCGGATGCTGGCGGCCCTGCGGGGCCTGGCCTGCGGCCACCCCTGCATCGGGGACGTACGGGGCCGGGGCCTGATGATCGGCGTCGAACTCGTCGATCCCGACACCGGGGACGCCGCACCGGCCCTGGCCGCCGCCGTCCGCCAGGAGTGCCTGGACCGCGGCCTGATCGTCGAACTCGGCGGCCGCCACGGCGCCGTGGTCCGCCTCCTTCCCCCGCTGACCCTGACCGACGAGCAGGCCGCGGCGGTCCTCGACCGTCTCGCCGACGCCATTCCGGCCGCCGCCCGCCGGACCCACTGACCCGCACCCCCGAGGACCCGCGATGGCAGACCCGCACCAGTCCACGCCCACCACCGAGACCCAGCCGGACCCCACACCCGCGGCCGCGGTTCCCGACCGCCCCGCCCCACCGTCGGAGCCGGCCCAACCGCACCCGCAGCTGGTTCCGCTGCCGGACCCCGGAGCCGCCGCCCCGGGGCAGCCGTCATCGCCGTCGGGCACCGCGGCCCCCGTACGGGAATCCGCCGAGCTGCCGTCCCCGCAGCCCCGGCCGGACGTGCCCGAGGCGAAGGGCCCGGAACGTACGGTCACCTCGCCTCCCCGGCCCCTGCCCGCCGGGGAGGCACCGACGCCGCCCCCGCCCCCGGCCGCCACGCCGGACCACGCCGCCGGCGCCATCGCGGGGCACGCGCCGACGGGCCCGGCGGGCATGTCCGCCGCCGCACCGGCCGAGCAGTTCCCCGCGACCGCCAACGGTGCAACGGCCACCGTGCCCCGGCAGAAGGACGGCACGCCCCGGCCCCGCCTCGGGTGGACGAGCCCCCTGCGGCTGGAGCCGACCACACTGCCCGACCTCCTGAACCACCCCGACCCGGCCGTCGCCGCCGAGGCAGCGTCGGTGGAGAACCTGCTCCGCTGCTGGGTCCGGGAATCCGGACTCGGCCGCCCCGACGGCCCCGCCGGAAGCCCCCTGCGCATCCCCCTTCCCGCCTCCGGTACCGCCCTGCTCGTCCCCGTCCGCCACTGGTCCCACTCCGGCTGGCACCGCTTCGGTGCCGTCCGGCTCGAAGGCACGACCGCCGCCGCGCCCCCGCTCGACGCCGTCACCGTCGCCGCGCTCATCGCCCGTGAGGGCTCGAGCGGAGGCCGCGGCGCCGCCGACCTCGTCGGCCGGGTGGCCGACTCGGTCCGCCGTACCGCCGAGTTCATCGCCGACCGGCGAGAACGCCCCACCGGCCCGGCACCCGTCAGAGGGGACCGCTTCCTCACCGCCGAACAGTCACTCCTGCTCGGCCACCCCCTCCAGCCCGACCCGAAGAGCCGCGAAGGACTCTCCGAGGCCGAAGCGCGCCGCTACTCACCCGAACTCCACGGCTCCTTCCCCCTGCACTGGTTCGCGATCGCCCCCGCCGCCCTCGCGAGCGAATCGGCCTGGACCGAGAGCGGCCGCCCCGTCTCCGCACCACAGCTCCTCGGCCGACTCGCTCCCGGGCTCCCCCTGCCCCACGGCACCACCCCTCTTCCCCTGCACCCCTGGCAGGCCCGCGACCTGCTCCAGCGCCCCGCCGTCACCGCCCTCCGCGACGCGGGACTCCTGCACGACCTGGGCCCGCACGGCGAGCCCTGGTACCCCACCTCCTCCGTCCGCACCGTCCACCGCCCGGGCGCCCCCGCGATGCTCAAGCTCTCCCTGGGCCTGCGCATCACCAACTCCCGCCGCGAGAACCTCCGCAAGGAACTCCACCGCGGCGTCGAGGTGCACCGGCTGCTCCGCACCGGCCTCGCCGAGCAGTGGCAGGCATCCCACCCCCGCTTCGACATCGTCCGCGACCCCGCCTGGGTCGCCGTCGACGCCCCGGACGGCACACCCGTCCCAGGCCTCGACGCCCTGCTGCGCCACAACCCCTTCCGCCCGGGCGACGACCCCGTCTGCATCGCCGCACTCACCGCTCCCCGCCCGTGGCCCGGCCGGACCACCATGAGCTCCCGCCTCGCCGAACTCGTCACCGGCCTCGCCACCGCCACCGGACACAGCACGTCCGCCGTCGCCGCCGAGTGGTTCCTGCGCTATCTCGACCACGTGGTCCTGCCGGTCCTCGCCTTCGACGCGCTCGCCGGTATCGCCCTCGAAGCGCACCAGCAGAACACCCTGGTGCTCCTCGACCCGGCCGGCTGGCCGACCGGCGGCCGCTACCGCGACAACCAGGGCTACTACTTCCGCGAATCCCGCCGCACGGAACTGGAGCACCGGCTCCCCGGCATCGGAAGCGCCAGCGACACCTTCGTCTCCGACGCCGTCACCGACGAACGCTTCGCCTACTACCTCGGCATCAACAACGTGCTCGGCCTCATCGGAGCCTTCGGATCCCAGCGACTCGCGGACGAACGCGTCCTCCTCGCCGCCTTCCGCCGCTTCCTCGCCAAGGCCGCAGGCCTCGGCCCGCTCCCCACCCGGCTCCTCGACTCACCCACCCTGCGCTGCAAGGCGAATCTCCTCACCCGCCTCGGCGGACTCGACGAGCTGGTCGGCCCCGTCGACACCCAGTCCGTCTACGTCACCATCACCAACCCCCTTCACGATTGACGCGTCGGCGCCGACGCGGAGAAGAGCCCCCGATGCGCTCCACCGACACCACAGCCCCCGCCGCCGGATCAGTCCGCGACGCCCGTGACCCCCGCGCCGCCACCGGCGTCGCGGAAGGATCCGAAGGAAGGCGCGAACGGCGCGTGCCGCGCCTCGACGCCACCCTGTTGCCGCTGCTCGCCGAGGCCGACCTGCTCGACTCCCCCGCCACCTGGGGCAGCGTCACCACACCCGTCGGAGCCTTCCGCCTCGAACCCGTACGGCCGGTCCGTGACCTGGAGCTCCTCACCGGCTGGATGAACGACACCGAGGTGGCCGCCTACTGGGAGCTCGCCGGCCCCGCCGCGGTCACCGCCGCGCACCTGTCGGCCCAGCTCGACGGCGACGGCCGCAGCATCCCCTGCCTCGGCCTCCTCGACGGCACGCCGATGAGCTACTGGGAGATCTACCGGGCCGACCTCGACCCGCTCTCCGGGCACTACCCGGCGCGCCCCCACGACACGGGTATCCACCTGCTCATCGGAGACGGCACGAACCGCGGCCGCGGACTGGGAACGGCTCTGCTGCGCGCCGTCGCCGACCTCGTCCTCGGCAACCGCCCCCGCTGCACACGCATCGTCGCGGAACCGGACATCCGCAACACCCCCTCCGTATCGGCCTTCCTGAGCTCTGGTTTCCGCTGTTACGCGGAAATCGACCTTCCCGAGAAGCGGGCCGCCCTGATGGTCCGGGAGCGGGTGCTGCGCAATCTCCTCTGAGTGCCGCCCCGCAAGCCCCGACCCTCGTCGGCAGCTTCGCACCTCTCACTTCGATAACTCTGCGTGACGAAGCAAAGTTCCCGATCACCGAGGAGCCCCGTGCCGAACTTCCCCACAGTCCCCGACGCGGCCGAACCGGCTGTGCCACCCTCACCCCAGCACCCGTGCACGCCGCCCGAACTCAACCGCACGACATGGGACTTCGCCGCTCGTCGGCTCCTCGCCAAGATGCTCGGCGAATTCGCCTACGAGGAGATCATCCGCCCCGTCCCCACCCCGGTCGCCGCCGGCGACGCCTGGACCCTCACCCTCGACGACGGCAGCATCCTCGGCTTCCGCGCCCGCCGCCGCTCGTACGGCAGCTGGCACGTCACCCCGGACACCATCACCCTCACCCCGCCGGCACCCCCGACGACCGGGCTGCCCTCGCCGACCGGGCTGCCCTCGCCGGCCGGACCGGCCTCGCCGGCCGGACCGGCCTCGCCGGCCGGACCGGCCTCGCCGGCCGGACCGGCCACGCCGACCGGACCGGCCTCGCCGGCCGGGCAGCCTTCATCGGCCGGGGCGGGAGACCTCGGGAACCCGACCGCCTTCGGCGACCCGTACTCCTTCCTCATCCGGGCCCGCACCCTCCTCGGCCTCGACGGACCCACCCTCGGCCACCTCGTCCGCGAACTGAGCGCCACCCTCGCCGCCGACGCCCGGCTCGACCACACCGCACTCACCGCCGACGTCCTCGCCGACCTCGACTACGCCTCCCTGGAAGGCCACCAGACCGGCCACCCCTGGCTCGTCCCCAACAAGGGCCGCATCGGACTCTCCGCCTCCGACACCGCGGCCTGGGCCCCCGAGGCCCGCACCCGCCAGCGGCTGCCCTGGCTCGCCGCCCACACCTCGCTCGCCACCTACCGCGGCACCGCCGGCCTGGAGGACCCCGCCCGCCTCTACACCGCCGAGCTCGGCCCCGTCACCCGCGCCACCTTCGACCAGTGCCTGCGCGACCGCGGCCTCGACCCGCTCCACTACCTCTATCTCCCGGTCCACCCCTGGCAGTGGGACGAGGTCGTCCTCCCCCTCTTCGCCCCCGCCCTCGCCTCCGGCGCGCTGGTGCCGCTCCCCGCGGATCCCGACGTACGGCTCCCGCAGCAGTCGGTCCGCACCTTCCTCAACCTCAGCCGACCCGACCGCCACAGCGTCAAACTCCCGCTGTCCGTCTTCAACACCATGGTCTGGCGCGGACTGCCCAGCGACCTCGCGCTCGCCGCCCCCGCCGTCACCGCCTGGATCCACTCCCTCCGCGACGGCGACCCCTTCCTCCGCGACAAATGCCGGGTCGTCCTCCTCGGCGAGGTCGCCTCCGTCTCCGTCCGCCACCCCGTCTACGACGTACTCCCCGAGGTCCCGTACCAGTACAAGGAGCTCCTCGGCGCGATCTGGCGCGAGCCGCTCACCGGCCTGCTGGCACCCGGCGAGCGTGCCCGCACGCTCGCCTCCCTGCTGCACACCGATCCGCGCGGCCGGTCCTTCACCGCCGAGCTCGTCGCCCGGTCCGGGCTGACACCCACCGTCTGGCTGCAGCGCCTCTTCGCCGCCCTCCTGCCCCCACTGCTCCACTTCCTCTACCGCTACGGCACCGTCTTCTCCCCGCACGGCGAGAACGCCGTCGTGATCTTCGACGAGCACGACGTGCCGGTCCGCCTCGCGGTCAAGGACTTCGTGGACGACGTCAACATCAGCGACGAACCGCTGCCCGAGCTGGCGTCCCTGCCCGACGAGGTCCGGGCGGTCCTGCTCACCGAGCCCGCCGACTTCCTGCCCCAGTTCATCCACTCCGGTCTCTTCGTCGGCGTCTTCCGGTACCTCTCGGCCCTGTGCGAGGACCGCCTGGGCGTCCCGGAGGACGAGTTCTGGTCGCTCGTACGGGCGGAGATCCTGCGCCACCAGGCCCGCTTCCCCGAGCTCAAGGACCGCTACGAGCTCTTCGACCTGCTCGGCGAACGCATCGGACGGCTCTGCCTCAACCGGAACCGGCTCTACGAGGACGGCTACCGCGACCGCGCCGACCGGCCGCACGCGGTGCAGCACGGCACCGTCCCCAACCCCTTGCACCGGCCATGATTCCTCGCCGGTGCGCTCGCTGTCAGTGCGGCCCCGTAGGGTTGGCAGTGCTATGACGAAGCCCTCCCTCCCCGACCTGCTGCACGCCGCCGTCTCCGCCGTCGGCGGTACGGAGCGCCCCGGCCAGGTGGCCATGGCCGAAGCCGTCGCCGAAGCGATCGACGACAACTCCCACCGGCTCATCCAGGCCGGTACCGGCACCGGCAAGTCCCTCGGCTACCTGGTGCCGGCCCTCGCCCACGGCGAGCGCGTGGTCGTCGCCACGGCGACCCTCGCCCTCCAGCGGCAGCTGGTCGAGCGCGACCTGCCCCGGACCGTGGACGCACTGCATCCGCAGCTGCGCCGCCGTCCGCAGTTCGCCATGCTCAAGGGCCGGTCCAACTACCTGTGCCTGCACCGCCTGCACGAGGGTGCTCCACAGGACGAGGAGGACGGCCTCTTCGACCAGTTCGAGGCGGCCGCTCCCACGAGCAAGCTCGGCCAGGACCTGCTGCGGATGCGCGACTGGGCGGACGAGACGGAGACCGGCGACCGCGACGACCTGACCCCGGGCGTCTCGGACAAGGCCTGGTCGCAGATCTCCGTCTCCTCACGCGAGTGCCTGGGTGCGACGAAGTGCGCGTACGGCGCCGAGTGCTTCGCGGAGGCCGCCCGCGAGCGGGCCAAGCTCGCGGACGTGGTCGTCACCAACCACGCACTGCTGGCCATCGACGCCATCGAGGGGGCCCCGGTGCTCCCGCAGCACGAGGTCCTGATCGTGGACGAGGCCCACGAGCTGGTCTCCCGGGTGACCGGGGTCGCCACCGGTGAGCTCACCCCGGGGCAGGTCAACCGTGCCGTGAAGCGTGCGGCCAAGCTGGTCGACGAGAAGACCGCCGACTCCCTGCAGACCGCCGCCGAATCCTTCGAGCGGGTCATGGAGCTGGCGCTCCCGGGCCGGCTGGAGCAGGTCCCCGAGGACCTGGGCTATGCGTTGATGTCCCTGCGGGACGCCGCACGCAATGTGATCTCGGCGATCGGTGCGACGCGGGACAAGTCCGTCCACGACGAGGACGCCGTGCGCAAGCAGGCGCTGGCCGCAGTGGAGAGCATCCACGGGGTGGCGGAGCGGATCACCAACGGCTCCGAGTACGACGTCGTCTGGTACGAGCGCCACGACCGCTTCGGCGCCACCCTCCGGGTCGCCCCGCTGTCGGTGTCCGGCCTGCTGCGCGAGAAGCTGTTCGAGGACCGCTCCGTGGTGCTGACCTCCGCCACCCTCAAGCTGGGCGGCGACTTCAACGGGGTCGCGGCCTCCCTGGGGCTGTCCCCCGAGGGCGTCGAGGGGGACGACGTCCCCGTCTGGCGGGGGCTCGACGTCGGCTCGCCCTTCGACTACCCGAAGCAGGGCATCCTCTACGTCGCCAAGCATCTGGCCACGCCGGGCCGCGAGGGAACCCGCGGCGACATGATGGACGAGCTCGCCGAGCTGATCGAGGCGGCCGGCGGCCGCACCCTCGGTCTCTTCTCCTCCATGCGCGGCGCCAAGGCGGCCGCCGAGGAACTGCGCGGCCGACTCGACAACCCGATCCTGCTCCAGGGCGAGGAAACCCTCGGCGAGCTGATCAAATCCTTCGCCGCCGACCCGAAGACCTGCCTGTTCGGGACGCTGTCCCTCTGGCAGGGCGTGGACGTGCCCGGCCCCAGCTGCCAGCTCGTGATCATGGACCGGATCCCGTTCCCGCGCCCCGACGACCCTCTGATGAGCGCCCGCCAGAAGTCGGTGGAGGAGCACGGCGGCAACGGCTTCATGGCCGTCGCGGCCACGCATGCCGCGCTGCTCATGGCCCAGGGTGCGGGTCGTCTCGTACGGGCCTCGGGTGACCGGGGTGTCGTGGCGGTCCTCGACCCCCGGCTGGCCACGGCCCGGTACGGGAGCTTCCTGCGGGCCACGCTGCCGGACTTCTGGTACACCACGGACCGCAACCAGGTCCGCCGCTCCCTGGCGGCGATCGACGCGACGGCCAAGGCCGACGGCAAGTAACCCGCGAGGCCTTCCGTCGTACGGCTCTCCCTGCTTCCGGGGCCGGCCGGCCGAGCCCGCCCGCCGGTCCCCGGGCATGAAACAACCCCCGGGACCGGCGCAGTGGATCCCGGGGGCTGAATGGGGGCGGCGGGTCAGACCCGGCGCAGTACCGCGACGACCTTGCCGAGGATGGTCGCCTCGTCGCCGGGGATCGGCTGGTAGGCGGCGTTGTGCGGGAGGAGCCAGACGTGGCCGTCCTCGCGCTTGAAACGCTTGACGGTGGCCTCGCCGTCGAGCATCGCGGCGACGATGTCGCCGTTCTCCGCGACGGGCTGGCGACGGACCGTGACCCAGTCGCCGTCACAGATGGCTGCCTCGATCATCGAGTCGCCGACGACCTTGAGGACGAAGAGCTCACCGTCACCGACCAGCTGGCGGGGGAGCGGGAACACGTCCTCGACCGACTCCTCGGCGAGGATCGGGCCGCCGGCCGCGATCCGGCCGACCAGGGGAACGTAGGAGGCGGCGGGCTTGCCCGTCGTGTCCGTGGGCTGCGAGCTCGGCTGGTCGGAGCCGCGCACCTCGTAGGCCCGGGGGCGGTGCGGGTCGCGGCGCAGGAAGCCCTTGCGCTCCAGGGCCATCAGCTGGTGGGCGACCGACGACGTGCTGGACAGGCCGACGGCCTGGCCGATCTCCCGCATGGACGGCGGGTAACCCCGCCGCTGGACGGAGTCGCGAATGACCTCGATGACCCTCCGCTGCCGGTCCGTGAGCCCGGAGCTGTCGGCGCGGATGCCTGGAGGTCGACCTGGCAGCGAGCGTGCGGGGCGTACTACGGGCTCCGCATCCGGGTTCAGGTTTGCGTCGTTCATGGCATGCACCGGCTCGAGTCGGCTCTGGCTCTGGGAGCGGTTCTGGGCAGTGATGGCGGCACTGTCTGCGGTGGTGGTCACGTCGGCCCCTCTCGAAATGTTCTCCCTAGCTGGACAACGGTAGTTGCTTTCGAAAGGTTGCGCCAAACACACGTTCGAGTGAAAAAACGCAGATCGTCCTTCGTGTGCATATCAAGAGGTGTATGGACGATCGGTTCGCCGAACGCGGGTTCGGCCCTGCATCCGCCGCTTACGGTACCCTTCCCGGTCGTATCGCCACCGTCCGGGCCCGTGTCCAGTGTGGCACCGGGAGGCCGCGCGTCCGCTCATCGGACGCCGCGACACGCGGGGTCGTAGAAATCCGCCACAACCCAAGATCTAGTGGTTGGATGAGCGCTGCCACCCAGAGGTTGTGGTCCTCGGGTCTTCCGTGGCCCCCGGCATCGCATATGCTGGTGGCTGCTGCACGAGCCCCCGACGGAGTCCGCCTCCGCCGTTCAGGGGCTCCGTGGGGTGATTCAGTCGTGCCAAGAGGGAGGGTGAGGGAACCATGCACTGCCCTTTCTGCAGGCACCCCGACAGCCGCGTCGTCGACAGCCGCACCACGGACGACGGCACGTCGATCCGCAGGCGCCGTCAGTGCCCCGACTGCTCCCGTCGCTTCACGACGGTGGAGACGGCCTCGCTGATGGTGATCAAGCGCAGCGGGGTGACGGAACCCTTCAGCCGTACCAAGGTCATCTCCGGCGTGCGCAAGGCGTGCCAGGGGCGGCCGGTCACCGAGGACGCCCTCGCCAAGCTCGGCCAGCGGGTCGAGGAGGCGGTGCGCGCCACCGGGAGTGCCGAGCTGACCACCCACGATGTGGGTCTGGCCATACTCGGCCCGTTGCAGGAGCTCGACCTGGTCGCGTACCTGCGCTTCGCGTCCGTTTACAAAGCTTTCGACACCCTTGAAGACTTCGAGACCGCCATCGCGGAACTCCGCGTGTCGCGGCCTCGCCCCGAAGAGTGCGAGCTCGCGGCGACCGCCCAGGTCCCCGTGCCCGCCTCCGCCGCCGACTAGCCGGACGTCCCGTGCCGCGGCGCTCACGCGCCGTGACACGGCCGGCTGATCAGGCGAAGAGACGTAGAGACAAGACACAGCACCGTGCCGCGGAATATCGCTGGCACTTTAGGGCGTTTTTGCCCGCATATGGGAGGAAGCGGCATGACAGAGACGGCGAGCAGCTCGGCACGTGGTTCCCGCGCCAAGGGGACCAAGGCTGCCAAGGGCGGCCTGCGTATCGAGCGCATCCACACCACCCCGGGCGTACACCCCTACGACGAGGTGAGCTGGGAGCGCCGTGACGTCGTCATGACCAACTGGCGCGACGGCTCGGTCAACTTCGAGCAGCGTGGCGTCGAGTTCCCCGACTTCTGGTCGGTGAACGCGGTCAATATCGTCACCAGCAAGTACTTCCGGGGCGCGGTCGGCACCCCGCAGCGCGAGACCGGTCTCAAGCAGCTGATCGACCGGATCGTGAAGACGTACACGAAGGCCGGCGAGGACTTCGACTACTTCTCGTCGCCCGCCGACGTGGAGATCTTCGAGCACGAGCTCACCTACGCCCTCCTGCACCAGATCTTCAGCTTCAACTCCCCGGTGTGGTTCAACGTCGGTACGCCCCAGCCGCAGCAGGTCTCGGCCTGCTTCATCCTGGCCGTCGACGACTCCATGGAGTCGATCCTCGACTGGTACAAGGAAGAGGGCATGATCTTCAAGGGCGGCTCCGGCGCCGGCCTGAACCTCTCCCGCATCCGCTCCTCCAAGGAGCTCCTCTCCTCCGGCGGCAACGCCTCCGGCCCGGTCTCCTTCATGCGCGGCGCCGATGCGTCCGCAGGAACGATCAAGTCCGGCGGCGCCACCCGCCGCGCGGCCAAGATGGTCGTCCTGGACGTGGACCACCCGGACGTCGAGGCCTTCATCGAGACCAAGGTGAAGGAGGAGGAGAAGATCCGCGCCCTGCGCGACGCGGGCTTCGACATGGACCTGGGCGGCGACGACATCACGTCCGTCCAGTACCAGAACGCCAACAACTCCGTCCGCGTGAACGACGAGTTCATGACGGCCGTCGAGAACGGCACCGAGTTCGGCCTGCGTGCCCGCATGACCGGTGAGGTCATCGAGAAGGTCGACGCCAAGGCGCTCTTCCGCAAGCTCGCCGAGGCCGCGTGGGCCTGTGCCGACCCGGGCATCCAGTACGACGGTGTGATCAACAACTGGCACACCTGCCCCGAGTCCGGCCGCATCACCGCGTCCAACCCCTGCAGCGAGTACATGCACCTGGACAACACGTCCTGCAACCTCGCCTCGCTCAACCTCATGAAGTTCCTGAACGACGACGGCAAGGGCAACCAGTCCTTCGACGCCGAGCGCTTCGCCAAGGTCGTCGAGCTCGTCATCACCGCGATGGACATCTCCATCTGCTTCGCGGACTTCCCGACGCAGAAGATCGGCGACAACACCCGCGCCTTCCGCCAGCTGGGCATCGGCTACGCCAACCTCGGCGCCCTGCTGATGGCCACCGGCCACGCGTACGACTCGGACGGCGGCCGCACCCTCGCCGCGTCGATCACCTCGCTGATGACCGGTACCGCGTACAAGCGCTCCGCCGAGCTGGCCGCCATCGTCGGTCCGTACGACGGCTACGCCCGCAACGCCGAGTCGCACAAGCGCGTCATGAAGCAGCACGCCGACGCCAACGGCGTCGCGCCGCGCACCGACGACCTGGACAACAGCATCTGGGCCGCGGCCACCGAGGCCTGGCAGGACGTCCTGCGCCTCGGCGAGAAGAACGGCTTCCGCAACGCCCAGGCCTCCGTCCTCGCGCCGACCGGCACCATCGGTCTCGCGATGTCCTGCGACACCACCGGTGTCGAGCCGGACCTGGCCCTGGTCAAGTTCAAGAAGCTCGTCGGCGGCGGTTCGATGCAGATCGTCAACGGCACCGTCCCGCAGGCCCTGCGCCGCCTGGGCTACCAGGAGGAGCAGATCGAGGCGATCGTCTCCCACATCGCCGAGCACGGTGTGGTCGTCGACGCCCCGGGCCTGAAGGCCGAGCACTACTCGGTGTTCGACTGCGCCATGGGTGAGCGTTCCATCTCCGCGATGGGTCACGTCCGCATGATGGCCGCGATCCAGCCCTGGATCTCCGGCGCGATCTCGAAGACGGTCAACATGCCGGAGACGGCGACCGTCGAGGAGATCGAGGAGATCTACTTCGAGGCGTGGAAGCTGGGCGTCAAGGCGCTCGCGATCTACCGCGACAACTGCAAGGTCGGCCAGCCCCTCTCCGCCAAGAAGAAGGAGGAGGAGAAGGAGGAGGTCACCGCCAAGACGGAGGAGACCATCCGCGCCGCCGTCGAGAAGGTCATCGAGTACCGCCCCGTCCGCAAGCGCCTCCCCAAGGGCCGCCCGGGCATCACCACCTCCTTCACGGTCGGTGGCGCAGAGGGCTACATGACGGCGAACTCCTACCCGGACGACGGTCTGGGCGAGGTCTTCCTGAAGATGTCCAAGCAGGGCTCGACCCTCGCGGGCATGATGGACGCCTTCTCGATCGCCGTCTCGGTCGGCCTGCAGTACGGCGTTCCGCTGGAGACCTACGTCTCGAAGTTCACGAACATGCGCTTCGAGCCGGCCGGCATGACGGACGACCCGGACGTGCGGATGGCGCAGTCGATCGTCGACTACATCTTCCGCCGCGTGGCGCTCGACTTCCTGCCCTTCGAGACCCGCTCGGCCCTCGGCATCCACTCCGCCGAGGAGCGCCAGCGCCACCTCGACACCGGCTCCTACGAGCCCCTCGAGGACGAGTTGGACACCGAGTCCCTGACGCAGGCGACCCCGCTGGCCGCCGTCCCCTCGGCCCCGAAGCCGGTCGCGGCCGTCTCCCTCCCGGCCCCGAAGACGGCGCACAGCAGCGCCGAACTGGTCGAGATGCAGCTCGGCGTCTCCGCCGACGCCCCGCTGTGCTTCTCCTGCGGTACGAAGATGCAGCGCGCCGGCTCCTGCTACATCTGCGAGGGCTGCGGATCCACCAGCGGCTGCAGCTGAAAGTAGGCGCCCACCAGGTATGACGTGCCTGGTCCAAGCGGGGAGTCGGCGATGCGCCGGCTCCCCGTCGGCGTTCTTGCGCGTGGCATCCGAAGCAACGTCCGGCCTCCCCCGGCCCCCCTGGCCGTCAGTGGGGGATGCGCAGCGACGGGCGGGTGACCAGCTCCTCGCGGAATTCGGCGATCCGGGAATGGACCTGGCGCAGCAGCTGGGTGTCCTCGATGAGGTCCAGGTAGAGGCAGCGGGCGGCCAGGCCCGGCAGGTCGAAGGCGAAGCACAGCGACATCAGCGGGTTCACGAAGAGCTCGCTGCCCTTGGTGCGGGTGGTGAACTGCACGTCGCCGAACGAACCCCGGACGGCCGCGGCGATGGAACCGTTCACGATGCTGGGCCGGTCCGGGGTCTCCGCCTGGGCGTGCGCCACCGCGTCGAGGAAGAGTGCGCCCTCCCGGGTGGCGCGCGGTACGGAGAACGCGCCGAGGTACGCGCCCTCGCGCTCCAGCGCCGCGATGTTCTCCAGCACCAGTCCGTGGCTGACCCCGTGGTACGCGTCCACGCCGAAGCCCACCGACACGACGAGGCGCTGCGGTACGTGGTCCAGTGCGGCCAGCGCCGCGACGCTGGTCATGTCCTCCTCCGGGGTGCCGAGGCCCGCTTCGTCGCCCCGCATCAGGATGTCCGTGCCACCGTCGACCAGGACGATCGCGTCGATGCGGTGGAGGTCGATCAGCTCGCGGTAGGCGGCGCGCAGTGGCTGCACCCCGGTCTGGGGGAACGCGTACACGGTGGCGGGGTAGCCGTGCCTCTTCAGCCACTGGGCCAGGGTCCGCTCGGGGAAGTAGGACAGGTGGGGCGCGGAGTCCGGGGTGATGGCGGCGAGATCGGGGGCCACCCACTCCTCGACGGGCAGTCCAGCGAGCGAGCTGAAGGACAGGTTCGCCAGGTGGACCTGCTTGCCCTGGTGCATGAGGGACAGGGCGATGGGGAGGCCGGCGTAGATGTCGAAGCCGCCGCCCGCACCGGCTATCAGGATGTTCTCGGCTTCGGAGAGCCGGTCGAAAAGCGGGTTGGTGTGCAGAGCCGTCATGGCGATCATTGTGCGGGGTGCCTGCCCCGGTGCGCCTTCGAATTGTACGGCGGTGCGACGGCGGACGGCGCTTGCAGTCGGGACAACGGGGAAACGGGGCAACGGGGAGATGGTCGGCCATGTGGAGCGGTGACGAACTGGATCTGGACGCCTACTTGGCGCGGATCGGAATACAGGGGAGTGCGGGGGACACGGAGCCGTCCGGGGAACTCCGGCCGGACCTCCGCACGTTGTACGCAGTGCACCGGGCCCACACCGCCGCCATCACCTTCGAGAGCCTGGACGTCCTGCTCGGCCGTCCCGTCGCGCTGGACCTCAAGTCGATCGAGGACAAGATCGTGCACGGCCGCCGCGGCGGCTACTGCTACGAGCAGAACTCGCTGCTGGCCGCTGCCCTGGAGCGGATCGGCTTCGAGGTCTCCGGACGCGGTGCCCGCAACCGCACCCGTGGGACCTCCCTGCCGGCCGTCACCCATGCCGTCCTCGTGGTCACCGTCGAGGGGGAACCGTGGCTGTGCGACGCGGGGTTCGGCTACCAGGGACCTCGCGAGCCGGTACCGCTCGGACGGCCGGGCACCGAGGTGCGGCAGGGGGAGTGGACGTACCGCGTCCGCGAGGAGGAGGACGGCGTCCTCGTCCTGTGCCTGCTCCGCGGGGGCGTCTGGCGGGACCTGTACGCCTTCTCCTCGCAGCGCTACCACCCCGTCGACTACGTCGTGCTGAACCACTACAGCTCCAGTCACCCCGCCTCGTCCTTCGTCGGGCGGATCATCGTCCAGTACCCGGGGGACGGCGTCCGCCGGGCGCTCGTCGGGCGCGAGCTCACCCGCCTGTACTCCGACGGTCGGGCCGATCGGGAGATCGTCGGCCCGGACGGGCTGCTCGCCGTGCTCGACCGGGAGTTCGGACTTCGGCTGCCCGAGCGGGACGCGGCGGAACTGGTACGGATCCACCGCGCCGGGGACTGACCGGGGCCCCGCCCGGCCCGTACGATGGCGCCGTGCTGGTCAAGTGGATTCGCTGCACGGTGACGGACCGACGCGGGTTCGAGCGGGGGCAGCGAAAATGGGCGGGGCTGCCGGGCGAGCCGGGATTCCGGGGGCAGGGCGGCGGCTGGAGCCGGGGCCGGCAGGGGGTCGCGCATGTCTTTGCGTTCTGGGAGAGCCGGTCCTTCTACGACTCCTTCATGGCGCGCTCGCACGACCGGCTGGCCGCCTCCCAGAACGGCACCTACACCGATCTGCGGGTCACCCTCTTCGACCACCGCTTCGACGTGAAGACCGGCTTCGAGCCGCGCTTCACCGATGCCGACGTGGTACGGGTCGCGCACACGCGCGTCCGGGAGGGCCGGGTCGACCACTTCGCCCTCATGCAGGAGAAGGTGTGGAATCCGGCGATGGCCGGCTCGCCCGGGATGGTGCGCGGCCTCTTCGGGGAGGCCCCCGGCCGCGAGTTCCTGGTGCTGTCGATGTGGCACGCCGCCGCCGAGCACGGCAAGTACCGGCAGGAGCGGGTCGAGCGGCTCTCCCTGCGCGCCCAGATCCAGGCCGATGTCGAGGCGCTCACCGGGGACGTCGTCGACCTCGAACCCTCCTGGACGGTATGACCGTACGATGACCGCCGCGCCGTCGGCGTGCCCGGTCCGTGGGCCGCCCGATGGCCGAATAGGGTCGAGGGATGGTTCGACCACGGCGCATCGTCCTTGTCCGGCACGGGGAATCGGAGGGGAACGCCGACGACACGGTGTATGAGCGGGAGCCCGACCACGCCCTGCGCCTGACCCGGAACGGGCGCGAGCAGGCGTCGGCGGCCGGCGAGCGGCTGCGCGAGCTCTTCGGCGAAGAGACGATCAGCGCCTACGTGTCCCCCTACCGCCGCACACTGCAGACCTTCCGCGAGCTCCGGCTGGACCCGACACGGGTGCGGATGCGCGAGGAGCCGCGCCTGCGCGAGCAGGACTGGGGGAACTGGCAGGACCGGGAGGACGTACGGATGCAGAAGGCGTACCGGGACGCGTACGGACACTTCTTCTACCGGTTCGCGCAGGGCGAGTCCGGGGCCGACGTGTACGACCGGGTCGGCTCCTTTCTGGAAAGCCTCTACCGCAGCTTCGAGGCCCCCGATCATCCCGAGAACGTGCTGCTGGTGACCCACGGGCTGACCATGCGGCTGTTCTGCATGCGCTGGTTCCACTGGTCCGTGGCCGAATTCGAGTCCCTGTCCAATCCGGGCAACGGCGAATTCCGGGTCCTTCTGCTCGGTCCGGACGGCCGGTACCGGATGGACCGCCCGTTTGAGCGGTGGACCACACCCGAGCCTTATGACCTGGACGGCTAGAGTTGCCCGCGATGACGCCTGACTCCACTCCCGAACTGCGCTACGCGCGCGCCATGTCCAGCCTGCGAGGGCTGGCGCTGGGTGACGCCCTGGGCTCCCAGTACTTCGTCCCCGTCAACTATCCGCTGCTCAAGCGGCGCGAGCTGCCCACCGGCTCCGGCACGTGGCAGTGGACCGACGACACCGAGATGGCCTGCTCGGTGGTGGCCGTGCTGGCCGAGCACGGGCGCATCGACCAGGACGCGCTCGCGCGTTCCTTCGCCCACCACCACGACTTCGACCGTGGTTACGGTCCCGCGGTGAACCGGATGCTGAGACTGGTGCGGGAGGGGCAGGACTGGCGGACGCTGGCCGCCGAACTGTTCAACGGACAGGGCTCGTGGGGCAACGGCGCCGCCATGCGGATCGCCCCGCTCGGCGCCTGGTACGCAGACGACCCGGAGCAGGCCACGCACCAGGCCGAGATCTCCGCCTACACCACCCACCAGCACCGCGAGGCCGTGTGCGGGGCGATGGCCGTCGCCGCGGCTGCCGCGCTGGCCGCGAGCACGGACGGCCCTGTGAAGGCCTCCGACCTGCTGGACGGGGTGATCGCGCTGGTGCCGCGCAGCGCGGTGGGCGCCGGGCTGCGAAGGGCCCGGGACATGCTGGACTACGGCGACGCGACCACGGTCGCGGCGGTGCTGGGCTGCGGGCGGCGTACGAGCGCGCACGACACCGTGCCGTTCGCGCTGTGGTCGGCGGCGCGGGCGCTGGACGACTACGAGCGGGCGTTCTGGACCACCGCGCAGGTGGGCGGGGACGTCGACACGACCTGCGCGATCGTCGGCGGAGTACTGGGCGCGCGCGGGGACGCCGTGCTGCCGGCCGCGTGGCTGGCGCGTACGGAAGCCCTGCCGGCCTGGCTGC
This sequence comes from Streptomyces sp. NBC_01232, assembly GCF_035989885.1. Classification (GTDB taxonomy): domain Bacteria; phylum Actinomycetota; class Actinomycetes; order Streptomycetales; family Streptomycetaceae; genus Streptomyces. The sequence goes on from NZ_CP108518.1 coordinate 6,097,988, forward strand.
CGGAGGTTGCCGCGGGCTGAGGCCCGTGGAGCCGACGGGACCCGTGGACCCTCCGCGTCCGGGTGCCCGGGGTGTTCGGCGCCCCAGCGGCGCCCCAGCGGCCCCCGGCGGCGCTCGGCGCGTTCGGCGTGGTGAAATCTGCCCTTCCGATTGTCACGGTCCTGCCACAGCACTCTTTTGATCCTGTTCAAAACTGCATCGCACCGGCCTACCCTGTCCGCACCGCCGCCCCACCCTGAACTCCGGGCGGCCGACAGGGGAGGGAAACCGATGTCGGAGAACACCGGAGGGGCCGATGAGGCCCAGTCCAAGGACGCGGTCAACACAGAGGCCACGTCCGCGCATTCGCCCGCGCATTCGCCCGCGGATTCGACCGTGAGGCCGGCCTCGCCCGGGGGCAGACACACCGGTGCGGCCGGCCCACCGCCGCCGGCGCCCGCCGGTGCATGGGCCGGGAACCCCTGGCAGGTGCCCCAGAGCTCCGCCTCGCCCTCCTGGGCCACGCTGGTGCGCCCCGCCGACCCCGCGCCCATCCGGACCGCGACCCTCGTCGCCGTCCTCGCCTCGGGCCTGGCCACCGCGCTGCTGCTCGGCGACGGCATGGGCCCCGGCCTGCTGGTTGCCGTGGTGCCCGCCGTCGTCGCCGCGTACGTCGCCGCCCGCACGGCCGGCCGCGCCGCCCGCCCCTGGACCCTGGCCTGGGTGATCGGCTGCCTCGCGCTCCTCGTCGTACCCGCCCTGCGCGACTCCGCGTGGCCGGCCACGCTGGCGATCCTGTCCGCCGTCCTGCTCGGCGCGCTGGCCCTGCACGGCAGCCGTACCTGGCCCGGCGTCCTGCTCAGCCCGCTCGGCTTCCTCGACGCCGGTGTGTCCGGGACGGCCTGGCTCCTGACCGGGCTGCGCTCGCGTGGTGGGGGCAGCAAGGACCGCTGGCTGCCCATCGCCAAGGCGACCGGTGTGGCCGTCGCCCTGCTGCTGCTCTTCGGCGCGCTGTTCGCCTCCGCCGACGCGGCCTTCGCCGATCTGCTGGGCGACCTGCTGCCCGACGTGTCGGTCGAGGACGGACCCATCCGGTTCATGCTCTTCGTCCTCGGCGTGGTCCTCGCGCTCGCCGCCGCCCGCACCGCCGCCGCCCCGCTGCGCTGGGACCGGATCGAGGTGGCCCCGGGCAAGCCGCGGTCCCGTCTCGAATGGGCCCTTCCGCTCATCGTGCTGATCGTGCTGTTCGCCGGCTTCAACGCCGTCCAGCTGGCGGTCCTGTTCGGTGGCTACGACAAGGTTCTGGAGAGCACCGGCCTGACCTATGCCGAGTACGCCCGCCAGGGCTTCTGGCAGCTCCTGTGGGCCACCCTGCTCACCCTCGCAGTGATCGCACTGGCTCTGCGCTGGGCTCCGCGAGCCGGGGCGGGCGACCGCCGCCTGGTGCGCGTCGTGCTCGGGGTGCTCTGCGCGATGACGCTGGTCGTCGTCGCCGCCGCGCTGCGCCGCATGGACCTCTACGTGGATGCGTACGGGCTGACCAGGCTGCGCGTCTCCGTGGCCGCGATGGAGCTGTGGCTCGGGCTGGTCATCGTACTGATCATGGCGGCCGGACTGTTCGGTGGACGCTGGCTGGCGCGCGCGGTCGCGGGCAGTGCGGCCGCCGCCGTCCTGGTCTTCGGCCTGATGTCCCCCGACGGGATGGTCGCCGAGCGGAACGTGGCCCGCTTCGCGGCCGACCAGAAGATCGATCTGGCCTACTTCCAGTCGCTCTCGGCGGACGCCGTACCCGCTCTGGACCGCTTGCCCGAGCCGCAGCGGTCCTGCGCCCTGCGCGGGATCAACGACGAGATGGCCCGGGCCGGAGACGTCCCCTGGTACGCCATGAGCATGGGCGAGTACCGGGCCCGGCAGATCCTTCGCGAGCGTCCGGTCACCGCCTCCTACGAGGTCTGCTCGCGCATGGGCTCTTTCGGCAGCCGCGTCGAGTACTAGACCGTCATGCGTACGGGGCCGGGCGCGGGCAGCGTTGCCCGCGCCCGGCCCCGTACGGCGCGGTGCGGTCAGGCGGCCGGACCGGCCTTCGCGGCGGCGCCCGCCAGGGCCTCCAGGTCGCTCTTGCGCACCCGGATCACCAGCAGGGCGGTGGCCAGGGCGAGGCCCGCCATGGCGACGGCCGCGTAGAACGCGGTGGAGATGCCGTGGGTGAGGACCAGGTCCCCCCAGGGGTCGGGCAGTAGCCCGGTCTCCTGGAAGGCGGCGATCTCCTCCGGGTCCGCCTGCGCCATGAAGGCCGGGACCTGCCTCGTGGCCTCGTCGCGGCCGGCCGTGCCGAAGACGGTGACCAGGATGGACAGCCCGAGCGAGCCGCCGACCTGCTGGCTGGCGTTGAGCAGACCGGAGGCCGCGCCCGCCTCCTTCGGGGCCACGCCGGAGACGGCGGTGAGGGTGAGGGTCACGAAGTTGAGTCCCATGCCGAAGCCGAACAGCAGCATCGGCCCGAGCACTCCGGAGACGTAGGAGCTGTCGGTCCGGATGAAGGTGAGCCAGGCCAGCCCCGTGCCGGTGAGCGCGGACCCGGCGACCATGAAGGGCTTGGGGCCGAAACGCGGCAGGAACCGCTGCGAGAGACCGGCGGCGGTGACGATCGCGACCGTCACGGGCAGGAAGCCGAGTCCGGACTGGATGGGGGAGAAGCCCAGTACGTTCTGCACGAACTGGACGATGAAGAAGAACATGCCGAACATCGCCGCGGCGAGGCCGAGCATGATCACGTAGGTGCCGGTGCGGTTGCGGTCGGCGAACATGCGCAGCGGGATGATCGGCTCGCGGGCCTGCGACTCGATGACCACGAAGAGCGCGAGCAGCACCAGGGCCGCGGTGAACGAGCCGAGGGTGAGCGCGTCGCGCCAGCCCTCCTCCGAGGCGCGGATGAACCCGTACACGAGCGAGGCCATCCCGCCGGTGGAGGTGAGGGCTCCGGCGATGTCGAAGCGGCCGGGGTGGCGCTCGGACTCGGTGATGTAGAGCGGGGTCAGGACCGCGATCAGCACGCCGATCGGCACGTTCACGAAGAGGACCCAGCGCCAGTCGAGCCACTCGGTCAGCATGCCGCCGGTCAGCAGGCCGATCGCGCCGCCGCCCGCCGATACGGCGGCGAACACCCCGAACGCCCGGTTCCGCTCAGGGCCTTCGGGGAAGGTCGTGGTGATCAGGGCGAGCGAGGTGGGCGAGGCGATGGCGCCGCCGACCCCCTGCAGGGCGCGGGCCGCGAGCAGCTGCCAGGGCTCCTGGGCGAAGCCGCCGAGGAGCGAGGCCAGGGTGAAGAGCAGGATGCCGGCGAGGAACACCCGGCGCCGGCCCAGGATGTCGCCCGCCCGGCCGCCGAGCAGCAGCAGGCCACCGAAGGTGAGGGTGTAGGCGCTGAGCACCCACGAGAGGTCGGTGGTGGTGAAGTCGAGCGCGGTCTGGATGTGCGGGAGCGCGATGTTCACGATCGTCGCGTCGAGGACGACCATGAGCTGGCATGCGGCGATCACTGCGAGCGCCACGCCGGGGCGCCCCTCCCGGCGTGCCGCGCCCGGTATCCGGGGTGCGGCGAGTTGAGAGCTTGTCACTGAGGATCCCCCCAAAGTGAAATAGTGAACGCATCCGTTCACTGCGGTCCACGGTAGGAGCCGCGCCTTAGTGAACGCAAGCGTTCACTAAGGCTGAAAATGCGTGCGTCGAACGCACAAGCCGGTCGGAGGTGGGGGGATGGTGGGTTCGCGCTGGTCGGCGGCGTCACCGGGGCGCAGGCGGGGCCCGGAACTCGAACGGGCGATTCTCGACGCCGCGTTGGAGCAGCTGAGCACGGTCGGCTGGAACGCGCTCACCATGGAGGGCGTCGCAGTCGGCGCGCACACCGGCAAGGCCGCGCTCTACCGCCGCTGGCCGTCGAAGGCGGACCTGGTGGCCGATGCGCTGCGGACCGGTCTGCCGCGGATCGGTGACATTCCCGACTGCGGATCGATCCGCGAGGACCTCCGCCTGCTGTGCGTGCGGATGCGGGACGTCATGCATTCGCGCGCCGGGCAGGCCCTCCGGTCGGTACTTCACGAATGCGATCACATGCATGCCGATCGCTTCCGTGGAGCGATCTGGTCCGGTGTGCACGAGCCTGCCCAGCATCTGATCAGGGAGCTTGTGGGGCGCGGAATCGACCGGGGCGACGTGCGGGCGGACGCGACTGGTCCGTTTGTCGTGGATGTCATTCCGGCCATGCTGATGTACCGCGCCAAGGTATGCGGAAGCGAATGGGGAGATGCGGAGATCGCGGCATTGATCGACGAGGTGATGGTGCCGCTGCTCAGGGTGTGAGACGCGGCGGGGCCGCCGCGGGGCGCGTGAAGCGGCATTCGCGTCCGATCGCGGGCGGGTCGGACCCGGGCGGGGGTGTGCAGTCGGCTCGGGGCGGCGTAACCTTGCTGGCGCCATGCCGTACGAAGCACCCACCCACACCGTCGAACGCTCCCTCCGTGCAACCACCGGCGCCAAGGTCATCGCCGGGGTCGACGAAGTCGGACGAGGGGCCTGGGCCGGACCCGTCACCGTGTGTGCGGCGATCACCGGCCTGCGCCGGCCGCCCGCCGGTCTCACCGACTCCAAACTGCTCACCCCCAAGCGACGTGACGCGCTCCTCGATGTCCTGGAGGACTGGGTCACCGCGTACGCACTCGGGCACTCCTCGCCCGAGGAGATCGACGAACTGGGGATGACGGCCGCCCTGCGACTGGCGGCGGAGCGCGCGCTCAACGCTCTGCCGGTGCGGCCGGACGCGGTGATACTCGACGGCAAGCACGACTATCTCGGCCCGCCCTGGCGGGTTCGTACGGTGATCAAGGGCGACCAGTCCTGTATCGCCGTCGCCGCGGCCTCGGTCATCGCCAAGGTCCGCCGCGACCGCATGATGGCCGAGCTGGGGGAACAGGGCGGTGGAATCGCGGACTTCGCTTTCGCGGCCAACGCCGGTTACCCCTCGCCCGTGCACCGGGCGGCACTGGAGGAGCTGGGGCCGACCCCCTATCACCGGCTCTCGTGGTCGTACCTCGACGCGCTGCCCCGGTGGCGCCACCTCAAGAAGGTGCGCCGCAGCGAGGAGTCGATGGAGCTGGAAAACGGAGGCCAACTCGGCTTCGATTTCTGATCGCACGCATGTGCCACCGACCGGTACGTTTCGTACCGGTGTTTGATAGATATCAACTCACGCCTCTCACACCCGCCATCGAGGAGCCTCAGATTCACGAGAGTGCCCAGGGTCCCCGCGTCACGCCGGCCGCGAGCCGCACCGCGCAGACCCCCCGCCCTGTACCTGGTCCGCGTCCCGCCGCCGTACCGCGGCCCGGCCGCCCCGGTCCCGCCCCCGCCGCGGCAAGCCGCGCGGGAGGTGCCCCCAGGCCCGCGCCGCGTGCGCCGCAGGCCACCCCCGGACCCGTTTCCGCAGCCCCTGCCCCCACCGCACCGTCCGTCTCCGCGGCGGTGCCGCAGATCCAGCTGATCCCGGCCTCCGCCGAGGGTGCGCTGGACGCGGCCGAAGAGGCCGTGGACCTGCTGCTCGACACCGGGCGCGCGCCCGGCGACATCCTGGTGCTCACCAGTGGCGACCCGCACCCGTGGGCCGCGCACGAGCTGTCCTTCGGCGAGGCCGCGTACTGGGCCCAGCACGACGCCGGGGACGACGTCTTCTACGCGGACGCGGCGCAGGCCCAGCGCGCCACCGGCCGTCCCGTCGTGGTCTTCGCGGTCAACGGCGGGGCGGTCGACTCCGTCGCGGGCGCCCTGCCGGTCGCTCTCACCCGGGCGGGTGCGCTGCTGATCGTGTGCGGCGACCCGCAGCAGATCAACTCCGTGCTGGGTGCGGGCGTCTGACGCCCTGTACCCCGGCACGGGCGAGGGGCGGGGCGGGCTTCGAGCCGGCCCCGCTGAAGCCCGCGCCGGGGCCCGAACCGGAGCTCGACGCCTGAGCCGCCGTACGCCCGCTCCCGGGTGTACGGCTGTGAGGCATGCCCGCGGCGCCCCGCTCGAGGCCTCGTGCCGCGCCCTCTCGTACCGCGCCCTCTGCTACCGCGCGTGGTCCGGCGAGGAGTGGCCGTACGGCGGGCAGTCCCCCGAAGCCGGCCGTACGAGGCTCAGCGCGCGGCGGTCCGCCGCAGGGCCTCGACCGCGCCGCCCCCGGTGTGCAGGGCCAGCGGAGAGAACTCGGCCACCGTGTCGCCGAGGCGCTGCGGCCTCGATTCGGAGCTCGGCCGTCGGCCACCGCGGCCCTCGCCCAGCACCTGCCAGCCCTCACGGGTCAGCGTGATGTACGCGCCGCAGCGCAGGCCGTGCAGGGTGCAGGCGTCCCGCAGCCCCCACATCCACGCGCCGTCCTCCTCGGTCCACCGCTCGTCGCCCTCACGGCAGTAGAGCAGCACCGCCGTCCGGACCGGGGTCCGTCGCCGCAGGTCGTGCGGCAGCACCCGGCGCAGCCGGGACAACAGGGCGTTGCGGTACTCCCAGCCGTCGGCCGAGGCCGACCGCTGCACGAAGGAGGCGCTCGCCACGAGCTGCTCCTCCGGGCCGAGGACGGCGATCACCGCGGTCGAGGGCACGGGGCTGTGCCGGGAGTGCAGCCCGCTGACGACCTCGCGCGGATTGCGCAGCAGCGGAATGCCCGCCGCTGTCCATTCCGCCGGTTCCAGCAGCCTGCCGTGCCGGCTGGTACCGCCGGTCGCTCTTGCAAGGGACGTGGTCGGGGGCGGCGCGAATCCGAAGGTCACGGTCCTCCCTTCGGGTACACGCCCGCGGACGGGCACGGCTGGAGTCAGGGCGCGCCGCAGCGCGGCCCAGGAGGGTGCCGAGGAGCCGAGCGGGAGCACCCCAATTCTCGCGTGGCCACGGAGCGTGCGGCAACGAGCAATTGACGCCGTGGACCGGAATTGGCTGGTATGCCGTTCATATCCTTGCCCCGCCACGCCGAGGATGACGCATTCGGCTATCCCTGGAGCGCCAGCACCAGAGGGAACACCTCCTTCGCGCCTGCCCGCCGCAGCAGCCGGGCGGTCACCGCAAGGGTCCAGCCGCTCTCCGCGCGGTCGTCGACGAGGAGCACCGGGCCCGCGGCCGCCGCCAGCGCCTCGGCCAGCGCCGGGGGCACGGTGAGGGACTGGTGGAGCCCGCGTACCCGCTGTGCGCTGTTCGAGGACACCGACCCGAACTCAGGGGCCCGGTCCGTGTACGCGACGGTGCCGAGCAGCGGCATCCGCCCGACCTCCGCGATCCGCGCGGCCAGCGAACCGATCAGCTGGGGGTGGCTGCGTGAGGGCAGGGCGACCACGCCCAGCGGCCGGGCCGGGGCGTCGGGCGCCCCCGAGGCCCAGCCGCCGGGGCCGCGGGCCCAGTCGGCCAGCACTGCGACCACGGCCTGCGCCACGTCGTCCGGAATCGGCTGGTCCGGAGCCTGGGGGGCGAGCATCGGGCGCAGCCGGTTGCCCCATCCGATGTCGGACAGCCGGCCCAGTGCCCGGCCCGTCGAGGCCTGCTCGCCGGCGGGGATGCGCCCCTTGAGGTCGACACCGACCGCCGCGAGCCCGGTCGGCCACATCTTGCGCGGCTCCAACTCCACTCCCGGGCGGCCGAGCTCACCGCGCGCGGTGTCCAGCGCGGTCGTGGAGACCTCCGCGGTGAACCGGGTCCCGGCGCAGTTGTCGCAGCGGCCGCAGGGCGCGGCCTCCTCGTCGTCCAGCTGGCGGCGCAGGAACTCCATCCGGCATCCGGTGGCCGAGGCGTAGTCGCGCATGGCCTGCTGCTCGGTGGCCCGCTGGCGGGCCACCCAGGCGTAGCGTTCGGCGTCGTAGGCCCACGGCTCGCCGGTCGAGGTCCAGCCGCCCTTGACCCGGTGCACGGCGCCGTCGACGTCGAGCACCTTGAGCATGGTCTCCAGCCGGGTGCGGCGCAGATCGACCAGCGGCTCCAGGGCGGGCAGCGACAGCGGCCGGCCGGCTTGGGCCAGGACGTCGAGCGTGCGGCGGACCTGCTCCTCCGGCGGGAAGGCCACCGAGGCGAAGTACTGCCAGATCGCCTCGTCCTCGCGGCCGGGGAGCAGCAGGACCTCCGCATGCTCCACGCCACGGCCCGCGCGGCCCACCTGCTGGTAGTAGGCGATGGGGGAGGAGGGCGAGCCCAGGTGCACCACGAAACCGAGGTCGGGCTTGTCGAAGCCCATCCCGAGGGCGGAGGTGGCCACCAGCGCCTTGACCCGGTTCGCCTGGAGGTCGTCCTCGGCCTGCTGGCGGTCGGCGTTCTCCGTCTTGCCGGTGTACGAGGCCACCGTGTGACCCCGGTGGCGCAGGTACGCGGTGACCTCCTCGGCGGCCGCCACGGTCAGCGTGTAGATGATCCCGGAGCCCGGGAGGTCCCCGAGGCGGTCGGCGAGCCAGGCCAGCCGGTGCGCCGCGTCGGGCAGGGTCAGCACCGCCAGGCTCAGGCTCTCGCGGTCCAGTGGGCCGCGCAGGACCAGCGCGTCCGTTCCGGCACCGGTCCCCAGCTGCTCGGCGACGTCGGCGGTCACGCGGGCGTTGGCGGTCGCGGTCGTGGCGAGCACCGGGACGCCCGGCGGCAGGTCGGCCAGCATGGTGCGCAGCCGGCGGTAGTCGGGGCGGAAGTCGTGGCCCCAGTCGGAGATGCAGTGGGCCTCGTCCACCACGAGCAGGCCGGTGGCGGCGGAGAGCTTGGGGAGGACCTGGTCGCGGAAATCGGGATTGTTGAGCCGCTCCGGACTCACCAGCAGGACGTCGACCTCACCCGCCGCGACCTCGGCCTGGATCCCCTCCCACTCCTCGGGATTGGCGGAGTTGATGGTGCGGGCGCGGATCCCGGCTCGGGCAGCGGCCTCGACCTGATTGCGCATCAGCGCGAGGAGCGGGGAGACGATCACGGTGGGGCCGGCGCCGCTCGCCCGCAGCAGCGAGGTGGCGACGAAGTACACCGCGGACTTGCCCCAGCCGGTGCGCTGCACCACCAGAGCCCGCCGCTTGTGCGCCACGAGGGCCTCGATCGCCCGCCACTGGTCCTCGCGCAGCTTGGCGGTCCCCGTGGGGTCGCCCACGAGACGGGCTAGTACGGAGTCGGCCGAGGACCTCAGGTCTGCGTTCATGCCCCCATGCAACCCGATGCCTCCGACATCGCGCCAATGCCGCTCCGGGCCTGTGGACAGCGGCGCCGGTAGTTATCCACAGGGCTTTCGGGATCGGATCATGCGCGGGACCTTCGTGTCATGACGAGCAACCACGAATCACGCACCCCGTCCGGCCGGCCCTCCATCAGCCCGGCCGGAGCAACCACCGGACCCCAGATCACCCTGCGCAGCCCGGCCGAACTGGCCGACGCGCTGCCCTACATGCTCGGCTTCCACCCGACCGACTCCCTCGTGATGGTGGCCGTGCACGGCGAGGGCGGACGCTTCGGCGGCCGGCTCCGCGTCGGGATCCCGGCCACGTCCGCGGAATGGGAGGACACCGCCCGACAGGTCGCCGAGTGCCTGATCCGGGGCAGTGAACGGCGCGGGAGCAAGCCCGACGGCATCGTCGTCTACCTCTGCCAGGAGCCGGGCGGGGAGGAAGGCGGCCGTCAGGTAATGAAGCGGCTTCGGCCGCTCGCCCAGGGGATCCGGCTGGCCTGCGGCGCACTGGACGTGCCCGTACTGGAGGCCCTGTGCCTGTCGGAGGGGCGGTTCTGGTCCTACGTCTGCCCCGACGAGCGGTGCTGCCCGGCCGAGGGCCGCCGGCTGGCCGCCGTCGGTACATCGGTGCTCGCCGCGACCGCCACCTTCGCAGGGCTCCAGGTCCGGGGCTCCCTGAAAGAGATCGAAGGCAGGCTGGCACCGCTGCACGGGGCCGTGGCCGACGAGGCGGAACGGGCCCTCGACCGGGCCGCCGCAGCCCTCATGCCGAGGATTCTCGACGGGGCCACCCGTGAGGAGGTCGGCGCCGAGACACTCGCCCTGGCCCGGACCCTGATGCGGCGGATGACCCTGGCGCCGCCCGTCGAGGGCGGCCCCCACGCCGACGACTGGGATGACGCGCTGCTCGGCCACGACGAGGCCGCCTCGCTGATCCTCGGCCTCCAGGACCGCGAGATCCGGGACGTCGCCGCCGAGTGGATGGAGGACGAGGAGGCGGCCCCCGCCCTGCGGCTCTGGCGGGCCCTGGCCAGGCGCTGCGTCGGGGCCTACCGCGAGCACGCCGCGGCTCCGCTCACCCTCGCCGGATGGGTCTCCTGGTCCACCGGGGACGAGCCGACCGCCCGGATCGCCTTCGGGCTGGCCCTGCGGGCCGACGCCGAGTACCGCTTCGCCCAGCTGCTCCACCACGCCTGCAACGAGGGGATCGACCCCGAGGGGCTCCGGGAGTGTCTGCGGGAGGAGCGGCGCCGCCGGGAGCCCGGGCGGGGGCGGTCCTCGGCCGGTACGCGCCCTCCCGGCCGACGGGGCCGCACGGCCACCCGCCGCAGGTCCCGCCGCACCGCGGGGAGCGGACAGTGAACGCGCACGGGTTGTCGCACAGGCGTCCGGGACGGCTGCTCCGGTGCACCCGGGCCCTGCTCCGACTGCGTGGGCCGCGGGCCCGGCACGGCCCGCCGGGGGCCGGGCCCGTGACCCGGGCGGGGGTGGGGGCGTTCAGCTGGGGGGTGGTGGGGCCCCGGCCGCGCCGCCGCCCTGTTGAACCGACCGGAGCGCAGACAAGGCGACACATGTCTCACCTCGCACCTCCCCGCCCAGCCGGCGCGCCCGCGGCCCGCCGGTCCGAACTGCCGCCCGTGCACGGCGCCGTCATCTGCGTCGCCGCGCCCTGTCTGGTCATTTCCCCGGAGCACGGCCAGCTGACCGGGCAGGGAATCGACGGGATCTACCGATCCGGGCGCCGGCTGCTCTCCCGGTGCGTATTGCGCGTCGGCGGCCGGGATCCGGTCGCCGTGCAGGGGCGCAGCCTCGGCGCGGACCGGGCCGCATTCACCGCGACCGTGCGCACGGGGGCCGAGCCCGGTCCCGACCCCGACATCGGTGTGGAACGGGTCCGGCACGCGGACGGCACCGAGCGGATCACCCTGCGCAGCTTCGCGGCCCGGCCGGTACGCCTGCCCGTGGAGGTGCTCCTCGGCACCGACCTGGCGGAGCTGGCCGCCGTGGCCGCCGGCCGGGCCGGGCCGGAGCTGCCCGCCGGGGTGCACGCGGCCGGATTGCGCTGGAGCACCGGCGAGGCGCAGGCCGTGACCGCCGCCGAGCCGCCGCCGGACGACGCGCTGGCCTCGGCCGGGCTGCTGCGCTGGCAGCTGGAACTGGCCCCCGGCGAATCCCGCACCATCGAGCTGCGGACCACGCAGCACCGGGTGGAACGGCCCCCCGTGGGGCAGGTGGCGAACCCGCTGGCCGACGCACGGGCCGAGGGGGACGACCCGAGGGCCGAGGCATGGCTGCGGTCCAGCGTCGAGGACCTGGGCGCCCTGCTCCTGAGGGACCCCGAGGAGCCCGGCGACGCCTTCGCCGCGGCGGGAGCGCCGTGGCGGCTGGGACTGGCCCCGGCCGAATCGCTCTGGGCCGCCCGCATGGCACTGCCGCTCGGGACCGGTCTCGCCGCGGCCACCCTGCGCATCCTCGCCCGGACCCAGACCGAGGAGCGGGGGCCGGACCTCGGGAAGATCCCGGGCCCGCTGCGCGGAGCGGGCGCGCAGCTTCCACCGGGGTGCACCGCCACCGAGGCGACCCTGGCCTTTCCCGCAGTGCTGGCCGAGGCCCGGCTCTGGGGCCTGCCGGAAGAGGATGTGGCCCGACTGCTCCCGGCCGCCGAAAGGTGCCTCGACTGGCTGCGGGGCGCGCTGGGGGAGGACGGGTTCCTGGCCGACCCCGACCCCGGCCCGCGGCGCTGTGAGACCCAGGCCCACGCCCACCGGGCCGCCGAGCTCGGCGCCGACCTGCTCGCCGCCTGCGGGCGGCCCGGCGCCGCGGAGTGGCGGGACCGCGCGGCCGCGCTGCGTGAGCGGTTCCGGGCCGCGTTCTGGATCGACGGTCCGGACGGCGGGCGGCCCGCTTCGGCCCTGCATCCCGACGGACGGCCGCTGCCACGGCTGACGGGGGCCGCCGCGCACCTGCTGGACACCGGACTGCTCACTGGCGGCCGGATCGCCCCGGGGCTCCTGGACCGGACCCGCGCCGAGCAGCTGGCCCGGCTGCTCGGAGCTCCCGCGATGGATTCGGGATGGGGGCTGCGGAGCATGGCGGTCAAGGAGCCGGGGCACAACCCGTTCGGCCACCGCTCCGGGGCGGTGCGGGCGTACGAGAGCGCGGTGGCCGTGGCGGGCCTGGCCCAGTCGGGCTTCGAGAAGGAGGCCGCGGGCCTGCTCAGGGGCCTGCTGGACGCGGCGGAGGCCTTCGGGTACCGGCTGCCGGAGATGTTCGCGGCCGAGCAGCGCACGGCGGGCAGTGCCCCCGTCCCGCACCCGGCGGCCTGCCGCCCGGCCGCCGTGGCCGCGGCGGCCGGGGTCCAGGCGCTGACCGCCCTCGCCGGGATCCGCCCCGACGCCCCCGCGGGCACGGTCGCCCTCGTCCCTCTCCCCGGCGCGCCCCTGGGCGCGCTCAGACTCTCGGGCCTGCGTGTGGCGGGGGAGCCCTTCACCGTCAGGATCAGCCGGCTCGGCCTGGGCATGGTGGAGGAGGCGGCCGATGGGCTCCAACTGGGACGCTGAGCCCCCGCGCCCCGCTCGGGCCGGACCGGCTGCCCGACCAGAGGCCCCCAGCCTTCGGGGGAGTGTCTTCAAGGTCACCAAAGCGCTGTTTATCGTCAGGCAGACGACTATGATCGCGGCATGTCGCCCTACGACCCGTCGGCCTACCCGCCCTTTGCCGTCACCGTCGACCTGGTCGTGCTCACCGTGCGGCGCCACGCGCTCTGCGCGCTGGTCGTCCGGAGAGGTGAGCCGCCGTTCCAGGGGAGCTGGGCGCTGCCCGGAGGATTCGTCCGCGGGGACGAGGACCTGGCGGGCGCCGCCGCCAGGGAGCTCTCCGAGGAGACCGGCCTGTGCGCGCACGATCCCGCCCTGCCCGGTGCGGGCAACGGTGCGCACCTCGAGCAGCTGGCCACCTACGGCGATCCGAAGCGCGATCCGCGGATGCGCGTCGTCAGCGTGGCGCACCTGGTGCTGGCTCCGGACCTGCCTGCGCCCCGGGCCGGAGGCGACGCCAACAGCGCGCGCTGGGCCCCCGTCGACGAGGTGCTGGCCGACACCGGCGAGGGCACCACGGGACTGGCCTTCGACCACGCCCGGATCCTCGCCGACGGTGTGGAGCGGGCCCGCTCGAAGATCGAGTACTCCTCGCTGGCCACCGCCTTCTGCCCGCCGGAGTTCACCGTCGGCGAGCTGCGCCGGGTCTACGAGGCGGTGTGGGGCGTATCCCTCGATCCGCGCAACTTCCACCGCAAGGTCACCGGCACCCCCGGATTCCTGGTGCCGGCCGGAGGGACGACTACCCGTCAGGGCGGGCGTCCGGCCCAGCTGTTCCGCGCGGGCGGGGCCACCCTGCTCAACCCGCCGATGCTGCGTCCCGAAGTCTGACGCCACACCGTACGCATCGCGGCCGCCGGCGTCGGGATCACCGGCCGCAGGAGCGGGCCCGGGGCCGCCGCCCGTTCGGGGCCCGGCAGCTGCAGGATCGGCATTCGATCGGACCGGTTGCGCCGAAAATCGGACATATCGCGTTATCTTGCTTGCGGTACCCACCCTGCCGCTGAGCGGTCTCACCCCCCGCGAGAGAAGCGATGCTCCAGGCCATCGGACTCACCAGCAAGCCCCGTCCCGACGCCCAGCCCCTCGTGGACGACCTCACCTTCGAGGCCCGCCCGGGGCATGTGACCGCCCTGCTCGGTGAGCCGGGATCGGGCAAGACCACCGCACTGCGGCTCATGCTCGAACTCGAACCGGGCCGCGGCGTCACCTACTTCCGCGGCCGCGCGCTGCACCGGATCCCGCACCCCGGCCGTGAGGTCGGCGTGCTCCTCGGCGACGTCCCCGGCAACCCCGCGCGGACCGTCCGCAACCAGCTGCGGATGCTCTGCGCCGCCGCCGGGGTGCCGGCCTCCCGGGCCGACACCATGCTGGAGGTCGTCGGCATCGCGGGGCTGCGGGACCAGCGGCTCGGCTCGTTGTCGCTCGGCATGGAGCGCCGGGTCGCACTGGCCTCGGCACTGCTCGCCGATCCGTGCACCCTGCTGCTCGACGAGCCCGGCGCCGGACTCTCCCCCCGCGAACGCGGCTGGCTGCACGGGCTGCTGCGCGGCCACGCCTCCCTCGGCGGAGCGGTGCTCTTCACCACCGATGACGCCAAGGAGGCCGCCCGCAGCGCCGACCGCGTCGTCAGCATCGAGGCCGGCCGGCTCGTCGCCGACCAGGACGCGGCCGAGTTCGCCCGGACCAGGCTGCGGCCGCGGGTCGCCGTGCGCACCCCGCACGCGGCCCGGCTGGCCGACGTGCTGGGCCGGGAGGCCCGCGCCGCCCGGCGCGCGGTGGAGATCGTCGCGGAGAGCGGCAGCCGGCTGTCGGTGTACGGCAGCAACTGCGCCGAGGTCGGCGAAGCGGCGTTCCGGCACGGCGTGCTGGTCCACCAGCTCGCCGACGAGACCGGTGACGCCGGTGCGCCCACGGCGCCGGTTCCGGCCGCCCGCACTGAGACGGGATCCGGGCCGGAGCCCGGCGCACCACCCACCGCGGCTCCAGGTGAACATCCCCGGCAGATCCGATCCGGGCGCCCGGCCTCGACCGTGCGCCGTGTGGGCGGCCCCCTGAGGCCGCTGCGCTACGAACTGCTCCGGGTCTTCGGGACCACCACCCCTGTCCTCACCGCCGCCCTCGTCGTCGCCTTCTCCGTCCTCACCGCCCTGGTGCTGGCCCGGACCGGGCAGACCCCGCAGAACCGGCTGCTGGCTGCCTGGCCCGAGCTGCTGCCGCTGCCGCCCGCAGCCCTGGGCGCGGGGCTGCTCGGCGCGCTGGCCTTCGGCGAGGAGTACCGCTACCCCGCGCTCGCCGCCGACCGCGGCACCGTGCCCCGTCGGATGGGGCTGCTCGCCGCCAAACTGGGCGTCTGCGCCGCCCTCGCCCTGCTGCTGGGGGCCCTGACGGTGACCGCCGACGCCGCCGCCCTCGCGCTGGTCTTCGACAGCGGCCCGCTGCGCACACCGGTTGAGTGGCTTTCCCCTGCGGCGAGTTGGGCCGGGCTGCTCGTCGGGTGCGCCTGGGCCGGCGTACTGGCCTCCGGTGTCTTCCGGTCCGCCACCGCAGGACTGGCGGCGGTGCTCGCCGTACCGGTGATGGTGGTTCCTCTGGTTCGCAAGGCTCTGGAGGGCTCGTCCGCGTACCCGTCGACCGGGCTCGCGCACCGCTTGCGCGGCCTGACCTGGGGTCAGTGGCCTCCGGAGGTCGACCGGCTGCTCGCGGGGGCCCTCCGGGTGATGACCCAACCCGTCGGGACCGCGCTGGTGTTGTCGCTGATGGTCCTGTTGTGCGCCTATGGGTTCACCGGACTGCGCAGCCGGGTCCGTTGGTGACCGTTCCGGGTCGGGAGAAGTCGAGGACGGGACCGTTGCCTTCCGTGTCACGTCAAGCGGATCGCAACTCCCCGCAATACGCCCGGTTCCTTACGATAAGTCGTCAATTGCGTAGGTGGCACCGATCACCCTTTCGTGTGCTTTTCACCAAAGACCTCAAGGGCGATGGAGGCACGGCCGACAAAGGATTCGTGAGTACCCTTGCGCACACCATGATGACCGCCGCCCGCCATGCCGACTCCGGCCTCGCCGGCCCGGGCGACCTCGACCGCTACCCCTACGCGGAAACCCCCGGGTCCGACCGCGTCGGAGCACCTCATTGGGACGGTGCCGACGTCGAGTTGAGCCGAGTGGGCCGCCGCGCGGCAGGCAGCCGCGGACGCGGACTGCACGGCCAACTCGTCCAGCAGCTCGGCCAGATGATCGTTTCGGGCGACCTCGGTGCGGACCGCCCGCTGGTCCCCGAGGAGATCGGCCAGCGTTTCGAGGTCTCCCGCACGGTCGTCCGCGAATCCCTGCGGGTCCTGGAGGCCAAGGGCCTCGTCAGTGCCCGCCCCAACGTCGGCACCCGGGTCCGCCCCGTGGCCGACTGGAACCTGCTCGACCCCGACATCATCGAATGGCGGGCCTTCGGCCCCCAGCGCGACGACCAGCGCCGCGAGCTGGGCGAGCTCCGCTGGACCATCGAGCCGCTCGCCGCCCGCCTCGCCGCGGGCCACGGCCGCCCGGACATCCAGCAGCGCCTCGCCGACATGGTCGAGATCATGGGCCACGCCCTCGGCCAGGGGGACGCGATCACCTTCGCGCGCGCCGACAACGAGTTCCACGCGCTGCTGATCCAGGTCGCCGGGAACCGCATGCTGGAGCACCTCTCCGGCATCGTCTCCGCCGCCCTCCAGGTCTCCGGCAGCCCGATCACCGCCTGCGACCGCCCGAGCGAGACCTGTGTGGCGCACCACGCACGAATGGTCGAGGCCCTCGCCGCGGGTGACGCGATGGGCGCCGAGAACGCCATGCGGCAGCTCCTGACGGTTCATCCGGAGGTCGAGCGCGTGGTTCCCGCCCCGCGCGAGCACTGACGGGCGGACGCGCGGGGGCGTGGGGGTGCAGAACGTGTCGCCGGGCCCGGTCGGGTCCGGCGACACCGGCGTGAGGCCCTCTTTCGCGGCGGTCCGGGCCCCGGTGGAACACCGGGTACGACCACATGACCGGCACGGGTGGATACGGGGTGTGACTCGGGCCACGAATATTGGGCGTAACGCTCTGCGAGGTCACGCGATGACTTAAGAGGTGATGGCCGACGGAGGGAAGACAGCAGCCCTTGGGGGTGCTGTGCAGCTCCCCGGCCCCTGCCCGCGCCGCCGGCCCATCCCCGGTCGGAGGTCGTCGGCTCCGGTCCAGCACCACCAGGCCCGGGGTCGGAAGCCGTTCCCATCGTTCCGAGAGGTTGTTCGTGTCGGCCAGCACATCCCGTACGCTCCCGCCGGAGATCGCCGATTCCGAGTCTGTGATGGCGCTCATCGAGCGGGGCAAGGCCGAGGGGCAGATCGCCGGCGATGACGTGCGTCGGGCCTTCGAGGCTGACCAGATTCCTGCGACCCAGTGGAAGAATGTTCTGCGCAGCCTCAACCAGATCCTCGAGGAAGAGGGTGTGACGCTGATGGTCAGTGCCGCGGAGTCGCCCAAGCGCGCCCCCCGCAAGAGCGTCGCAGCCAAGAGCCCGGCCAAGCGGACGGCCACCGAGACCGTCAAGAAGACGGCGGCCAGGACGACGGCAGCGCAGCCCGCGGCCACTCCCGTCCCGGCGGACGCGGAGATCGTGGAAGCCCTCGCGGGAGAGCCCGGAACGGAGCCCGCCGCCAAGAAGACGACGGCGAAGAAGACGGCGGCCAAGAAGGCCGCTCCCGCCAAGAAGACCGCCGCCAAGAAGACGACGGCGAAGAAGACCGCCTCCAAGAAGGACGCGGACGACGGCGACGACGAGACCACGGACGAGGGCCCCGACGCCGCAAAGGCCGAGACCGAGGAAGAGGAGGAGGGCGGGGAGAACAAGGGCTTCGTCATCTCCGACGACGAGGACGACGCCCCCGCCCAGCAGGTCGTGGTCGCCGGCGCCACCGCCGACCCGGTCAAGGACTACCTCAAGCAGATCGGCAAGGTCCCCCTCCTCAACGCCGAGCAGGAGGTGGAGCTCGCCAAGCGCATCGAGGCGGGCCTGTTCGCCGAGGACAAGCTGGCGAACTCCGACAAGCTGGCGCCCAAGCTCAAGCGCGAGCTGGAGATCATCGCCGAGGACGGCCGCCGCGCGAAGAACCACCTGCTGGAGGCCAACCTCCGCCTCGTGGTCTCCCTCGCCAAGCGCTACACCGGCCGCGGCATGCTCTTCCTGGACCTGATCCAGGAGGGCAACCTCGGTCTGATCCGCGCGGTCGAGAAGTTCGACTACACCAAGGGCTACAAGTTCTCGACCTATGCCACGTGGTGGATCCGCCAGGCGATCACGCGCGCCATGGCCGACCAGGCCCGCACCATCCGCATCCCGGTGCACATGGTCGAGGTCATCAACAAGCTCGCCCGCGTGCAGCGCCAGATGCTCCAGGACCTGGGCCGTGAGCCCACCCCGGAGGAGCTGGCCAAGGAACTCGACATGACCCCCGAGAAGGTCATCGAGGTCCAGAAGTACGGCCGCGAGCCGATCTCCCTGCACACCCCCCTCGGCGAGGACGGCGACAGCGAGTTCGGTGACCTCATCGAGGACTCCGAGGCCGTCGTCCCGGCCGATGCCGTGAGCTTCACGCTGCTGCAGGAACAGCTGCACTCGGTGCTCGACACCCTGAGCGAGCGCGAGGCGGGCGTGGTCTCGATGCGCTTCGGCCTCACGGACGGCCAGCCCAAGACCCTCGACGAGATCGGCAAGGTCTACGGGGTCACGCGCGAGCGGATCCGCCAGATCGAGTCGAAGACGATGTCGAAGCTCCGGCACCCCTCCCGCTCCCAGGTGCTGCGCGACTACCTGGACTGACCGGGCGGCTTCCGACGGCGCCCGGCGCCGTCGGAAGCCCACGGAGCCGACGGGGCGACGGTGACCGCGCGGGTGCGCTCGGCCACCGGGCATCCCACTCTGGGTGGAGTCATGCACACTCGGAGTCAGGAGGCCTCATGCGTCGTCCCTTTGCCCGTGCTCTGGCGGGAGCGCTGACCCTGGCGGCGGGAGCGGCCGCTGCGCCGCTCGCCCAGATGCCGCAGGCGGCCGCGGACAGCGTGGTGATCGGCGGGAAGCCGGTGAAGGTCGCAGACAGCCCGTGGGTCGTCGCCCTGGCCAGCCGTGACCGGTTCGGGGGTACGCGGGGCGGGCAGTTCTGCGGAGGGGTCGTCGTGGCCCCGACCAGGGTGCTGACGGCGGCGCACTGCCTGGGCAGCCAGGTGCTGGGCGGCCCGGTGGAGTCCGTGGCCGACTTCCGGGTGATCGCCGGGCGTACGGAGCTCCGGGCGGCCGACGGCCGGGAGGTCGCGGTGCGCGGGGCACGGGTGAACCCGGCCTACGACCCGGCGAGCAATGCCGGGGACCTCGCCGTGCTGGAGCTGGCCGAGCCCCTTCCGGCGCACCACGTGCTGCCCATGGCGGGGGCCGGGCATCCCGCCTACGGGGCGGGGACCGAGGCGGCCGTGTACGGATGGGGCGACACGAGCGGCTTCGGTGACTACGCGTACGCGCTCCGTGCCGCGGGGGTGACGGTGCTGGCGGACGAGGTCTGCGCGCGCGCCTACCCCGGGGACGCGGACGGCCAGTACCGCGCGGAGTCCATGGTGTGTGCGGGGGACAGCGGTGGCGGCAGGGACGCCTGCCAGGGCGACAGCGGCGGGCCGCTGGTGGCGCAGGGGCGGCTCATCGGGCTGGTCTCGTGGGGCCGGGGCTGCGGGCGCGCCGACAGCCCCGGGGTCTACACGCGTATCGCCCCGTTGGTCGACTTCGTGCTCGCCCCGGAGACGGCCGCGCAGGCCGCGAAGGTCCAGGACATCCGATGGGACGCCCGCAGGGGCTCCCAGCCGCACGCAGGGCCCGTACAGGGGCATCCCACGTCGTAGGTGCAGGTCGCGGACGTGAGGACGGGCGGCACCCCTGGGTCTCAGGGGTGCCGCCCGTCGACCGGCCTAGCCGGTCCTGGCTCGTCGGATGCGAGGTGCAGGCCTTGTGTCAGCGGTCCTCGGGTTCGGCATTGGCAGCCGGAGCGGACGTGAGCCGCTCGGTCTCATCCTGTATTTCCGCGGCGATCTTCTTGAGTTCCGGCTCGAACTTGCGACCGTGGTGGGCGCAGAAGAGCAGTTCACCGCCGCTCAGCAGGACGACGCGCAGATATGCCTGGGCGCCGCAACGGTCGCATCGGTCAGCGGCCGTCAGCGGGGTCGCGGGTGTCAGAACAGTAGTCACGTCGCCTCTTCTCTAGCTCGACGAGCTGTCGTACCAGGGTCAACATCCAACCAGGCCGAAAACGTTCCCGCTCGCGGCTTTTCCTCGAAACTTCCTTCCGAAGCTGGCCGGCTGTTGCCGGTTGGCGGCGAAGGAGCCGTATTGCGTTGCTTTACGGTTTCGCGTTGTCAGTCGTGCGCTTCTTGCAGTTCCATCCTCCCCCGGCGAGAGTGCCAGGTTGTTCATGAGGACGTGCCCGAACCCTAAATGGTTCATGCGCGGAAGGGAACGTGATGTTTCCTTCACCCGCCCGGGGGATCGAACACCCGTGCGGATCTGGACTAGGCTGTGGAATGCGCGAGGGTGGCGTTGCATCGGCTCTACCTGGCCTCGGTACCCTTCGAGCGGCACCCGAGCCACCCCTGCGCCCCACCGGGCCAGAAAAAGAATTCAGCGAGGAGCGAACTGCGTGACCGCCGACACGTCCGTGCCTTCCAGCGCGCTGCTGTCCGGAGCAGACCGGGACGGTTCCAACTACACCGCGCGGCACCTGCTCGTCCTCGAAGGGCTGGAGGCCGTCCGCAAGCGTCCCGGCATGTATATCGGCTCGACCGACAGCCGGGGCCTCATGCACTGCCTCTGGGAGATCATCGACAATTCCGTCGACGAGGCCCTGGGCGGCTACTGCGACCACATCGAGGTGATCCTCCACGAGGACTCCTCCGTCGAGGTCCGGGACAACGGCCGCGGCATCCCCGTGGACGTCGAGCCCAAGACCGGTCTGTCCGGCATCGAAGTCGTCATGACCAAGCTGCACGCCGGCGGCAAGTTCGGCGGCGGCTCGTACGCGGCCTCCGGCGGCCTGCACGGCGTCGGTGCCTCCGTGGTCAACGCCCTCTCCGCCCGTCTCGACGTGGAGGTCGACCGCAACAGCGCGACCCACGCCATCAGCTTCCGCCGCGGCGTCCCGGGGATGTTCACCGAGCAGGGCCCCGACAGCCCCTTCGACCCCGCCAACGGCCTCCGCAAGGTCAAGCGGGTCGCCAAGGGCCGCACCGGCACCCGGGTCCGCTACTGGGCCGACCGCCAGATCTTCCTCAAGGACGCCCGGCTCAACCTGGAGACGCTCTACCAGCGCGCCCGCCAGACCGCCTTCCTCGTCCCCGGCCTGACCCTGGTCGTCCGCGACGAGCGCGGCATCGACGGGGCCGGCAAGACCGAGGAGACCTTCCGCTTCGACGGCGGCATCAGCGAATTCTGCGAGTACCTCGCCCAGGACAAGGCGGTCTGCGACGTCCTGCGCCTGACCGGTACGGGCACCTTCAAGGAGACCGTCCCGGTCCTCGACGACCGCGGCCACATGACCCCCACCGAGGTCACCCGCGAGCTCGGCGTGGACATCGCCCTGCGCTGGGGCACGGGGTACGAGACCAACGTCAAGTCCTTCGTGAACATCATCGCCACCCCCAAGGGCGGCACCCACGTCTCCGGCTTCGAGCGCTCGGTCGCCAAGACAGTGAACGAGGTGCTGCGCTCGGCCAAGCTCCTGCGCGTCGCCGAGGACGACGTGGTCAAGGACGACGCGATGGAGGGCATGACCGCCGTCGTCACCGTCCGGCTCGCCGAACCCCAGTTCGAGGGTCAGACCAAGGAGGTGCTCGGCACCTCCGCGGCCACCCGCATCGTCGCCGCCGTGGTCGCCAAGGAGCTCAAGGCCTTCCTGACCTCCGCCAAGCGCGACGACAAGCAGCAGGCCCGCGCCGTGATGGAGAAGATCGTCGCGGCCGCCAGGACCCGGATCGCGGCCCGTCAGCACAAGGAGGCGCAGCGTCGCAAGACCGCGCTGGAGACCTCCTCGCTCCCCGCCAAGCTGGCCGACTGCCGCAGCGACGACGTGGACCGCAGCGAGCTCTTCATCGTCGAGGGCGACTCCGCCCTCGGCACCGCGAAGCTCGCGCGGAACTCGGAATTCCAGGCGCTCCTGCCCATCCGCGGAAAGATCCTCAACGTCCAGAAGTCCTCGATCTCGGACATGCTGAAGAACGCCGAGTGCGGGGCGATCATCCAGGTCATAGGGGCCGGCTCGGGCCGGACCTTCGACCTCGACGCCGCCCGGTACGGCAAGATCGTGCTGCTCGTCGACGCCGACGTCGACGGCGCGCACATCCGCTGCCTGCTGCTCACGCTCTTCCAGCGGTACATGCGGCCGATGGTCGAGGCGGGCCGGGTCTTCGCGGCCGTACCGCCGCTGCACCGGATCGAGCTGGTCCAGCCGAAGAAGGGCCAGGACAAGTACGTCTACACGTACTCGGACAACGAGCTGCGCCAGACCCTGCTGGAGTACCAGCGCAAGAACATCCGGTACAAGGACTCGATCCAGCGCTACAAGGGCCTCGGCGAGATGGACGCGGACCAGCTGGCGGAGACCACCATGGACCCCCGCTTCCGCACCCTGCGCCGGATCAACATCGGCGACCTGGACTCGGCCGAGCAGGTCTTCGACCTGCTCATGGGCAATGAGGTGGCGCCCCGCAAGGAGTTCATCACGAGCTCCGCGGCGACCCTGGACCGCTCACGCATCGACGCCTGACCCGGGTGCCGCCGGAGTCCCGCGGCCACCGGCACCGAACGAGCCACGGCATACCGGCGCTCGTCACTCCATCACCTGTTGGAGTGAAGAGCGCCGGTACACCAGTCCGGAAAGCGGCATTCCGCACATCCTTGTGAGCACGCGGCCAATGCGGCAGCGGACAAGGAGAGTTCGGTGGACAAGCACGAAGGTCGTGATACCGGAACGATCCGGCTGGACGACCCCTGGTACGACGCACTCGCCGTCGGGTGGGGCGAGGGTGAGGAAACGTCCCAGCCGGCCCCGGTCCCCGGTGGCGGATGCCCCGCGCCGGGCGCATCCGACATCTACCTCGAAGTGCAGCGCAGTGCCGCCTTCCAGGAGGTCCGCACCCGCTACCGCAGGTTCGTCGTCCCCGCCACCGCCGGGTTCTTCCTCTGGTACGTCGCCTACGTCGTCGCCGCCACCACCGCGCCCGGCCTGATGGCGCGGCCCGTGGTGGGCGCGGTCAACGTGGCCATGCTGGCGGGGCTCGGCCAGTTCCTCAGCACCTTCCTGCTGACCTGGGCGTACGCCCGGCACGCGCGGCTGCGCAGGGACCGGGCCGCGCTCGACCTGCGCTGGACCGTCTTCGAACAGGAACGCGGCCAGGAGCGGACCCGGGCGAGGAGGGCGGGCCGGTGACCACCGAGCACCAGACCCTCGCGCTGATCCTGTTCAGCGTCTTCATCGCGGTGACCCTCGGCATCACCACCTGGGTCAGCCGCAACCGGCACGGGTCGGCCGAGGAGTTCTACGCGGGCGGGCGGTTGTTCTCCCCCATGGAGAACGGTTTCGCCATCGCGGGCGACTACATGTCCGCCGCCTCCTTCCTCGGCATCTCCGGCCTGATCGCCCTCTTCGGCTACGACGGCCTGCTCTACTCGGTGGGCTTCCTCGTGGCCTGGCTCGTCGTGCTGTTCCTCGTCGCCGAACTCGTCCGCAACTGCGGGCGCTTCACCCTCGCCGACGTGGTCGCCGCCCGGATGAGCGAGCGTCCGGTGCGGATCGCCGCCGGCACCTCCTCGGTCGTCGTGTCCGTGCTCTACCTCATCGCGCAGATGGTCGGTGCCGGCAGTCTGGTCGGCCTGCTGCTGGGGAACTCCAGCGCCGTTGCCCGGACCCTCACCGTGGTCGGGGTGGGTGCGCTGATGGTGGTCTACGTGTCCTTCGGCGGGATGCGCGCCACCACCTGGATCCAGATCGTGAAGGCCGTGCTGCTGATGGGCGGGGCGATCACGCTGACCGTGCTCGTGCTGCTGCGCTTCCACGGGAACTTCGACCAGCTGCTCACCAGCGCCGCCGACCGCAGCGGGCACGGCCGGGCGTTCCTCGGCCCCGGACTCAAGTACGGCGGGGACTGGACCGCCCGCGTCGACTTCATGAGCCTCGGTCTCGCGCTGGTCCTCGGGACCGCAGGGCTGCCGCACATCCTGTCGCGCTTCTACACCGTGCCCACCGCGCGCTCGGCCCGACGCTCGGTGGTGTGGGCGATCGCGCTGATCGGCGGCTT
The DNA here is from genome assembly GCF_035989885.1 of Streptomyces sp. NBC_01232. GTDB lineage: Bacteria > Actinomycetota > Actinomycetes > Streptomycetales > Streptomycetaceae > Streptomyces. The sequence continues at coordinate 6,122,104 of NZ_CP108518.1, forward strand.
CTACCTGATGACCATCGTGCTCGGCTTCGGGGCGGCCGCCCTGGTGGGGCCGGACGCCGTACGGGCCTCCAACGCCTCCGGGAACACGGCAGTTCCGCTGCTGGCGGCCTTCCTCGGCGGGGGCGCGGGTTCCACCGGGGGCGCGGTGCTCTTCGCCTTCGTGGCCGCCATCGCCTTCGCCACCATCCTGGCCGTGGTGGCCGGCATCACCCTGGCCTCCTCGGCCTCCGTGGCCCACGACCTGTACGCCTCCCTCAAGCGCCGGCACGCGAAGCAGCGCAGCGAGGTCGCGGTGGCCCGGGTCGCCGCCGTCGGCATCGGGGCCGTCGCGATCGCCCTCGGACTGCTCGCCCAGAACCTGAACGTGGCGTTCCTGGTGGGCCTGGCCTTCGCGGTGGCGGCCTCGGCCAACCTTCCGGTGCTGCTGTACTCGCTCTTCTGGCGCGGCTTCACCACCCGCGGAGCCGTGTGGTCGGTGTACGGCGGGCTGATCCCGGCGGTGCTTCTCGTGCTGGTCTCGCCGGTGGTGTCGGGCAGCGCGGAGTCGCTCTTCCCCGGGGTGGACTTCCAGTACTTCCCGCTCCAGAACCCGGGGATCGTCTCGATCCCGCTGGGCTTCCTGGCGGGCTGGCTGGGCACGGTCACCTCGGGCGAGGAACCGGACGAGGCCAAGCACGCGGAGACGGAGGTCCGCTCCCTGACCGGCGCCGGAGCGGTCTGAGCGGCCGACGCCCGGCTCCTGGCTCACGGCTCCCGTCAGGCAGGTCCCTCCGACGGGAGCCAGGTGTAACGGTGCTCCGGGCGGCCGGTCTCGCCGTAGCGCAGGGCGAGGCTGACCCTGGCGGTGCGTTCGAGGAGCTTCACGTAGCGCTGGGCGGTCTGGCGGCTGATGCCCGCCCGGTCGGCGATCTGCTGGGTGGACAGGGGGCCCTCCGCGCTGCGCAGGACCTGGCGGACCAGCTCCGCGGTGGTGGGGGAGTGGCCCTTGGGGAGCTCGTTCGTGGATCCCGCGGCGGCGAGGGTGCCGAAGATCCGGTCCACCTCGGCCTGTTCGGCCTCACCGCCCGTGTCCAGGGTGCGGCGCAGGGCCCCGTACGCCTCCAGTCGCGTGCGCAGCCCGGCGAAGGTGAACGGTTTGACGAGGTACTGCAGGGCGCCGAGGCGCATGGCGGACTGCACGGTGGCGAGGCCACGGGCTGCGGTGACCATGATCACATCGGTGTGGTGGCCGAGCTCGCGCAGGCGGCGGACCAGGTCCAGGCCGTTCTCGTCGGGGAGGTAGTGGTCCAGCAGGACGAGGTCCACAGGATGCGCGGTGAGGAACTGCAGTGCCTCGGCGGCGGAATGTGCCTGCGCCGTCACCCGGAAACCGGGAACCTTCGCCACGTACGCCGCGTTGATCCGGGCAACACGTACATCGTCGTCGACGACCAGTACGGCATGAACCCTGCTCGGGGTCTCGTTCATCGCAGGGCCTCCGGGAGTACGACGGAGAACTCCGCCCCTCCGTCCGCTGCTTCACCGGCCCGGGCGCTGCCGCCCTGCCGCTCCGCGAGGCGGCGGACGAGGGCGAGACCCAGCCCGCGTTCGCGGTGGGCCCGGGGCTGCTTGGTGGACCAGCCCTCCGTGAAGATCTCTTCGCGACGCGCGGTGGGCACCCCGGGGCCGTTGTCGCGCACCATCAGCACGGCGGTACGGCCTTCGGCGCGCAGCTCCACCTCGACCAGGGGCGCCGGCGAACCGGCGGCCGCGTCCAGGGCGTTGTCCACCAGGTTGCCGAGGATGGTGACGAGGCCGCCCGGGTCCACCAGACGGTCGGGGAGCAGCGTGGTCCCGGCCAGGCGCAGCGGGACGCCGCGTTCGGCGGCGACGGTCGCCTTGCCCACCAGAAGGGCGGCCAGCAGGGGGTCGTGGACCTTCTCGGTCACCTGCTCGGCCGTCGTGCGGTGCACCCCGGCGACCTCGGTGACGAACTCCACCGCCTCCTCGTGCAGGCCCAGCTCCAGCAGGCCGAGGAGGGTGTGGAGGCGGTTGGCGTGCTCGTGGTCCTGGGCGCGCAGGGCGTCGATCAGGCCCCGGGTGGAGTCGAGCTCGCGGCCCAGGCGCTCCAGCTCGGTGCGGTCGCGCAGGGTGGCGACCGCACCGCCGTCCTCGGTGGGCATGCGGTTGGCCACCAGGACCCGGGGGCCCTGGACGGTGAGCAGGTCCCGGCCGGTGACGCGGCCCGACAGGACGTCCGCGGTGCGGCCCGCACCGAGTACCTCGTCCAGTGGACGCCCGGCGAAGCCGCCGGCGGCGTCCGGGGCGAGGCCCAGCAGACGGGCGGCCTCGTCGTTGACCAGCCGGACGCGGCCGTCGGGGGCGAGGGCGATCACGCCCTCGCGGATGGAGTGCAGCATCGCCTCGCGCTCGGCGAGCAGGCCCGCGATGTCGGAGAACGCCAGATCGCGGGTCTGGCGCTGGATCCTGCGGGAGAGCAGGTAGGCGGCGAGGGCACCCGCCGCCAGTGCGCCGCCCGCGTAGGCGAGCAGGCCGGGGATCGCGCCGAGCAGCCGTTCGCGGACGCTGTCGTAGGCGATGCCGACCGAGACGGCGCCGACGATCTCGCCGTCGGCCGCGAGGAGCGGGACCTTGCCGCGGGCGGAGCGGCCCAGGGTGCCCTCGTCGATCTCCATGACCTCGCGTCCCGCCAGGGCGTCGCTCGGATCGGTGGAGACGGGCAGCCCTATCCGGTCGGCGCTGGGGTGCGAGCGGCGGATGCCGTCGAGGTCGAGCACGACGACGTACTGGGCGCCGGTGGCCCGGCGGATCCGTTCGGCGGAGGACTGTACGGGGCTGTCGGCCGAGGCCCCGGAGTCCAGGAGCCCGGCGGCCAGTGAGGGGTCGGCCGCGGCGCTCTGCGCGATGGCCAGGGCGCGCCGCATGGCCTGGTCGTCGAGCTGGGCGCTCAGCGGCGCCAGGAACAATCCCGTCGCCAGTGCGACGACCCCGGCGGCGATGGCCAGCTGGGTCAGCAGGATCTGGGAGACGGCCCGTCTGGGCAGCCCGAGGCGCCGAGCGCTCATGAGGGGGAACCGCATGGGCAGCAACGGTAGGTCGGCCCCGGCGGGAGCGGAATGCTCTCGCCCTGCTTGTCGGGTTCCCCACTCCCGCCCTGCCCGGACCGTGTTCCGCCCCTCACCGGGGGTGAAGCGGGCGTCCGGATCCGTCACTGCACAGGCGTGGGTGCGGGCATCGGCTGTGGCGGGCGGGGTCCGTGGTACTGCCCGCTCGGTCGCATCCGCAGCGGCCGTTCCTGGTACTCCTCCAGGGCGTGAGCCATCCAGCCCGCCGTCCGAGCCACCGCGAAGACCGTCTCCCCGGCCTCCGCCGGCATTCCGCACGAGACCGTCAGCACGGCCAGCGCAAGATCCACATTGGCGTGCAGTCCGCCCTGCCGGGCCATCACCGAAGCCACCTCGCGCGCCGCGCCCAGTGCCGGACCGGCCTGCTCCAGCCCTTCCAGCCGGGCGAAGAGGGCCCGCGCCCGCGGGTCCTCGCCGCGGTACAGCCGGTGGCCGAGCCCCGGGACGCGGCGCCCCGCCCGCAGGTACTCGGCCACCACCGGCGCGGCCCCGCCCTGCTCCAGCACCTCCACCAGCATCCGGTGCGCGAGCCGTCCGGCCGCACCGTGCAGCGGGCCCTCCAGGGCGCCGAGCCCGGCGGACACCGCCGCGTACGGATGGGCGCGGGCCGACGCGGCCACCCGGACGGCCAGGGTCGAGGCCGCCAGGTCGTGGTCGACCAGCAGCGCCAGCGCCAGGTCCAGCACGGCCAGCGCGTCCGGGTCCGGCTCCCGCGCCGTCAGCCGGAACCACAACTGCCGGGCGATCCGGCCGTCCCCGGCCCAGCGGTCCGGGCCCGCGGTGGGCAACGCGCCGACCAGCGTGGGAATCAGGGCGCGCGCGGAGCCCAGTACCGCCTCCTCGGACAGGTCGAAGCGCAGCGGGTCCGCCACGGCAGCGGCGGCGACCGCCACCCGCAGCCGGTCGAGGGGGCCGCCGTGTTCCGGGAGCGCGGCGACCGCCCGCCGGGCCGCCGCCAGGGCCTGCGCGGGAGCGGTGAAGCGGGCCCCGGGGGTGAAGGTGCCCGTCCAGAGCCACTCGGCGACCTCCTCGTAGCGGTACCGGGAGGCCAGGTCCACGGCGTCCACGCCACGGAAGTAGTACCCGTCGGGCTCGATGAGGGTGAGCGCGGTGCGGACGGTGAGTTCCCCGGTGGGAGCCGCGGCCTCGCGCCTGCTCCGGCGGGCCAGCGCCTCCACCTCCGCGGCATCGAAACTGCTGCCCCGCCCGGCCGTGTCGCGGCGGCTGGTCAGCTGGCCACGGCTCACGTACGCGTACACCGTCGCCGGTTTCACGCCGAGTGCGCGGGCCGCCTCCTGTGTGCTGAGCCTGTGCCCGCCGTCCGTCTGCTCGCTCATGACACATACCCTACAGATGGATAGTTATATTGATTCAATCAATATTGACAGCGATTGAATCCATCATGGATGGTCGATCCATGGACACCACCTTGGAAGTACCCCGCGGTCTCGCGGGAGTCGTGGTCACCGAAACCGGGCTGGGCGACGTCCGGGGCCGGGAGGGCTTCTACCACTACCGCCAGTACTCGGCCGTCGAGCTCGCCGCCGGCCGCAGCTTCGAAGACGTCTGGCACCTGATGTTCCGCGGCACGCTCCCGGCGGACGCCGCCGAACGCGCCGCCTTCGCGGCCGGCATCGCACCCCTGCGCCATCTGCCCGAGGAAGTGCGCAACGCCCTGCCGGACCTGGCCCGGGCCACGCGGCTCTCCGGCCCCCTCGCCGGGCTGCGCACCGCGCTCTCGCTGCTCGGGGCCTCGGCGGGCTTCCGCCCCGTCTACGACCTCGACCCCGGCCGCCGGGCCGCCGACGCGCTGGCCGCCTGCGCCGCAGTACCCACCCTGCTGACCGCTCTGCACCGGCTGGGGCAGGGCCTGGAGCCGGTGGAGCCGCGCGACGACCTGCCGTACGCCGCCAACTACCTCTACATGCTGACCGGCCGGGAACCCGATGCGGCCCGGGCCAGGGCGGTCGAGCAGTACCTGATCTCCACCGTCGACCACGGCTTCAACGCCTCGACGTTCACCGCCCGTGTGATCGCCTCCACCGGAGCCGACGTCGTGGCCGCTCTGACCGGTGCGATCGGCGCGCTCTCCGGCCCCCTGCACGGCGGCGCCCCCAGCCGGGCCCTGGACACCCTCGACGCCATCGGGACGGTCGACCGGATCGGGCCGTGGATCCGCGAGAGGGTCCTGGCGGGCGAGAGGATCATGGGCTTCGGTCACCCCGTCTACCGGACCGAGGACCCCCGCTCACGCATGCTGCGCGAGATAGCCCTCCAGTTCGGCGGCCCCCTCGTGGACTTCGCCGTCGAGGTCGAGCGCCAGGTCGAGGAGATCCTCGCCGAACTGAAGCCGGGCCGGGAACTGCACACCAACGTGGAGTTCTACGCGGGCGTGGTCATGGAGCTGTGCGAACTCCCGCGCGAGATGTTCACCCCCACCTTCTGCGCGGCCCGCGTGGTCGGCTGGAGTGCGAACATCCTCGAACAGGCCTCCGATTCGAAGATCATCCGACCGGCCGCCCGGTACACCGGCCCCACCCCGCCCCAGCCGGTGCCGCCCCTGCGCTGACGGAGGCTGGCTACGATCGACCGGGTGAACAGCAGGCAGCCCATCCCCGTCGTCGTCCTCGCCGGTTTCCTCGGTTCCGGCAAGACCACCGTGCTGAACCATCTCCTCGCCAGTCGTGGGGGCACCCGGATCGGGGTCGTCGTCAACGACTTCGGTTCCATCGAGGTCGATGCGATGTCGGTGGCGGGCCAGGTCGGGGACTCGATGGTCTCCCTCGGCGGCGGCTGTCTGTGCTGCGCCGTCGACGGCAGCGAACTCGACGCGTACCTGGAGAAGCTCTCCGCCCCCGCGCACCGGATCGACGTGATCGTCATCGAGGCGAGCGGGCTGGCCGAGCCCCAGGAGATGATCCGGATGCTCATGGCCGGCGAGAACCCTGACGTCCGGTACGGCGGGATGGTGCAGGTCGTGGACGCCGCCGAGTTCGACGCCACCCGGGCGAGGCACCCGGAGACCGACCGCCACCTCGCCGTCGCGGACCTGGTGGTGCTCAACAAGACCGACCGGGTGGACGCCGCCGAGCGGGCCAGGATCGAGAAGGAGCTGGCCGCGCTGTGCGCCCCGGGCATCCCGGTCGTGGGCGCCGACCACGGGCGGATCGACCCGGAACTGCTCTTCGACCGCCGCCCCTGGACCGAGACCCGGGGACAGCTCTCCTTCGAGGACCTGCTCGCGGAGGCGGAGGGCCACGACCACGACCACTGCGGTCACGCGCACGCCGCGTACGAGAGCACGGAGTTCACCTCCGAGCAGGCCCTGTCCCCGCGCCGGTTCATCGACTTCCTCGACCGGCGCCCGGCCGGGCTCTACCGGATCAAGGGCTTCGTCTACTTCGGCGTACCCGGGCACGAGGAGCGCTACGAGGTCCACGCGGTAGGCCGCTTCCTCCGCTTCGCCCCGCGGCCCTGGGGGCGGGGCGAAGCGCGCCTGACACAACTGGTCATGATCGGCGCCGGCACCGACGGGGCGGGGCTGCTGCGCGGCCTGGAGGCCTGCAGGGAACCCGCCCCGCACGAGGCGAGCCCCGAGAGCATGTGGGGAGTGCTGCGGTACGTGGCGCGGACCGCGGAGCCCGAGGCAGGGACGGGCGACGTAGGGGCCGGCGAGGCAGGGGCGGGCGAGGAACTCCTCGAAGACGGCCCGGACAGGGTCTAGGCGACCTCTACCCCGTACTCGCCCAGCAGGGCCTCCAGGCCGCCGCGGTAGCCCTTGCCGCCGATCACGAAGTCCCAGTCGCCGTTGGCGCGGCGCCGGAACGAGCCGAGGACCAGAGCCGTCTCGCCCGCGCGCCCGTCGGAGACGTCGAGCCGGCCGAGTTCCTCGCCACCGGCCGACAGCAGGCGGATGTGGGCGTCGGTGAATCCGGCGAGATCGGCGTGCGGATCGACCTCCGGATCTATCGCGGCCACCAGGACCAGCCTGTCGGCCTGCGACGGCAGGGCGTCGAAGGAGACCTCCAGCGCCGCTTTGTCGGGCATCGCGTGGTCACGGGAGCGGACCGAACCGTCCGGGGTGCGCGGGTTGTTGAAGAAGACGAAGTGGTCCTCGCTGAGCACCCGGTTGCCCGTGCAGACGAGGGCGCACACGTCCAGGGCGACCGAACCCGACCAGGACATGCCGAGCACGTTGTGGTCCGCCGGGGGAGCCGGCTCCGGCTCGGGAGCCCGTCGCGCGGGCGCCGCGGCGGCGCCCCCGCCGAGCCGGCCCCGCAGCCCGTACTGGTGGAGCAGCTCGACCAGGTCCGCCCCGGGAACCAACTCCAGCGGCTTGCCGTTGGCAAAGGTGTACGACCCCGGCCCGAAGGACGCGGTGGTGACCAGCACCCCCTTGTTCGCCCCCTTGTCCTGGACCGTGCCGTACAGATCACGCACGGCCGTCGGCGGCACCGTGTTCCGGTAGCGCTTGACCTGCACCACGATCCGCCCGCCCCGGATCGGCGCCGGGTCCACCGCCTCCACGTCCACCCCGCCGTCGCCCGACCGCTGCGTGGTCACCGCCTCCATGCCCATCGCCCGGAACAGCTCGGCGACCAGGTTCTCGAAGGCGATCGGGTCCATCACGAAGAGATCGGGCTCGTCGCCGTCCGCGCCGCCGGTGTGCCCGCCATGGCTGACCACGTCCCCGCCGACCTCGTCCGGCCGGCGCCCGGGGCGCACCGCCGTCAGCTGGTCGGGCCGCGCCGACAGCTGCCCGCCCAGCCCCGAGACCAGACAGTCCACCGCGCTGACCTGCTCCAGGCGCAGCCCGGCGAAAGCACTGCGCGCCGCCGGCACGGTGGCGAGAACGAACCGCGCCTCCTGCCCCGTCACCGGATCGTGGCAGTCCACGAACCCGTTGACCACGACCGAGTCCAGTACCCCGAACTCGTCCGCCGCGTACAGCTCGCGCACCACCAGCAGCACGCACTGCGCAAGCAGGTCCCGGTAGAGCGCCCGTCGTTCCGTGACCGGGCGGGGCTTCACCTTGTCCTGGTCCGTGCTCGGCAGGTACTGCACCGCCCGGGCCTCCGGCACCACCGTGTACCCGGGCAGCTCCCAGTCCAGCACCAGCTGGCGCGCGGCCGGGTCGTACGCGGCCGTCACCTGCCTCGGCAGCGCCTCGGGCCAGGCCGTCGAGGCGTACAGGGCGGCCGAGAAGTACTCCACCGCCGCCTCGGCGTCGCCCGCGCGCAGGGCGTCGGCCAGCTCGGTGAGCCCGCTGTTGTGTTCCCGTACCCCGGCGAGCTGCTCCGCCGCCCACCGGTCGTACTGCTGCCGGTACGCGGCCAGTTGCTGCTGGCGCTGCGCCTCCGCCGCGTTCGCGGCCTGCCAGGCCTGGGTGTACCGGGCGTGCGCCTCGCGCTCCGCCTGCGCCCGGTGGCCCGAGCCGAGCGTCCAGCCGCTGCTCTGCCGCTGGAAGTCCTCGATGCGGGGCATCGGCACCGGCTGGGCCAGAGCGCCGGGGTTGAAGGGTTCCAGCCGGTCGGGCCGGGCCAGGTCGGACATCCGGAACGCCGGCGCCCGGCACCCGGCGGCCAACAGGCCCTTGAGGGCGGCGACCTCGGCGTCGAACTGCGCGGTGCGCCGCAGGGCCTCGGCCTCGCGGTACTGCCGGTGGCTGCGGGTCGCGTCCCGTTCGTAGGCCCGCTGCCGGCGCTCGGCATCCCGCTGCTGGACCAGCTGCGTCTGTTGCTGACGGCGCTGCGCCTCCGCCCAGTTCCCGATCAGTCCGCTGCCCGCTCGACGGCTCATCAGCTGCGTTCTCCCCCCACCACGTCCAAGGGGAAAACACTAGTCGGCATTCGGGTGGTACGTCCCCCCGGTCGCGCCACCCGAATGCCCTCGTACGGACTACAGCGCGGCTCCCGCCAGCGCCGCGACCACGGCCGGCAGCGCCGTTCCCGAGCCGTCCCGGCGCGGGTCCACGGCCGGCAGGCCGGCCGGAGTGCCGTTCGCCGACGCCGCACGGACGGGGGAACCGCCCGCCCAGGCCAGGACCAGCACGTCCTCGCCCTTCAGGAACCGCTGGCAGCGCACGCCACCCGTGGCCCGGCCCTTGCGCGGGTACTGGTCGAAGGGGGTCAGCTTCCCGGACGTCACCGAGTCGTCCAGGGTGCCGTGCGAGCCCGCCACCGTGAAGACCACGGCGTCCCGCGCCGGGTCCACGGCCGAGAAGTGGATCACCTTGGCGCTGCCGGCGAGCTTGATGCCCGCCATACCGCCCGCGGGGCGGCCCTGCGGGCGGACCTGGCCCGCCGGGTAGCGCAGCAGCTGGGCGTCGTCCGTGATGAAGACCAGGTCCTCCTCGCCCGTGCGCAGCTCGACCGCGCCGACGATCCGGTCACCCTCCTTGAGGGTGATGACCTCCAGCTCGTCCTTGTTCGCCGGGTAGTCCGGCACGACGCGCTTGACCACGCCCTGCTCGGTGCCCAGCGCCAGACCCTGCGAGGACTCGTCCAGCGAGGTCAGGCAGATGACCTTCTCGTCCGCCTCCAGCCCGGAGAGGAACTCCGAGACCGGGGCGCCGCCCGCCAGGTTCGGCGCGGCGTGGGTGTCCGGCAGCTGCGGCAGGTCGATCACCGACAGCCGCAGCAGCCGCCCGTACGAGGTGACCGCGCCGACGTCGGCCCGGGCGGTCGCCGCGACCTGCGAGACGATCAGGTCGTGCTTGGCGCGGGCGCCGCCCTCCTCCTCCGGCAGCGCGTCGCCGTTCGCCGTACGCGCCAGCAGGCCCGTCGAGGACAGCAGCACGCGGCACGGGTCGTCCGCGACCTCCAGCGGAACCGCCGCCACCGCGGTGCCCGCGGACTCCAGCAGCACGGTCCGGCGCTCGGTGCCGAACTTCTTCGCGACCGCCGCCAGTTCCGCGGAGACCAGCTTGCGCAGCTCGCTGTCCGACTCCAGGATCCCGGTCAGCTCGTCGATCTCGCCGGTCAGCCGGTCGCGCTCGGACTCCAGCTCGATCCGGTCGAACCGGGTGAGCCGGCGCAGCGGGGTGTCCAGGATGTACTGGGTCTGGATCTCGCTCAGCGAGAACCGCTCCATCAGCCGGGACTTGGCCTGCGCGGAGTTGTCGCTGTCCCGGATGAGCCGGATGACCTCGTCGATGTCGAGGAGCGCCACCAGCAGGCCCTCGACGAGGTGCAGCCGGTCGCGGCGCTTGGTGCGGCGGAACTCGCTGCGACGCCGGACGACCTCGAAGCGGTGGTCGAGATAGACCTCCAGCAGCTCCTTGAGGCCCAGCGTCAGGGGCTGCCCGTCCACCAGCGCCACGTTGTTGATGCCGAAGGACTCCTCCATCGGCGTCAGCTTGTAGAGCTGCTCCAGCACGGCCTCCGGGTGGAAGCCGTTCTTGATCTCGATGACCAGGCGCAGGCCGTGCGAGCGGTCGGTGAGGTCCTTGACGTCGGCGATGCCCTGGAGCTTCTTCGAGCCGACCAGGTCCTTGATCTTCGCGATGACCTTCTCGGGGCCGACCGTGAAGGGCAGTTCCGTGACGACCAGGCCCTTGCGGCGCGCCGTCACGTCCTCCACGGCCACGGTCGCGCGGATCTTGAACGTGCCGCGGCCGTTCTCGTAGGCGTCCTTGATGCCCGAGAGGCCGACGATCCGGCCGCCCGTGGGCAGGTCGGGACCCGGCACGAAGCGCATCAGCGCCTCCAGGTCCGCCTGCGGGTGGCGGATCAGGTGGCGGGCGGCCGCGATGACCTCGCCGAGGTTGTGCGGGGGCATGTTGGTGGCCATGCCGACCGCGATCCCGGACGCGCCGTTGACCAGCAGGTTCGGGTACGCGGCCGGGAGGGCGACCGGCTCCCGCTCCTGGCCGTCGTAGTTCGCGGTGAAGTCGACCGTGTCCTCGTCGATCGACTCGGTCATGAGCGACGTGGCGTCGGCCATCTTGCACTCGGTGTAACGCATCGCGGCCGGCGGGTCGTCGTTGCCGAGCGATCCGAAGTTGCCGTGGCCGTCGACCAGCGGCAGCCGCATGGAGAAGGGCTGGGCCATGCGCACGAGGGCGTCGTAGATGGACGCGTCACCGTGCGGGTGGAGCTTGCCCATGACCTCGCCGACGACACGGGCGCACTTCACGTAGCCGCGGTCGGGGCGCAGGCCCATCTCGTTCATCTGGTACACGATGCGCCGGTGCACCGGCTTCATGCCGTCCCGGGCGTCGGGCAGGGCGCGGGAGTAGATCACCGAGTACGCGTACTCGAGGAAGGAGCCCTGCATTTCGTCGACGACGTCGATGTCGAGGATCTTCTCCTCGAAATCCTCCGGCGGCGGGGTCTTCGTGCTGCGGCGGGCCATCGCTGCGCGGCTCCTTAACCAAAAATGGGGTGTGCTGGGTGGCTGGGTCTGGCGGTCTCGTCGTGGTCCGGCGGTCCGGGGGTGTCCGGCGAGGGTACGACGCGGACCATTGTGGCCCGACGCACCGACAACGCCGACTCCGACCCCGGGGGTCCCCCGGACGGAGTGCGGGGGAGTGACCCGGGAACTTATCCGGCGGTCGACGCGCTTGCATACAGTGGCAGGTCGATAAGAAATCTCTGCATCGCGATCGAAGGGACCACATGCCCATGGGTCACACGGCCACAGCCCAGGCCGGCTCCGGCGGCCTGACAGCGACCGAGCACCGGCTGGCCAACGGCCTGCGCGTGGTGCTGTCCGAAGACCACTTGACCCCGGTCGCCGCGGTCTGCCTCTGGTACGACGTCGGCTCCCGCCACGAAGTCAAGGGGCGTACCGGCCTGGCTCACCTCTTCGAGCACCTGATGTTCCAGGGCTCGGCGAGCGTACCGGGCAACGGGCACTTCGAACTGGTCCAGGGCGCCGGCGGTTCGCTCAACGGCACCACCAGCTTCGAGCGCACCAACTACTTCGAGACGATGCCGACCCACCAGCTGGAGCTCGCGCTCTGGCTGGAAGCGGACCGGATGGGGTCCCTGCTGGCCGCCCTGGACGACGAGTCCATGGAGAACCAGCGGGACGTCGTCAAGAACGAGCGCCGCCAGCGCTACGACAACGTGCCCTACGGCACGGCGTTCGAGCGGCTCACGGCCCTGGCCTACCCCGAGGGCCACCCGTACCACCACACCCCGATCGGCTCGATGGCCGACCTGGACGCGGCCTCCCTGGAGGACGCGCGCACCTTCTTCCGTACGTACTACGCGCCCAACAACGCGGTGCTCTCGGTCGTCGGGGACATCGACCCCGAGCAGACCCTCGCCTGGGTGGAGAAGTACTTCGGCACCATCCCCGCGCACGACGGCAAGCAGCCGCCCCGCGACGGCTCGCTGCCCGACACCATCGGGAAGCAGCTGCGCGAGGAGATCGTCGAGGAGGTCCCGGCGCGTGCGCTGATGGCCGCCTACCGGCTGCCGCACGACGGCACCCGCGAGTGCGACGCCGCCGACGTGGCGCTGACCATCCTGGGCGGCGGCGAGTCCTCGCTGCTGCACAACCGGCTGGTGCGCCGTGACCAGACGGCCGTCGCCGCCGGCTTCGGCATGCTGCGCCTGGCCGGGGCGCCGTCCCTGGGCTGGCTGGACGTCAAGACCTCCAGCGGGGTCGAGATCCCCACGATCGAGGCGGCCGTCGACGAGGAGCTCGCGCGGTTCGCCGCCGAGGGCCCGACGGCCGAGGAGATGGAGCGCGCCCAGGCGCAGCTGGAGCGGGAGTGGCTCGACCGGCTGAGCACGGTGGCCGGACGCGCCGACGAACTGTGCCGCTTCGCGGTGCTGTTCGGCGACCCGCAGCTGGCGCTGACCGCCGTCCAGCGGGTGCTGGACATCACCGCCGAGGAGGTGCAGGCCGTGGCCGCGGCCCGCCTGCGCCCGGACAACCGCGCGGTGCTCGTGTACGAGCCGATCGCGGCCGACGAGTCCGACCAGCACGACGAGTCCGACGAGAACGAGGGGGCGGAGCAGTGAGCGACACCGCAGCCGTCACGATGACCTTCCACCCGCAGCCGCAGGCCGGCGAACCGCAGCCGTGGGCCTTCCCGGCCCCCGACCGCGGGCAGCTGCCCAACGGGCTGACCCTGCTGCGCTGCCACCGGCCGGGACAGCAGGTCGTCGCGGTCGAGGTCAACCTCGCCGCCCCGCTCGACGCCGAGCCCGAGGGCCTGGACGGCGTGGCGACCATCATGGCGAGGGCGCTCTCCGAGGGCACCGACAAGCACTCGGCCGAGGAGTTCTCGGCCGAGCTGGAGCGGTGCGGCGCCACCCTCGACGCGCACGCCGACCACCCCGGCATCCGGGTCTCGCTGGAGGTTCCGGCCTCCCGGCTGCCCAAGGCGCTCGGCCTGCTCGCGGAGGCGCTGCGCGCCCCCGCCTTCGCCGACGCAGAGGTGGACCGGCTGGTGCGCAACCGGCTCGACGAGATCCCCCACGAGCTGGCCAATCCGCAGCGCCGCGCCGCCAAGCAGCTCTCCAAGGAGCTCTTCCCGGCCACCTTGCGGATGTCCCGGCCGCGCCAGGGCACCGAGGAGACGGTCGCGCGGATCGACTCCGCCGCCGTACGCGCCTTCTACGAGGCCCACGTACGCCCCGCGACGGCCACCGCGGTGGTCGTCGGCGACCTGACCGGCATCGACCTGGACGCCGTGCTGGCGGACACCCTGGGCACCTGGACGGGCAACACCGCCGCGGCCCGCCCGGTGCCGCCGGTGACCGCGGACGACACCGGCCGCGTGGTCATCGTGGACCGGCCCGGAGCGGTCCAGACGCAGCTGCTGATCGGCCGGATCGGGTCGGACCGCCACGACCGGGTGTGGGCGGCCCAGGTGCTGGGCACCTACTGCCTGGGCGGCACCCTCACCTCGCGCCTGGACAAGGTGCTGCGCGAGGAGAAGGGGTACACCTACGGCGTGCGTGCCTTCGGCCAGGTGCTGCGCTCCACCGCGGACGGCAAGGGCGCCTCGATGCTCGCCATCAGCGGCTCGGTGGACACCCCGAACACCGGCCCGGCGCTCGAGGACCTCTGGAAGGTGCTGCGCACCCTCGCGGAGGGCGGTCTGACCGACGCCGAACGCGATGTCGCCGTACAGAACTTGGTGGGCGTGGCCCCGCTGAAGTTCGAGACGGCGGCCTCGGTCGCGGGCACTCTCGCCGACCAGGTCGAGCAGGAACTGCCGGACGACTACCAGGCGCAGTTGTACGCCCAGCTCGCCGAAACCGGCACCGTGGAGGCCACTTCCGCGGTCGTGAAGGCCTTCCCGGCGGACCGGCTGGTCACCGTTCTGGTGGGCGACGCCTCGCTGATCGAGGAGCCCGTCCGGGCCCTCGGGATCGGTGCGGTGACGGTCGTCTCCAACTGACGCCCGGGTGACGGTCCTTTGAGGGCCGGCTGAAGGATTCGGCAAGGGGTTCTGGTGACTTGTTCACCAGAACCCCTTTTGTCCGTTTAGTGGTGAGGTTGCTTGTATGCGGTGTGGCGTACGCAACAAAAAGCCGTGTCTGTTTGGCGATTGACTGATGATCCGCCTAGCGTCGGCCGTGCTGTCCGTCAGTTGTGCCCGCCGCACCCGCGGCACCGGACAGTGATCGCCGAGTCCCCGTCAGGCGCGAGCCTGGGGAGCCGGGGACCCACATGTGTCCCTGGGGTGAATCGGACCCCCTCGCAAGAGGAGATCCGTAGGAGACCTTCCTGCTCCGAACCCGTCAGCTAACCCGGTAGGCGAGAAGGAAGGAAAGGATCAAACCCTTCATGGCGTTTGGCAGTCGTCCCGCTGGCTCCGGTAAGCACCGTGGTTCCAGCCGTCTGAGCCGCAAGACCGCCGGTTACGCCGGTATCGCCGCGATCGCCACCACGGGTGTCGTCGGCTCCCTCGCCGCCCCGGCCTTCGCCGCGGACAACCACAGCAGCAACATCGGCCAGGACAACGGCCTGAACGCGGTGGTCGTCGCCGAGGACCTCGCGGGCGACATTTCCGACCAGGCCGACTCCCAGCGCCGCGCCGCCGAGCACGACGCCGCGAAGGCGCAGGCCGAGGCCGACGCGAAGCAGCGGGCCGCGGAGGCCAAGCGCCTCGCCGAGGCCAAGGCGAAGGCCGAGCGCGAAGCCGCCGAGCGTGCGGCCCGCGAAGAGGAGCGCAAGCGCCTCAACACCTTCGTCGCCCCGCTCTCCGACTCGTACGTCAGCACGCAGTACCACGCGGGCGGCGGCATGTGGTCCTCCGGCAGCCACACGGGCATCGACTTCCACGCCTCCTCCGGCACCTCGGTGCACGCGGTGGGCGTGGGCACGGTCGTCGAGGCCGGCTGGGGCGGCGCGTACGGCAACAACGTCGTCATCAAGCACAACGACGGCACGTTCACGCAGTACGGCCACCTGTCCTCGCTGAGCGTCTCCGTCGGCCAGCAGGTCACCCCGGGCCAGCAGATCGGTCTGTCGGGCTCCACCGGCAACTCCAGCGGCCCGCACCTGCACTTCGAGGCCCGCACCGGCTCGCAGTACGGCTCGGACATCGACCCGATCGCGTACCTGCGCTCGCACGGCGTCAGCCTCTGACCCGGCCCCGCACCGCTTCACCGAAGACCCCGGCTCCCCGAGCCGGGGTCTTTGTGTTGCGCCCTTGTGCAAATGTTTCGTATTTCCGGCCGCTCTCGGAAATTATCGTGTGTTGCAATAGAGTCGCAGCACGCGCTTGGGCGTGCAATGAGGCTGGCAGTCGGAAATAGGCGGAGGTCCTGTCTTGCGTATTCCTGCGCACGCGGTATGCACAGCAATCCGCGACGACATCGTCTCCGGGGTGTTCGAGCCGGGCGGCCGGCTGACCGAGGAGGTGCTGGCCCGCCGGTACGGGGTCTCGCGCGTCCCGGTCCGCGAGGCCCTGCGGACCCTGGAGTCGGAAGGGTTCGTGACCACGCGGCGCCACGCGGGGGCCTGCGTGGCCGAGCCGACCGAGCAGGAGGCCGCGGACCTGCTGGAGGTGCGGATGCTCCTGGAGCCGCTGGCCGCCGCCAGAGCCGCCCGGCGGCGCACAGACGCACACCTCAAGGTGCTGCGGGGGCTGGTCAGGCTGGGGCAGGAGCGGGCCAGGCGGGGCCAGGGGGAGGATCTGCGGTCCCTGGGCGGCTGGTTCCACGAGACGCTCGCACAGGCCTCCGGCAGCCCCGGCCTGATCGCGATGCTCACGCAGATGCGGCACAAGATCGCCTGGATGTACGTGGTGGAGGCGCCGGCCCGGCCCGTGGAGTCCTGGGCGGAGCACGGCGCGATCGTGGACGCGGTGGCGCGCGGCGATGCCGAACGGGCGCGAGCGCTGACCGTGCTCCATGCCGACCGGGCGGCGGGGGCGCACCGGCCGAGGCTCCGCCCGGCGGTGAGGACTTCGCAACCTGTCGTAAACATGTCGAGCGGCCGGCATTAACAGGAGCCGTATACAAAGGATGGAATCACGCGAATTCGCTGCGCGGTGGGCGGTCGATTTCTGCCCCGAGACAATGTGCCGTGCCGAATTCCTGCGGAGCTGAATGCCGGTGCGCCCGGCATTTCGGCGAGACCCTTTCCGTGCCGCCGGGCCGGTTTCTTCCCGTTCCGATTCCGGAGGGGAAGCCGTGCGGCAAGCCGTGCGGGCGGAGCCGTTACCGGGAGCGGCGGTCAGGGCGCGGGAATGACGAAGCCGCGGTCCCCGTCCGGGGGCCGCGGCTTCGTGGTGGGGTCGAACCCGAAGGGTCAGACGGTCTCGGGGAGCTCCTCGAGACCCTCGGCGACCAGCTTCGCGAGGCGGTCCAGCGCGGCGTCCGCACCCTCGGCCTCGGAGGCGAGGACGATCTCCTCGCCGCCCTGGGCGCCCAGGCCCAGAACCGCCAGCATGGAGGCGGCGTTGACGGGGTCGCCGCCGGACTTCGCGATGGTCACCGGGACGCCGGAAGCGGTCGTCGCACGGACGAAGATCGAGGCGGGACGAGCGTGCAGGCCCTCGGCCCAGCCGACGTTGACGCGGCGCTCTGCCATGGTGATGCCCTTCAGGTTCTTACGGTTGTCTAGACCAGTCTCTCACGACGCCCGGAATGCTCGGACCGACCTTCGGCCTGAATTTTTCGCCGTTCGACCTTCCCCAGCTTGCACTGACTTGTCCCGATATGCATCATGCGCCGCGCGCGCACTGCCGGGCCCGATCCGGCCGTAAGGTAGGCCCATGACCATCGAGTCGGACCCCTCCTACCCGGCCCACTGGGAAGCCGATGTCGTCCTCCGTGACGGCGGCACCGCCCGGATCAGGCCCATCACCACCGAGGACGCGGGCCGGCTCGTCAGCTTCTACGAGCAGGTCTCGGACGAGTCGAAGTACTACCGCTTCTTCGCTCCCTACCCCCGCCTCTCCGACCGCGACGTGCACCGCTTCACGCACCACGACTACGTGGACCGGGTCGGCCTCGCCGCAACCATCGGCGGGGAGTTCATCGCCACCGTCCGCTACGACCGCATCGACGCCGACGGCCGGCCCGCCTCCGCACCCGCCGACGAGGCCGAGGTCGCCTTCCTCGTCCAGGACGCCCACCAGGGCCGCGGGGTCGCCTCCACCCTCCTCGAACACATCGGGGCGGTGGCCCGGGAACGCGGCATCCGGCGGTTCGCCGCCGAGGTGCTGCCCGCCAACACCAAGATGATCAAGGTGTTCACGGACGCCGGCTACCAGCAGAAGCGCAGCTTCGAGGACGGCTCCGTCCACCTCACCCTCGACCTCGAACCCACCGCCGAGTCCCTCGCCGTGCAGCGCGCCCGCGAACAGCGCGCCGAGGCCCGCTCCGTGCAGCGGCTGCTGGCGCCCGGCTCGGTGGCCGTGGTCGGAGTCAGCCGTTCCGGCGCGGGCGTGGGCGCGGCCGCACTGCGCAACCTGCGCGACAGCGGCTTCCACGGCCACCTCTACGCCGTCAACGAGGCCGTCACCCGCGACCTGCTCGACGGCGTACGGGCCTACCGCACGGTCGAGGCCATCGGCGGCCCCGTCGACCTCGCGGTGATCGCGGTCCCGGCCGACCGGGTCCCCGACGCGGTGGCCGCCTGCGGCGAGCACGGCGTGCAGGGGCTCGTCGTCCTGTCCGCCGGATACGGCGAGAGCGGCCCGGCCGGACTCGCCCGCCAGCGCGAACTGGTGCGGCAGGTGCGCTCGTACGGGATGCGGCTCATCGGGCCGAACGCCTACGGGGTGATCAACACCTCCCCGGACGTGGAGCTCAACGCCTCCCTCACCCCCGCCCCGATGCCGACGCGCGGCCGCATCGGCCTGTTCACGCAGTCCGGGGCCATCGGCATCGCCCTGCTCTCCGGTCTGCTCCGGCGCGGCGAGGGCCTGTCCTCCTTCGTCTCCGCGGGGAACCGGGCCGACGTCTCGGGCAACGACATCCTCCAGTACTGGTACGACGACGAGGCCACCGACGTCGCGCTGCTCTACCTCGAAACCCTCGGCAACCCGCGGAAGTTCACCCGCCTCGCCCGCCGGACGGCGGCCGTCAAGCCCGTGGTCGTCGCCAAGGGCGGCCGCCACAGCCCCGCCGGGCACGTCGTCCCCGACACCAGGCTGCCGGACGCCACCGTCTCCGCCCTGCTGCGGCAGGCCGGCGTCATCCGCGTCGACACGGTCACCGAGCTCGTGGACGTCGGCCTCCTGCTCGCCGCACAGCCACTGCCCGCCGGGCCCCGGATCGCGATCCTCGGCAACTCCGAATCCCTCGGGATCCTCACCTACGACGCCTGCCTCACCCAGGGCCTGCGGCCGCTGCCGCCGCTGGACCTGACGACGGCCGCCTCACCGGCGGACTTCCGCGCCGCCCTCACCGACGCACTGCGCTCCGAGGACTGCGACGCGGTGGTCGTCACGGCCATCCCCTGGGTGAGCGAGGACGCACCCGCGGACGACCTGGCCGGCGCGCTGCGCGACGCGGTGGCCGAGTACCCCGGCAAGCCCGTGGCGGTGGTGCACGTCGAGCTCGGCGAGCTCGTCGAGGCACTCTCCGCGGTGCGGGGCCTCCCGCAGCCCGCCCCCTACCGGAACTGGGGCCCGGCCCCGGACCCCGCCCCGGACGCCGCACCCCCGGCGGCGGTCCCGCTGTCCGCCGCGGGCGACAGCATCCCCAGCTACCCCGCCGCCGAGCGGGCGGTCAAGGCCGTCGCCGAAGCGGTCCGGTACGGGCAGTGGCGCCGGGCCACCGCCGACGCCGGGCAGGTCCCCGAGTACGAGGACATCGACGAGGCCGGGGCCGCGGCGCAGCTGGCCGGACTCCTGGTGGACGTCGACGCCGGGGCCGTGCTGACCCTGACCGACTGGGACGCCCGCGAGCTGCTCGCGCGGTACGGGATCCGGGTCCTGCCCACCCTGCCCGCCCCGAGCGCCGACGCGGCGGTCCGGGCCGCCGGGGTCCTGGGCTACCCGGTGGCGCTCAAGACCACCGCCCCCCACCTGCGCCACCGCGCGGACCTCGGCGGCGTACGGCTCGACCTCACGAGCGAGGCCGAGCTGCGGCGCTCGTACGAGGAGCTCACCGACGCGCTCGGCAAGCCGGCCGAGCTCCAGCCCGTGGTGCAGGCCATGGTGCCGCGCGGGGTCGACACCGTCGTCCGCTCGGTCATCGACCCGGCCGCGGGCGCCGTCCTCTCCTTCGGGCTCGCCGGTGTGGCCTCCGAGCTGCTCGGCGACACCGCGCACCGGCTCGTGCCGGCCACCGACCGGGACGCCGCCGGACTGATCCGGTCCATCCGGACGGCTCCCCTGCTGTTCGGCTGGCGCGGCAGCGACCCCGTGGACACACCCGCCCTGGAGGACCTGCTCCTGCGGCTCTCCCGCCTCGTCGACGACCATCCCGAGGTGACGGGCGTCCTGCTGGAGCCCGTCGTGGTCGCCGCGGAGGGCGTCTCGGTGCTCAGTGCCACCGTCCGTGTCGCGCACCCGCCCGCCCGCGGTGATCTCGGTCCGCGGACCCTCCCCAGTTACTGACCGGGTACGGCGCGGTGGGAGGGCACCCGAAGGGCCTTACCATTGACCCCATGGCGAAATCCGGTACGACGACCCAGGGGCTGCGCACGGCGATCGAGCGCAGCGGCTACTACCCGGCCCTCGTGGCCGAGGCCGTGGAGGCCGCGGTGGGCGGCGAGCCGATTTCGTCGTACCTGGTCCACCAGGAGACGACCTTCGACTCCAACGAGGTGCGCCGCCACGTCACGGTGCTGGTCCTGACCGGTAACCGGTTCATCGTCAGCCACACCGACGAGCAGGCCGCCGACGCCGGGTCCCCCTCCCCGTACGCGACCACCTCCACCGAGTCGGTCAAGCTGTCCAGCATCTCCTCCGTGGTGCTCAGCCGCGTCGTCGCCAACCCGGAGTCCTACACCCCCGGCACGCTGCCCCGTGAGGTCGTCCTGACCATCGGCTGGGGCGCGGTCTCCCGGATCGACCTGGAGCCGGCCGCCTGCGGCGACCCGAACTGCGACTCCGACCACGGCTACACCGGCAACTCCACCGCCGACGACCTCAGCCTGCGCGTCAGCGAGGCCGGCGACGGCCCGGAGGCGGTGCGCCAGACCCTGGTCTTCGCGCAGGCACTCTCCGAGGCAACGGCGGCGACCTCCACCCCCGCCCGCTGATGGCGTTTTCCGCGGCACAGGAGTGGCCCGAGCCGGAGCTGCTGGACCTGGCCGGTGCCCCCGTCCCGGAGTACGGCACCGGGTCGCTCGCCGACCTGCTGCCCACGCTCGTGGCCGGCCAGGGCGTCCCCGGTTTCACGGCCGCCATCACGGAGCTGACCCCGGCCGACCGGAACTGCGTGTTCCTGGTCGACGGCATGGGCTGGGAGCAGATCAAGGCCCACCCGGACGAGGCCCCGTACCTCACCTCCCTCCTCGGCAGCTCGCGCGGCGGCACCGGCCGCCCGATCACCGCGGGCTTCCCGGCGACCACCGCCACCTCGCTGGCCTCCGTGGGCACGGGGCTGCCGCCGGCCCGCCACGGCCTGCCCGGCTACGCCGTGCGCAACCCGGCCACCGGCGAGCTGATGAACCAGCTCCGCTGGCACCCGTGGACCGCGCCGAAGCCCTGGCAGCCGTACCCGACCGTCTTCCAGCAGGCCGACAAGGCAGGCGTGGCGACCGCCCAGGTGTCCTCGCCCGCCTTCCAGACCACCCCGCTCACCAAGGTCGCGCTCAGCGGCGGCACCTTCCTCGGCCGGATGACCGGCGAGGAGCGGATGGACCTGGCGGCCGAGCGCCTCGCGGCCGGTGACCGCTCGCTCGTCTACACGTACTACAGCGAGCTCGACGGGGCCGGACACCGCCATGGAGTGGACTCCGACGCCTGGCGTGGCCAGCTGATGTACGTGGACCGGCTCGTCCAGCGGCTCGCCGAGCAGCTTCCGGCGCGCACCGCCCTCTACGTCACCGCGGACCACGGCATGGTCGACGTCCCCTTCGACGAGGACTCCCGGATCGACTTCGACGAGGACTGGGAACTGAGCGCCGGCGTCGCCCTGCTGGGCGGCGAGGGCCGGGCCCGGCACGTGTACGCGGTGCCGGGCGCGCAGGCCGACGTACTGACCGTGTGGCGCGAGGTGCTCGGCGACCGGTTCTGGGTCGCGAGCCGCGAAGAGGCCCTGGAGCTGGGCTGGTTCGGCGTGCCGGGGGAGTGCGACGAGCGCGTGCTCGGCCGTATCGGCGACGTGGTCGCGGCCGCCCAGACCGATGCCGCGATCACCGCCTCGCGCAACGAGCCGAACGAGTCCGCGCTCGCCGGAATGCACGGCTCGATGACCGCCGCGGAGCAGCTCGTCCCGCTCCTCGAAATCCGCACCTGACGCCTCACCCTTCATCCCTCACCCACCACCTGCCCACGACCCGAAAGGTCCGTACTTCCCATGCCCGAGCTGGTGTTCTTCTCCGGAACGATGGACTGCGGAAAGAGCACACTGGCGCTCCAGATTGCGCACAACCGCGATGCTCGCGGTCTGCAGGGCGTGATCTTCACCCGCGACGACCGCGCGGGCGAGGGCAAGCTCTCGTCCCGCCTCGGCCTCGTGACGGAGGCCGTGGAGGCGCCCGAGGGCATGGACCTGTACGCGTATCTGGTCGCCCAGCTCTCGGCGGGCGGCAAGGCGGACTACGTGATCGTGGACGAGGCCCAGTTCCTCGCGCCCGAGCAGATCGACCAGCTGGCCCGCATCGTGGACGACCTCGGCCTGGACGTCTTCGCCTTCGGCATCACCACGGACTTCCGCACGAAGCTCTTTCCCGGCTCGCAGCGCCTGATCGAGCTGGCCGACCGCCTGGAGCAGCTCCAGGTGGAGGCCCTGTGCTGGTGCGGCGCCCGCGCCACGCACAACGCCCGTACGGTGGGCGGCGAGATGGTGGTCGAGGGCGCCCAGGTCGTCGTCGGCGACGTCAACCGCCCGGCGGGGGAGATCGGCTACGAGGTCCTCTGCCGCCGCCACCACCGCAAGCGGATGACTTCGGCCGTGGCCCACGTGGGTGCCCTCTCCCCGGACGTCCTCCCGGTCAACCACGCCTGACCGTCTTCTTCCATGCCGACGGCCGAGTTAGCGGAGGCCGTGACTGTCGAGACGGTGGATGAGGCCGGGCCGGCTCCGGTAGGTGTCGCGCAGGAGCCCCAGACGCTGCTGGAAATCGACACCGTGGCCGGTGTGAGCGCAGGCATCGCGCAGGTCACGAAGGAGGGTGACAGTCGCGTCGTAGGCGCTGGTCTTCTTGGTGGCGATGTGTGCTTCGGCCTGGTTCCAGATGGCGTCCGCCTCGGCGGCGAGTGCGGTCAGGCGCTCGGCGCGGGCTCGCAACCGGTCGCGTTCGGCGTGGCCCTGGCGCTGGGCACGGTGGGTGTGCGCGGCATCCAGGAGCTGGGCGGCGGTCCGGTTCCCGGGTGCGGCCCCGGGGGTGGAGGTGTCTCGCAGGCGGTGCAGGAGGTCGGTGTGCAGGTGGGGTTCCGGGCCGAGGGCGAGGCGCAGCAGTAGGGCGTCCTTCTCCTTGTCCGGGAGGGCGGAGACGAGTTGCGCGAGCTCCTTCCGTGTCAGACCGGCCGCGGGTTCCGGCGCCGCGGGGCTGCTCTGTGCGGCGACAGCGAGCAAGTCGGTGTCGACGCGCAGGAAGTCCGCGAGCGCGCTTTGCGGAGCCGTGAGTTCGCCCAGGCCGGCGGGGACGGGAGGCTCCAGGGCGGACTGGTACTCCTCTTCGTCGTCGTCTTCGGCTTCCCAGGCAGAGAGGGCGGAGAGCCACGCCAGATAGAGGGGCCGCATATCGCCGGTGGCGAGTTCCTCGCGTACGCCGATGACGGCGGCCAGCGAATCATCGGCTCCCTCGACCCAGTCGCCGCCCTCGTCCTCGCTGGTCAGGTCGAGGAGAAGGTGGGTCCGGGTGGCCCAGGTTTCGACGTGGTGGCCGAGACCGTACGGTTGGACGCTGCGCAGGGCCAGGCGCTGTAGGGGCAGGCGGAGCATCAGCCGGTGTGTGCCCCAGCTGGCGACGTACAGATGGGCGTCGAAGTACCGCTCCACCAGGTTTCGCGGATTCTCCCGCAGGTCGCCCCAGTGGTACTCGTTGGTGAAGCTGGTGGCGGTGATCCTGGCACGGCTGGAGACGCCCCGCAGTGCTTCCCGCTGGTCGCCGCTCAGCGGCCGGTCGAGGGCCTGAAACTCGTAGTACTGGTACTCGCTCACCAGAAGCACCCTACGGCTGACGGCGGTGCGGGAGGGTAGGTTCGGCGAGGTGGCGAGAGGACGGAACGGAGCGGTTGTGGACGAGCCTCATGGCAAGACAGCCGGACAGGTGCGGGAGTTGGTCGGGTGGATCGGCGCGGGACGGAAATTGACGCAGACCGGCCGCCTCACGCTCGCGGACGCCCGGACCTTGGTGGAGCTGCTGGACACCGGCGACCAGATGGACCCGGTGATCGGTGACCGGATGTTCAAGACGAAGTCCAGCGAGGAGCTGTACCACCTGAATCTGCTGGTGGAATGGGCTAAGGCCGCCCGACTGCTGAGGGTTGCCGGTGGCCGTCTGCTCCCGGTGAAGAAGAACGCCCGGCTGCTCGACCGGCCCGACGGCCTGTGGGACGCCCTCTTCGAAGCGGTACCGCGCATCGGGAGTGCCGTACTGGTCTCGGGTTGGCTTGAGTCGGTCTTCTCGCAGGAGTACGCCGCCGGCCTGCGGGCGCTGCTGCATCGGCTCTACGCGGCTCGCGGCCCGGTCGCCGGCGACGCGCTGCGCAGAGCGGTGTGGCAGGCGGTGACCGCTCCCTACATCCTCGACGATGTGCCGCCCGAGCGGCTGCGGGGCTGGCGCGGTAGCAACGACCGTGACGTGCGGCTGTTGCTCGACGCCCTCGCGGCCCTCGGGGCCGTCCGAAGCGACGATGACACCGTGGAGCTGACCGGTCAGGGCAGGCGGGCCGTGGCCGTGATGCGCGGCGAACCGCTCCCCGGAGACCCGGTGTTCCAGCTGCGCATCGATCTAGAGGACATTGTCGAACCGGCGGTCTGGCGACGTGTGCTGGTGCCGGCCGCGGCCCGGCTCGACCAAGCGCATGCCGTGATCCAGGCTGTCATGGGCTGGGAGAACAGCCATATGCACGCCTTCACCGTGGACGGCGTCCAGTACGGCCGGGCCAACACCGAGCTCGACTTCGGGGACGAGCGGGTCGTCAGTCTCGGCGCCCTGCTCAAGGAGGGAGGGAGTCTTGTGTACACGTACGACTTCGGTGACTCCTGGGACCACCGCGTCACGGTGGAGCACCGGCTCTCAGCCGAGGCGGACCGGAGCTATCCCGTCTGCGTAGCCGGTTCCGGCGCCTGCCCTCCTGAGGACTGCGGAGGCGCCGGGGCCTATGAAGACCTCAAGCGGACTCTTGCCGATCCGACGCGGACGGAGCACGACGACCTCGTGCGGTGGCTTGGCCTCGACTCCGGGGTGGGGTTCGACCCGGCCCGGTTCACCCTCGGCGAAGCCAATGACAGACTCCGGCAGATGTAACCCACCCGTCCCGGGCGCTACCCCTGGGCGGGCCCGGTTCAGCCGAGATGGTGGATGCCCCAGTAAGAAGACCCTGGCGCTCCAGATCGCCCACAACCGTGACGCCCGGGGCCTGCAGGGAGTCATCTTCACGCGGGACGACCGGGCGGGTGAGGGCAAGCTGTCCTCGCGCCTGGGGCTGGTGACGGAGGCGGTCGAGGCGCCGGAGGGCATGGACCTGTACGCGTACCTGGTCGCGCAGTTGTCCAAGGGCGGCAAGGCGGACTACGTGATCGTGGACGAGGCGCAGTTCCTGGCTCCCGAGCAGATCGACCAGCTGGCCCGTGTCGTCGACGACCTCGGCCTGGACGTGTTCGCCTTCGGCATCACCACCGACTTCCGCACGAAGCTGTTCCCGGGCTCGCAGCGACTGATCGAGCTGGCGGACCGCCTCGAACAGCTCCAGGTGGAGGCGCTGTGCTGGTGCGGCGCCCGTGCCACGCACAACGCCCGTACGGTGGGCGGGGAGATGGTCGTCGAGGGCGCCCAGGTCGTCGTGGGCGATGTGAACCGCCCGGCGGAGGAGATCGGCTACGAGGTGCTCTGCCGCCGCCACCACCTGCGCCGCATGACCTCGGCCGCGGCCCATGCCGGCTCCCTCTCCCCGGACGTCCTCCCGGTCAACCACGCCTGACCGGCTGGGCACCCGCGGCGGCGATCCGGTGGCGGAGATCGGCGGCCATGGCTACTGCGTGCTGCCCTGGGTCGAGGGTGAGCACGTCCAGGGGACCGACCTCACCCTTGCCCAGGCGCGCGATCTCGGCGTCCTTCTGGCGCGACGCCACGAGGCCCTCCACCACCGGCGCGGCCTCCTGGCGCGGTACGCCGCTGCCGGGCCGAAGGGCGAGGTCCCGGCCGGGCCCCACAGGTGGACGCACGGCGACTTCCCGTACCGCAACCTGCTGCGGCAGGACGGGCGGGTCGTGGGGACAAGCGGCCTACGCGGCCCGCCGGCAACCTTGCCGCCGGGCGGGCCGGCCTTCCCTGCCGCCCGCGCCGGAGGCGTACGCCGCAACCCGGAGCGGGCGCATACCGGCGACTGCCGGATGGCAGCCGCGGCCGCCACTGCCCGGGGTGCGCACAGGCCGTCCGGGCGACCTGCTGACGGTCCCCGACACGCTGGCGGGCCGTGGGGCGACCGGCTGGGGTCCGCTCGCTCGCCGGATTCAGCGGCGTGCTCGCCAGGTGCCGTAGAGGGCGGCGACGGCGCTGATGACTCCGGCGAATCCGGCTTCGCCGACGGTGAGATAGGTGCCGGCGCAGGTCGCGAGGAGCGCGACCAGGACCACGGCATCGGGGGTGCGGTGCCGCCTGGTCTCCAGTTCGGGTTCGCGGGCGGCGGGGGGCCGGTCGGGGTCGGGTGTCTGCGGGGTGGTGCCGGTGTCGGTCATGACTCCAGGAGAGCGCGTCTTCTGCCGGGTTCCCAGTGATCCGTACGGGCCCGCCCGGACCCGGACGTCATTGCGTTTCGGCCGATGGAGACCGGGCCGGTTCCGGACGGGCCGAGGCGTTCGTAACCGTTCGGAGCATTCCGCATACGTACGGTCTCACCGCCCTCTAGCGTGGCCTTTCCGTACTGGCAGGGGGTTGGATGGCAGCCGAAGAATCCGGGGTCGAGCCGCGGGACAGCGAGGCGGTCGAGGCGTACGAGGCAGCGCTGGCTGCCTTCGCCGAGAAGCTGAACCTGCTCCACATTTCCGGCGGTTCCCCCTCCTACGCGACGGTCGCCGCCGCCTCCGTGCAGCCGCGCCTGACCACCACCGGCGTGACCGAGATGCTCTCCGGCAAGCGCCTGCCCTCCCTGGAGTCGCTCCTCGAGTTCGTCCGGGTCGTCACCACCCCCAGCGGCCTGGACAAGCCGACCGCCGTAAAGTTTCGCGCCGACTCCGCCCTCGTCAAGGAGTGGCGCGGGTCCTGGCAGGACGTCAAGCTGGCCCAGCGGCGCGCCCAGTGGGAGAGCAAGCGCCAGCGGGCCACGGCCCCGTCCCAGGGCGGTTCTCCGGCCGGCTCGGCGGCGGACGCAGATGCGCCCCCGGAGGACCGGCGCCCCAAGGCCCCTGTGCAGGGGCCTGATCCAGCGGATGGCCGTCCTGCAACCGACCGGGCTGGAAGCCCGGTTTGCGCGGAGCCCTCCGAGTCGCCGGTCTCGGCGCAGGTATCCGCAGTGTCGGCACGATCAGGTGCGGGGCGGAGCTTCTGGCTCAGGCTTCCGCGCTGGCTGATGGTGGTGATCGCGTTGGTGTCGGTGCTCGCTTTGATCGCGGGTGGCTGGTGGTGGTACGTAGAGTGGGGGAGGGTGGCTGAGGATCTTGAGAATCTCGAGAATCAGCGGAAAGTGGACGCGCAGTTTCGCAAGGCTCATTGCGGCACCACGAACCAGGCCCTGACGACTGCGTCCGACGTGTGTGTGGGGATCACCGACGGCAGTGACGGGCCAGGCGTCTTCGGTCCCGGGCTCGAGCCGGCACTGGCCGTGCTCAACGCCGAGAACACGGCCGTGGAGAAGACCGACGGCTATGTCACCGTGGCGCTGATGGGGCCGCTGACCCAGGGCCCGGGCAGCCTGACCGGCGACCGCGCCGTGCACCAGATCGAGGGAGCCCTCATCGCAGTGCTCAAGGCGAACAAGGGCGACGTCTACCCCAAGATTCGGCTGGTGCTGGCCAACATGGGCTCGGACGAAACGCATTGGCATGGAGTCGTCGACCAGCTCAAGACGATGAGCAGTGCGCCCGGCGCAGCGGGCCCGCTCGTCGCGGTGACCGGGATGGGCCTGAGCCAGCAGGAGTCGATCGATGCCGCACGGTCACTGTCGGCAGCCTCCATCCCGATGGTCGGCGACGTCATCACCGCAGACGGATTCGATACCACCGGAAGTATCGACACCGGAGCCAGGATCGAGGGTCTGGTACGTGTCGCAGCCAACTCCAGCGCACAGCTGCAGGCGATCAGTCAGGAACTCCGCAAGCGTCCGGAGCTGAAGACCGCCGCCCTTGTGACCGCCCCGACCACTCCCGCCGGAACCCCCGACTTCTACACGAACTCCATCGCAAAGGCAGCCCAGAACCCGGCAACCGGGCTCCTTCCCTACCTGCAGGCCGGAAGTATCTCCTTCAACTTCGACGTTCGAGGCGGCGCCGCGCAGACCAGCCTCGGCACCATCAGCAAGAACCTCTGCGGCAAGGTCACACCCGACGTGGTGGTCTACGCAGGGCGCGCGACCTTCCTGCCCACCTTCCTGGAGAAGTTGCGCCAGCGGCAGTGTCGCACCATCCCGATCACCGTGGTCACGGGCTCCGACGCGGCCACTCTGGATCGCAAGCTGCCTGCCCTGAACGACCCCGATGCACCCATTTCAGTCCTTTACGTCCCGCTCGCCGATCCCAGCCAGCTCGGTGACAACACCAACCCCGACCGAGGCCTCTACCAGGCCTTCGCCGACGACTTCGGTCGCGTCCACCACGATCAGAAGTTCGACACAGGCCACCTGGCCAGCGGATGGGCAGTCATGGCCCACGACGCGACCGGCACCGCGATCCTGGCCATCCGCAACGCCGTCGACCCGCCCCAGACGCCGCCCACCGTCTATGCGGTCAGAGCGCAGCTCTACCTCTTCGACGTCACCAACGTCATCGAAGGAGCCAGCGGCGTCTTTCGCATCGACCCTCAGACCGGCAACCGGAAGAGCCTCCACACTCCCCAGGTGGTACGCCTGGGCACCCCCAGCGGCTGACCGGACGACACCGTCCCCCTGCAGCGCCCTGTCACCTGCCCGGTCCGCGCCTCCGGGTCTCTCGCAGAGGCACGCTCACACATCGCGGTGCCTCACGACGAGCACGGCGAGCACGACCGCGAGCAGTGGCCAGAGTGCGTACACGATCCAGGAGCCGGGGACCGTGGCGGCGTGTCCCAGGGATCCGGGGTCCGGGTCCCAGTTCTGGACCAGGCGCTTCCAGGCGGTCGACACCATCGCGTGGTTGACGGCCGCCGACCAGCGATCGTTCTCCGTGAACATGGGGGGCAGCATGAGCAGGGTGAAGACGCAGGCGAGCATGGTTGCGGCGCTGTGGCGGAGCAGGACGCCGAGGCCCAGACCGATCAGGGCGCAGACCGGGGCCAGCAGCGCGGATGCCACCAGCGCCCGGAACACCCCGGGGTGGGTGAGCGGGACCCCGGCGTGCCGCCCGCTCAGGACGGCCTGGGAGACCAGGAAGGAACCGGTGGCGATGACCGCGCCGACCGCGGTCCACAGCGTGGCGGTGACGGCCGCCTTGGCCAGGACCACCGAGCCGCGGGCGGGCACGGCCACGGTGGTGGTGCGGATCAGGCCGCTGCTGTACTCGCTCACGACGGTGAGCGCGCCGATGCTGCCGGCGACGAGCATCAGCGTCCAGTAGCCGGCCGGCGGATAGGCGTCGTAGGGCAGGAAGTCAGCGGGGCCGGAGCGGGCGGCGCTGTCCGCGAGTGTGGCCACGGCGGAGGACCCGATGACGAACACGATGGTGAGTGCGATCGTCCATGGTGTGGAGCGCAGGGACCGCATCTTGATCCACTCGGAGGCGAGCAGGTCGCGGAAGCGGGTGGGCGGCCCGGTGACCGGGGTGGTCGGGGGGACAGGGGCGAGTGTGGTCATCGGGGCTGTCCTGCCTGGTATTCGACACTGTCGACGGTGAGTTCCATGAACGCCGCCTCCAACGAGGCTGCGTGGATGGTCAGTTCGTCCAGCCGGATCCGGTTCTCGAAGGCGAGCGCTCCGATCCGGTCTGCCGGGAGCCCGGTCACGGCGAGTTTCTCGCTGCCCGCCGAGCCTTCCGGTTCGACCGTTGCGCCCGCCGCGGTCAGCAGGGCTGTCAGCTCGGCGGCCTGTGGTGTCGCCACCACGACGCTGCGACGGGTTCCGCGTGCCGCGAAGTCCCGTACCGACTCGGCGGCGATGAGGCGACCCCGGCCGATGACGACGAGCTGGTCGGCGGTGTTCTCCATTTCCGACATGAGGTGGCTGGAGAGGAAGACGGTTCGTCCCTCGGCGGCCAGACGCCGGAAGAGCCGGCGTACCCAGAGCACGCCTTCCGGGTCCATGCCGTTGATCGGCTCGTCGAACATGAGCACGGGCGGGTCGCCGAGCAGGGCCGTGGCGATCCCCAGCCGCTGCTTCATGCCGAGGGAGAAACCGCCGATGCGACGGCTCGCCGCCTCGGCCAGCCCGACTTCCTGGAGCACCTCGTCCACCCGGCGCCGCGGGATGCCGTTGCTGCGGGCCAGGGCGGACAGGTGGGCGGCGGCGCGGCGGCCGCCGTGGACCTGTCCGGCGTCGAGGAGGGCGCCGACGTGCCGCAGTCCGCGCGCGTGCTGGTGGAAGGGGACGCCGCTGACGGTGGCGGAGCCGGTGGTGGGCGCATCCAGGCCGAGGATCATCCGCAGGGTGGTGGACTTGCCGGCTCCGTTGGGGCCGAGGAATCCGGTGACCTGGCCCGGCCGCACGGTGAAGGACAGATGGTCGACGGCCGTCTTGCGGCCGTAGCGCTTGGTGAGTTCGTTGACTTCGATCACGGCATCCACACTGCCGGGAGGACCCCGGCCGGGCATGGGGCCGTGGGAGGCAATCGCGCGGCAGGGTTGGCCCGTGGGCGTACGTCCCGGGGCCAATACCGCGCGGGCGGTGGGCCGGTTAGTCTCGCGGTGTGGACCTCATAACGATCATTCCGCTGCCTGCGCGTACGGCGTACCGCGGCCTTGTTCCCCGGTCCGGGGCACGCCGCCGATGACGAGAACGAAGGCCGTGGCCTGGGCGGGGGGTGCCTCCTACCTGCTCATGGCGGGTCTGCTGGTGGGTGGCGCGCCGCAGGCCTCGGGCACGGCCCACGGGGTCGGGTCGCTGCTGGCCGTGAGCCTGCTCGTCGGCGTGGTACGACGGACGCCGCTGCTGGCTCTGGCCATGGCGATCATCGGATCCACCGCCGTGGTGGTGGGCACCCCGAGCTCCGTCCATGCGGACCTGTCGGCGGGGTATCAGGGGCAGTTCCTGTCGTTCCTGGCGGTGGACCTCGTCCTGGGCTTCATCGTCGTCACCTGCACCCGGCGAGCCTCGCTCGTCGCCGTAACCGTGTCCTGCTCCGTGCAGCTCCTGGTCATCGCAGTCTTCGCGCACGGGGACAACCTGATCGTCAACGTCGTGATCGCCCTCTTGGCGACGGCCGCGTCCTGCACGGTCGGTCTGCTGAGCCGCGAGCGCCGTGAGCACGTGGCGGCACTGCGTTCACAGGAGGTGGCCGAGGCCGTGACCGCCGAAAGGCTGCGGATCGCAAGGGAGCTGCACGACATGGTCGCGCACAGCATCGGCATCATCGCCATCCAGGCCGGTGTAGGCAGCCGGGTGATCCAGACCCAGCCGGCGGAGGCCCGCGAGGCCCTGCGCGCCATCGAAGCCACCAGTAGGGAGACCCTGTCGGGTCTTCGTCGCACGCTGGTGTCGCTCCGTCAGGCCGACCAGGGCGCCACCGGATCGGAGCCGTCACCGCTCGCGCCCTCGCCGGGGCTGGCGGACGTCGAACGGCTGGCGGCAGCGACCGCGGACGCAGGGGTACGCGTCGACGTGCGCCGCACCGGGAAGCAGCGTCCCCTGCCGGCCGACATCGACCTGTCCGCCTACCGGATCGTGCAGGAGGCGCTGACCAACGTGGTCCGTCACGCGGGCACCGGGCGTTGCCGGGTGGCCATCGACCACGGGGACGAGGAACTGTCCGTGGAGGTCGTCGACGACGGGCGCGGCGCCACCGGGGACAGCTCGGCCCGCGGTTTCGGCATCATCGGGATGCGGGAGCGGGTCGCCCTGCTGGGCGGTCACCTCAGCGCCGGACCGTGGGCCGAGGGCGGCTTCCGGGTCGCGGCCAGGCTGCCGCTGCCCGCACCCGTCGGAGTTCCGGTGGAGGCCCGATGACCGTACGAGTGGTGCTCGCCGATGACCAGCCGCTGGTGCGGTCCGGTCTGCGCGTACTCATGGCCGATCATCCCGACCTGGAGGTCGTCGGCGAGGCCCGCACCGGTGCCGAGGCGGTCCGGCTGGTCCAAGATGTCAGCCCCGACGTCGTGGTGATGGACATCCGGATGCCCGGCATGGACGGGATCGAGGCCACCCGCCTGATCATGGCCGGTCCCGCGACGACCCGCGTCCTCGTCCTGACCACATTCGACGAGGACGACTATGTCTACGGCGCGCTCCGGGCCGGCGCGAGCGGCTTCATGGTCAAGGACATGGCGCTGGACGACATCCTCGCGGCGGTCCGCGTGGTCGCCGCCGGCGACGCACTGATCGCACCGGGTGTGACGCGCCGTCTGATCGCCGATTTCGTCGGGCGCCCCGAAGTCGTTCCTGCGCGTCCCCCGCGGCCGGTCGAGGGCATCACCGAACGGGAAAGGGAAGTGCTGACCCTGGTCGGACGCGGCAGGTCCAACACCGAGATCGCGGAGGACCTCTTCATCACGGTGGCCACCGCCAAGTCGCACGTCTCACGGCTGCTCACCAAGCTGGGCGCCCGGGACCGGGTCCAGCTCGTGATCACCGCCTACGAAACGGGGCTGGTCACACTGCCTCGCTGAGACCGGCTCCGCGCCCGCGGCCCGGTTCCAGCACATCCGGGACCAGGGGAGCGCCAGTTCGGCCGGGGACGTGACCGGGAGCGGAGCCAGGGAGTCGACGGCGGCCGCCTCGCGGTGGCGGGCGTACACGCTGTCCACGTAGCGGTGCCCGGTGTCGGCGGCGATGAACAGGACCGTACGTTCCGGGGCCCGGGACCGTTCCCAGCGCGCGGCGAGGTAGCCGGCCCCGGTGGACAGACCGGCGAACACCGCGTGCCGCCGCAGCAGATCGACGCTGCCCGCCAGCGCGGCGTCGAAGGAGATCCAGTGCAGCGTGTCGTACGACGCGTGGCCGACGTTCCCGAAGGGGATGGAGCTGCCGATCCCGGCGATGATGATCTCGGGGTCGGCGACGTGCTCCGCGCCGAAGGTGACACTGCCGAAGGGCTGCACGCCGACGAGCCCGACGTCGGGGGAGTCCTCCCGGAGGTAGCGGGCGAGGGCCCCGGTGGAGGCGCCCGAGCCGACCCCTCCGACGATGGTGAGGCGCTCCTCGCCCGTGGACCTGCGGATCTGCTCGGCCACGGCCCGGTAGCCCAGGTAGTGGATGTCGTCGTGGTACTGGCGCATCCAGTGGTATTCGGGGTGCTCGGCGAGGATCTCGTGGATGCGCTCGACCCGCCGCTTCTGGTCCAGCTTCAGGTCGCTGCAGGGCTCCATCTGCTCCAGCGTCGCGCCGAGGAGGGCGAGCTGGACGCGCAGCGTGTGATCGACGGTCGTCGAGCCGACGATGTGGCAGCGCATGCCGTGCCGGTGGCAGGCCAGGGCGAGAGCATGGGCGTAGATCCCGCTGGAGCTGTCCAGCAGGGTGTCCCCGCGCCGCACGACCCCGGTGTCGAGCAGGTGGCGGACGGCGGCGAGGGCGGAGGCGACCTTCATGCTCTCAAAGCGCAGGCAGATGAGCCGGTCGTCGAGGCGTATCAGGTCCGGCCGGCCGATGGCCTCCGCGATGTGCTGGTCCACTCGGGAACTCCTTGGTCGTCGGGAGGGGAGAGAGGGTCGTGAAGACACGGGTGACCGTGATGCCGTTGCTGTCCAGGGCCCGTACGCAGTCACGGATCCGGTGGCGCAGCCCGCGGGCTGCCGGATCGAGGAGCAGGCCGGCCACCGCGCCGCTGTGCGCGATCTGCACCCCCACGGCCCCGAGCCGCCGGGCGATGTCGGTGAGCGTGTCGAACTCCGGGTGGCACAGGGCCTGTTGTCCCCGTCGTGCGCTGGCGCTCGCGACCCGGCCCAGCAGGGCCGCGTCAGCCGTGGCCACAGCCCGCCGCAGCAGGGCGCGCAGCCGCTCGAAGGCACGTACGTCGCTGTCGTCGTACGCGCGGACCGGCAGGGAGAGGGTGTCCACCGGCGCGCCTTTGCCGAGGGCGCAGCCCACCACGACGAGGGGTGGCAGGCAGGCGCCGAGGACCTCCAGGACCCGTCCCTCCCGCTGGGCGAAGAGCACCGGGCGGGCGTCGAGCATCAGCGGGTCGCAGGCCTGTTCGGCGCGCACCGCCAGCCGGGCGACGGTGCCGGGCGCCAGCCGCATCCCGTAGGAGTCCGCGACCGCCCGTACGACGGCGATGACATCGCTGGTGGAGCTGCCCATGCCCAGGCCCACCGGGATGTCGCCGGTGATCCGCAACTCCCCTCCGCAGGGCGGCTCCCGGCGCCGCAGCGCGCACTCCTCGACGGCGAGGACCGCCGCGCGGGCGGCCTTCGTACGGTCGCCCGGCAGGACGGTGAGCTGTTCCGGCGGGGTGCCGGGGCGGCGGGTGAACTCGGCCCGGCTGGCCGGTCCGGTCATCGGCAGGGTGACCAGGCCGGCGCACCGGCGCCCGGCGGCGTCGAGGAAGACGCCCTGGAGGATCTCGCCGTGGTGGCAGGAGGCCTGCCCCGCGCCGTACCCCGCGCTGTGCCCCGGACCGTGTCCCGCCCCGTGCCCCGCCCCGTGGTGTGCGGTGGGCGCGGTCACGGCCGCCCCGCCGTCCGGTAGCGGTAGAGGGTCGTCGGGTCGGCGCTGAACTGGGAGAAGGGAAAGGGTTCCGCGGACAGGGCGGTCACCCCGGAGCCGAGGAAGGCCCGGGCCACCGCGCTGCCGCTCTGCGCGTAGACGACCAGCGGGATCCCCCGGGCGCGGCACCGGCCCAGGACGGTGTCGAAGGAGCCGTTCCCGAGGGTCATGCCGGTGGCGACGACGGCGTCGGCGCGCTCCAGCACCTCGTGCATGTCGGTGGTCACGGGATCGCCCCACCGGGTGGCCCTGAGGTTGAAGTCGCACGGCAGCGGTTCGCCGCCGCGCTCGCGGATGGCCGCGACCAGCGGGTCGACCACGCCGATGAGGCCGACCCGCGCGCCCGCGTCGATGTCCAGCAGTCCGGCGATGGCCGCGTCGCGCGCCGCGGCCCGCACTTCGGGGGTACCGGCGGGGAGGATCACCGGCTCCGCTCCGGCGTCGCGGTGCGGCCGCTGCCCGGACAGGTACGCGTCGAGGGCGGCGATCCGCAGCGGGCGCGGCGCCTCGCGCAGCAGGACGTCGAGCGGGACGCCCGAGGAGTCCCGGCAGATCGACGGGTCGATCTCGCCGGCTTCGAAGGCGCAGCCTCCGAAGGAGGCGCCGAGACGCACCAGGACGTACTGGTTGAGGTAGGTGGTGTGGCCGCCTGCCAGCCGGGTGCCGTGGTGGATCCAGAACACGCTGGTCGCCACGGACTCGGCGGGCAGCGGGCCGTGTTCACCTGCCAGTACGGCGGCGATGAGGGCATCGACGGTCGGTGCGGGCATGGGCGGCGTGGCTGTCTGGGGCGTCATGACGTTCCTTGTTCGGGTACGGAGGTGAGTGCGGGAGCGGCATCGGCTGCGCGAGCGGATGCAGGGGCGCGCAGCGGCCCGCGGTAGGAGACCGTGGGGCGCCCGCGGGAGTCGGTGGCCAGTTCGGCGTCCACGTCGAAGATCCGGGCGAGGTGCCCGGCCGTCAGGACGGCGGCGGGGGCGCCGGCGGCGATCAGGCGGCCCCGGTCCATGAGCAGCAGCCGGTCGCAGTAGCGGGCGGCCAGGGTGAGGTCGTGCAGGGCGACCAGTACCGTCTGCCCGGTGCCGGCGAGCAGCTCCATGAGCTCCAACTGGTGCTTGACGTCGAGATGGTTGGTGGGCTCGTCGAGGAGCAGGCCGTACGGCTGCTGGGCGAGCGCGCGGGCGATGTGGGTGCGCTGCCGCTCGCCGCCGGACAGCGTCCTCCAGGACCGTCCGGCGAGGGCGGTGAGCCCCACCCGGTCCAGTGCGGCGGCGACGACCGCCCGGTCGGTGGCGTCCGGTCCGCGCCAGCGGTCGCGGAAGGGGGTCCGCCCCAGCCCCACGACGTCGGCGACGCCGAGGTCGGTGTCGAATCCGGAGTCCTGCTCCACGAAGGCGATCCGGCGGGCGATCCGGCGGGCGCTCCAGTCCCGTACGGGCTGTCCGTCGTAGCGCACCGTGCCCGCGTCGGGCATGCGCAGCCCGGCCAGGCAGCGCAACAGCGAGGACTTGCCCGAGCCGTTGGGGCCCAGCAGCCCGACCGTCTCGCCCGGCGCGATGTCCAGGCCGACCCCGCGGACGACGGGTGTGCCCGAGGCCGACCAGCTCAGTCCTTCGGCGGTGATCCTCACAGCTCACCCCTCCTGCGCAGGACGAGGAGGAACAGCGGTACGCCGAGCAGCGCGGTGATCACGCCGACCGGTACCTCGCGCGGTGCGAAGGCCACGCGCGCCAGGGCGTCGGTCCACACCAGGAACACCGCGCCCGCGAGCGCCGCGTGGGGCAGCAGCACCCGGTGCAGGGGACCGGCGAGGAAGCGCACCCCGTGCGGGACGATCAGCCCGACGAACCCGATGGCGCCGACCGTGGCCACGGCCACCGAGGTCAGCACGGCCGTCACCACGAGCAGCAGCATCCGGGTGCGCCGTACGCCGATCCCCAGGGAGGCGGCGGTGTCGGCGCCGAACGCGAGGCCGTCGAGGGCGTTCGCGCACAGCCAGGCGGCCGCCAGCCCGAGCGGGGTGACGATCGCGCAGACCACGACGGAGTCCCAGCGGGCCGGGGCCATCGAGCCCAGCAGCCAGTGGGTGAGGGCGCGCGTGGTGTCGGCGTCGGCCGATGCCATGAGGACGAGCGAGGTCAGGGCGGTGAACAGCTGCCCGACGACCACGCCGGTCAAGGTGATGCGGACCGAGTCCAGGCCGGTCCGCCGCAGCAGCGCCAGCAGCAGGCCGAAGGAGAGCAGGGCGCCGACCAGGGCGCCGCCCGTGATTCCGAGCGGTCCGGCGCCGAGCCCGGACAGGGGCAGGACGGCCACGGCGACGGCCCCGGCCGAGGCGCCCGAGGACACCCCGAGCAGGTACGGGTCGGCCAGCGCGTTGCGGGTGACGGCCTGGAGCACGGTGCCGCAGACCGCGAGCGAGGCACCGACCAGGGCGGCCATCAGGACCCGCGGCAGCCGCAGGTCCCAGACGAGCGAGTCCAGCAGCGGCGGCAGCGGTTCGGTGCCCAGGCCCAGCCGGGCCCCGAGCGCCCGGCCGAGGTCGGCCCATCCCACGTCGGCGGTGCCGATACGGGTCCCGGCCGCCACCGAGGCGGCCAGTACGAGCACCCCCGCGAGGAACAGCCCCGCCCGGGCCGGGGCCCCGGTCCGCCCGGTCCGGGTCGGCGGCGAGGGCGCGTCGACCCGGACTCCGCGGGCGGCCGGCAGCAGCAGGTCCACGGCAGCCGCCGGGTCAGCGGACATACCCGAGGTCCTTCATCGCGGCCGCCAGCAGCCCCAGGGCGTGCACGGAGCGTACGGAGGGGTCGAGTTCGATGCCCGGCACCTCGACGATCCGGTTCTCGCGCACCGCCGCCAGCCGGGAGACCACGGGGTCCGCGGCCATGGTGTCGCGCTTCTCGGCGGCGCTGTCGCCCGGCCGGCCGCGCTCGGACAGGTCGCCGATCACGATGAAGTCCGGGTTCCGCCTGGCGACCTCCTCCCAGGAGACCTCCGGCCAGTCCTCGTCCACGTCGTCGAAGGCGTTCTGTGCGCCGACGATCCGGCTCATTTCACTGGGCAGTCCGGTCCGGCCCGCGACGTACGGCATGCCGTTGAAGACCGAGTAGAGGTACACGACGGTGGGCCGCTTGCCGCCCTGGCCGACGGCCTTGGACGCGTTCTCACCGGCCTTGGCGACGGCGGCGCGCTGCTCCCGGGCGAGCTCGCCCGCCCGCTCCTCGCTGCCGAAGGCCCTGCCGAGCCGCTCGTAGTCGGAGAAGAGCAGTTCGAAGGGGGATTTGCCGGCCTCGTTCTGCTGCGGGCAGTCCACGGCGCTGACGAAGGTGGGGACCCCCAGGGCCGCCAGCTCCTCGCGGGTGCCGGCCCGGTCCTTCGTGTAGAGGTCGGTGGAGCCGCCGATCACGAAGTCGGGTGTGGCGGATCGCAGTTGCTCGCCGGTGGCGAGCTTGGGGGCGATGACCGGGACCTTGGCGTACGCCTCCTGGTACTGCGCGGGGATCTTCGTCTTCAGGTTGGCCGTCCCGGCCATCCGTTCCTGGAGCCCCAGTTCCAGCAGGGTCTCGGTCGAGGTCTGGTCCAGGGTGACGGCGCGCTCGGGGGGCCGGTCGAAGGAGAGCTGCCGCCCGCAACTGCTGAATGCGGCCGGGGCGCCGGCCGCCGCGCGGTCGTCGACGGCGGTGGTGGTGGTCGTCGCGCAGCCCGCGGTCGCGAGGGCCAGGACGAGCGTGAGGGGAATGCCGAATCGGGCGCGGTGGCGCATGGGTTCTCCGGTCTGGAAGGAGCAGGGGTGTCGTCGTGCACCGGGCAGGAGTGCCACGTTCGAAGGGTACTGTAATGGTTATCGTTTTTATTAACACCCCTGGGTCCGGGTTTTCCGAACCCGCGATCCGGCACCC
Organism: Streptomyces sp. NBC_01232; assembly: GCF_035989885.1. Classification (GTDB taxonomy): domain Bacteria; phylum Actinomycetota; class Actinomycetes; order Streptomycetales; family Streptomycetaceae; genus Streptomyces. Next base: position 6,160,815 of record NZ_CP108518.1, read on the forward strand.
GCCGACGAAGAGGAGCACCACACCGTGGCGACCACACCCCTGCCCGCGACGCCCAGGACCGGTCCACCGCCCGCCCGTTCCGTCCTGCGCGACACCGCCTTCCTGCGCCTGTGGGCGGGCACCACCGCCTCCGGACTCGCGACCTGGGCGCTGCCCTTCGTCCTGGGGCTCGCGGTCCTGCACCGGGAACTCGGCGCGGCCGGGCTGGGCCTGGTCCTCGCGGCACGCACCGCCGGCTTCCTCGTCGCCGTCGCCGTCGGCGGGGTGCTGGCCGACCGGCACTCGCGCCGGGCCGTCGTGCTCTGGTCCGCCCTCGCGGCCGCCGTCGCGGCCCCGCTCCTGGCCCTCGGCCTCGGCCGGTCACTGGTCCTGATGACCCTCGCCGCCGCGCTCGCCGGCGCCGGGCAGGGCGCGTGCCGCCCCGCCTTCCAGGCGCTCACCGCCGAGGTCGTCGCCGCCGACCGCAGGCAGCAGGCCAATGCCGCCATGACCGTGGCGGTACGGGCCTCCACGCTGGCGGGCCCCACCCTGACCGCACTGCTCGCCGCGTTCGTCGACGTGGGGACGCTGCTGCTGGGGATCGGCCTGCTCTGGCTGGTCGCGGCCCTGCTGCCGGGCCGGGGCGCCGCGGCGCCCGCACCGGGAGCCGCCCCCGCCCCGCGCGCCTCGTTGCGCGCGGAGTTCGTCGACGGGATACGCGAGGCCCGCCGGCACCCCTGGTTCCTCGCCGGACTCGGCGCCCTGACCACCGTGATAGCGCTGGGCTACTCCGCGACCAGCGTCGCCCTGCCCCTCATCAGCCGCGACCGCTACGGCACCGAGTGGGTACTGGCCGCGGCCATGACCGCCTACACCGTGGGCGCGCTCGGCGGCGCCCTGGTCGCCGCCCGCCGCCGGCCCCGCTCCCCGGGCTGGAGCGCCTTCGCCGGACTGGCCGTCTACGGCTTCGCGCCGCTCAGCCTGATGCTGCCGGTCCACCCGGCCGTGGTGATCGCGGCCTACGTCGTGGCCGGTATCGGGATCGAGCTGTTCAACGTGCCCTGGTTCACGGCCACCCAGCGCGAGGTCGCCCCGGACAAGCTCGCCCGCGTCTCCTCGCTGGACTTCCTCCTGTCCTACGGACTCGCCCCGCTGGGCCTCGCCCTCATCGCCCCGGCCATCGACGCCTTCGGCGTCACCCCGGTCCTCGCCGTGTGCGCCGCGGCCTGCTTCCTCCTACCCGCGGCGGCCGCCCTCGTCCCCACGGCCCGCCACTTCGGACGGACGCCGGGGCCGAGGGCGCGCTGAGCTCAGCGCCGCGCCCGCACGATGGCGAAGACCGCGCCCTCCGGGTCCGCGACCGTGGCCTGCCGGCCGCGCGGGCCCTCCCGGGGCGGGTCGACGACGCGCCCGCCGAGCTCGACGACCCGGGCCGCCGCCACGTCGGTGTCCTCCACCGCGAAGTACGCCATCCAGTGCGGCCCCCGGTCGTGCGGCAGCGAGCGGCCGACCCCGTGCACGGCGGCCACCGGCCTGCCCTCCAGGTGCAGGGTCAGGTAGTCGAAGTCGTCGGAGGCCGTGGCGTGCGTCTGCGCCTCGTGGCCGAAGACGTGCTCGTAGAACTTGCCGACCGTCGAGGTGTCCTGGGTGACCAGCTCGTTCCACACGGGGGTGCCCGGTGCTCCGTGCAGCCGGGTGCCCATGCGGCTCTGCGCCTGCCACAGCCCGAAGATCGCACCCAGCGGGTCCGAGCAGATCGCCACCCGCCCCGCGATACCGGCGTCCAGCGGGCCCACCGCGACCGTGCCGCCGCAGGCGCGGACCGACTCCGCGGTCGCGTCCGCGTCGTCCGTGGCGAGGTATGTCGTCCAGGCCACCGGAAGATGCCGGTCCGGCGGCATCTCGCCGATCCCGGCCACCTCGTGCCCGTTCAGCACCGCACGGACGTACGGGCCGAGCTGCTCGGGTCCCGGTTCGTACTCCCAGCCGAACAGGTCGGCGTAGAAGTCCTCGGTGGTCCCGAGGCCGTGCACCATGAGGCTCACCCAGCACGGGGTACCGGGCGTGCGCCGGGTTGCTTCCGCTGCCTCGGTCATGTCAGCCGTCTCCTCCGTCGTGGCGCTTACCGGTGCTGATGCTTCCACTCCCGGGGACTCGGCGCGCCCCGACCGGGCCGCATAAATGCGGCCCGGCACGGAGTTGACCGGATCGGTACGGCCTCCCGATGACGGGCTTGTTACGCGGGTGACGGGCGGGGAGGAAGATGGCCGGCATGACTGCGAAATCTGCGATCCTCGCCGCCGCCGAACTGAGGAACGAGCTGGCGGGCCCCCGCCCGCCGGTGCTGCTGGACGTCCGCTGGCAGCTCGGCGGCCCCGACCAGCGGCCCGCCTACGAGGCAGGACACCTGCCCGGAGCGGTGTTCGTCGACCTCGACCGCGAACTGGCAGGTCCGCCCGGGGCGGGCGGCCGCCACCCGCTGCCCGACCCGGAGGCCTTCGGGGAGGCGATGCGCCGGGCGGGCGTCCCGGCGGACGGGCCCGTCGTTGTGTACGACGGCGGTCTGGGCTGGGCGGCCGCCCGCGCGTGGTGGTTGCTGCGCTGGACAGGTCACCCGAACGTGCGGGTTCTGGACGGCGGCCTTGCCGCGTGGACGGAGGCCGGCGGCGCGGTGACGGCCGATCGGGTGACTCCCGCGGAGGGCGATTTCAAGCCAACACCGGGGGCGGTCGGACTGCTGGACGCGGACGCGGCGGCCCTGCGCGCGAGGGAAGGGGTCCTCCTGGACGCCCGCGCGGGGGAGCGCTACCGGGGCGAGGTCGAACCGATCGACCCGGTCGGCGGCCACATTCCGGGCGCACTGTCGGCCCCGACCTCGGAGAACGTGGGCCCGGACGGGCGGTTCCTGCCGGCGGACGCGCTGCGAGCCCGGTTCGAGGGGCTCGGCGCCTGCGAGGGCACCCCGGTCGGCGTGTACTGCGGCTCGGGAGTCTCCGGGGCGCACGAGGTACTTGCCCTGGAGGTGGCGGGCATCGAATCCGACCTCTACGCGGGCAGTTGGTCGCACTGGTCGGCCGACCCGGCCCGGCCGGTGGCCACGGGACCGGACCCCCAGTAGGCGCGGGCCGCCGCCGGGTGAAGGCCCGGCGGCGGTGCTACTCCTGCTTCTTGCGGCGGGTGCCGAAGACGATCTCGTCCCAGCTCGGCACCGCCGCACGGCGCCCGGGGCGGACCCCGTCGGCCTCGGCCTGGCGGTCGGTGGTGCCCGTCAGGCGGTCGCGGTGGCCCGCCACCGTGCGGGGCATCAGGACATCGGCGTACGCGGCGCCCGCGCCCGCGGATGCGGCGGGGGCCGGCGGCTCCTCCGCCTCCGGTTCCGTCTCCGGTGCCTCGGTGCGCTCCGGTACCACCATGTCGCCCCGGAAGCTCGGCACCGCCTCCAGCAGGCTGGTCAGGGTGTCCCGCTCCTCCTCCGGTTCCGGCGCGGGGGCCGGCCGGCCGTCGGCCCGCTCCAGCTGCCGGTCCAGGGCGCGGTCCAGCGGCCGGTCGCGCGGCAGCCGCGCGATCCTCGGCACGAAGGGGAAGCTCGGCTCCGGCGTGGCCGGCAGGTCCTCGGACTCGCCGATCAGGGAGCGCGCCTCGTCGTCCACCGCCACGACCAGCCGGCGCGGCGGGTCATAGGTCCAGCTCGCCGAGTGCGGCTCGCTCGCGACCCGGTAGACGAGGAGGACCTCCCAGGTGCCGTCGTCGCGGCGCCAGGAGTCCCACTGGACGGATTCCTTCTCGGCTCCGCGCAGGGTCAGCCGCTCCTGCACGGCCTCGCCGAGCTGGGGGCCGGTGTTCTCACCGGGACGGCGCACGGGGGTCTTGCGGGCGCGCTCGGCCATGAACGCGCGCTCGGCCAGCACCGGGCCCTCGAAGCGGCGTACGCGGTCGACGGGGATGCCGGCGAGTTGAGCGACCTCCTCCGCGGAGGCACCGGCCCGTATGCGGGCCTGGATGTCGCGGGGGCGGAGGTGGCTCTCCACCTCGATCTCGATCTGGTTCAGGCGTGCGCGATCGTTGCGGACGGCGGCGCGGAGCCGCTCATCGATCGGAAGCGTGTACTCCGTGCTGTCCGCAGCCTTGAGCACCAGTCGTGTGCCGTCATTTGAGACGGCCACGACACGCAGTTCGGGCATGGGGACCTCCCGGGTGGTGCCTGCCGACGTCACGTGCGTCGCTGCTTCCGCTAGTCGAGTGTGGCCTGCCCGGGTGCAGCCTGCCACAACCTTGCCGAGTTAAACCGGCGTGTCGGGCATGCGCCCTTGATCGCCGTTATGGCACGGTTACCTGTTGGGCACGCACAGTGACCGAACGGTTACTGTGCGCAGCAGGAGCCCGTGCAATACCGCGGCATCACCGGTCTTTGAGTGCCGTTTTCCATCAGTCGGCCCCCTCTCCCGAGTCCGGACATCCGAAAGGAAGGACGGCCCCAGGGCTCGCCACAGTACTCCATTCGGGCCACCTGGGTGGACCGCCGCGCCGCCGAAGTTTCCCCGGACGGCGGGAGTTGGCGTGCCCTCGATCGGGTCCGACCTGCACCCGTGGTCCGTTTTCGGGTGTCTTGCTTCACATAATCACCAGAAACGGAACTTTCCGCCTCGCACAGGGGTCGGTAACTCCTGTAAGGGCAGAAGCGCGAGAGGCAGGACACCCCGGGCATGGCGATGGGTCAGAGGGCGACGCGGGACGCCGAGGACGAGCCGGAGAAGGAGAAGCTCGATCTGAGCGCGGCCCAGGTTGCCGGTTCCTCGCTCGCAACGGTCGGGGCGGCGCTGCTCGCCTCGCAGATGGGCGTCTACGGAACCATCCTCGGGGCCGGTGTGGTCAGCGTGGTCGCCACCGCGGGCGGGCCCGTCATCCAGCACTTCTTCCGGCGCACCGGTGACCAGCTGCGCGAGAGCGCCCGCCCCAGGGCCCGTCAGGTACCGCTGCCCCGCGAGGAGTCACCGGTGGACGGTGCCGTGGAGCCGACGGCCACCGGGGAGTTCGGCGAGGCCACCGTCCACGGCACCCGGATGCGGGGCTGGAGGCGCACCGCGGTGGCCTCCGGTGCGGCCTTCGCCATCGCCATCGGCGGCCTCGGCACCTACGAGGCGATGGCCGGCACCTCCGTCAGCAGCGGCGGCGGCACGCTCTTCTCCGGCGGCACCCGCAAGGTGGGCCAGGACCCGCCCGCACCGCCGCGCAAGGAGCCGGGCGGCGAGGAGAAGAGCGGGGGGAGCCCCGGTCCCCGGACCTCCCCGAGCCCCTCGCCGTCGCACGGCGGCCGGAGCCCGAGCCCCGGCGGCGGCCCCTCGGACCCCGGCAACTCCGGTGCCTCCGGGGAGCCGACGCCCGGGCCGTCCCCGTCGGGGAAGGCCCCGAGCTCGTCCCCCACCCCCGCACCACCGGCCCCGACGCACAGCCCCGACGCGTCGGTACCGGCGGTGCGTGATGCGCCGCGGCCGTGACCGGCGGGCACCGGCGGCTCAGTCCCCCAGGACGCGCCGCAGGTAGTCGTTGCCGAAGACCCGGTCCGGGTCGAGGCGGTCGCGCAGCGCGGTGAACTCACCGAACCGCGGGTAGACCTCCGCGAAGTACGCCGCGTCCCGCGTGTGCACCTTGCCCCAGTGCGGACGCCCGCCGTGCGCGGTGAAGATGCGCTCGGCCGCCGTGAAGTAGGACTGGTACGGGGTGCCCTTGTACATGTGCACCGCGATGTACGCCGTTTCGCGCCCCGAGGCGGTCGACAGCGTGATGTCGTCCGCCGGAGCCGTCCGTACCTCCACGGGGAAGCTGATCCGCAGTCCGGAGCGGTCGACCATCGCCCGCAGCTCCCGCAGCGCCTGGACCACCTGCTCGCGCGGGAGTGCGTACTCCATCTCCACGAAGCGCACCCGGCGCGGACTGGTGAACACCTTGTACGGGATGTCCGTGTAGGTGCGTGCCGACAGGGCGCGGCTGGCCACGCGGGCGATGGAGGGAATGCTGGCCGGGACCGCGCGGCCCAGCGTGTTGACGGCCTGGAAGAGGCCGTTGGAGAGCAACTCGTCCTCGATCCAGGCGCTCACCGGTCCGGGCGGGGCGGCGGGGCCCTGGCTGCGGTTGTTCCGCTTGGTGTTGCAGTTGCCGGTGTGCGGGAACCAGTAGAACTCGAAGTGCTCGTTCTCCGCGAAGTGTTCCTCGAACTCCGCGGTCACCCTCTCGAACCCCATCGGCTCCTCCCGGGCGGTCAGGAAGAAGAGCGGCTCCACCGCGAAGGTGATCGCGGTGACGATGCCGAGCGCGCCGATGCCGAGCCGGGCCGCCGCGAAGACCTCGGGCTCCTCCTTCTCGGAGCAGGTCAGCAGCCGGCCGTCGGCGGTGACCAGTTCCAGGCCCCGGATCTGGGCGGCGATGGAGGCCGAGTCGCGGCCCGTGCCGTGGGTGCCGGTGCTGGTGGCGCCAGAGACCGTCTGCTCCATGATGTCGCCCATGTTGGTGAGCGACAGGCCCTCCCGGGCCAGGGCCGTGTTGAGGTCCTTCAGGACTGTGCCCGCCGCCACCGTGACGGTGCCGGCGGCCCGGTCGATCGAGCGGATCCCGGTGAGCGACTGCGGGCGTACGAGCACCCCGTCGGTCGCGGCGGCCGCGGTGAAGGAGTGGCCGGTGCCTACCGCCTTCACCCGCAGCCCGTCCTCGGCGGCCCGGCGGACCGCCTCCTGGAGCTCCCCGACCGAGGCCGGGGTCACCACGCGAACCGGGGTGGCGGTGATGTTGCCCGCCCAGTTACGCCACGCGGTCCGTTCCGTGCTGCTCTGCCCTGCTGTCGCCGTCCCCATCGGTTGCTGGCTCCTCCCCTTGCGCCGGCCTCGTCAGCCGGCGGTATCCCGCGAACGCAACCGCCGCCGCGGCGACTCCCGCCGAGACGGAGACGACGTACCCGGTCTGCGCCCCGGCTGCGTCGACGACCCAGCCGGTCACGGAGGACCCGAGCGCGATTCCGACCGCGAGGCCGGTGCTGATCCAGGTCATGCCCTCGGTCAGCTTCGCGTGTGGCACGTGCGCCTCGATCAGGGCCATCGTGGTGATCATCGTGGGAGCGATGGCGAGGCCCGAGACGAAGAGCGCCACGGCCAGAAACGGAAGGTTCCCGGCCAGTAGGAGGGGGATCATACTCACGGCCATCGCACTGATGCCCAGGATCCAGCGAGGTTCGGCCCTGCCCTTGAAGTGCAGAAGGCCGAAGACGATGCCCGCGAGGCAGGATCCGAACGCCCAGACCGCCAGGAACACCCCGCCGAGGGACTTGTTGCCGTGCTCCGCGGCGAAGGCGAGGGTCGAGACGTCGACGGACCCGAAGATCGCGCCGGTCGCCACGAAGGTGGCCACCAGGACCTGCAGGCCGGGGGAGCGCAGCGCCGAGGAGCGGTCCGTGTGCTCCTGGTGCGGATGCGGCGCAGGCTCGGTGGCGGTCAGCGCCGTCAGCCACCACACGCCCGTCACCAGGCAGACGAGGGCGACCACCGGGCCGGCCTCCGGGAACCAGCCGGCCGAGAGCGTCGCGGCCAGCGGCGGACCGATGATGAAGCAGAGCTCGTCGACGATGGACTCGAAGGAATAGGCCGTGTGCAGCTGGGGGGTGTCGCGGAACAGGGCCGTCCACCGGGCCCGGACCATCGATCCCACGCTGGGCACGCACCCGGCGACGACGGCGAAGACGAAGAGGGTCCAGCTCGGCCAGCCGTTCGCCGCCGCGACCAGCAGTCCGGTCACCGCGGCGGCCGCGATCAGCGTCGCCGGACGCAGCACCCGCCGCTGTCCGTACTGGTCCACCAGCCGCGAGACCTGCGGGCCCACGGCGGCGGCGGAGAGCGCGATGGTGCCGGTGAGCGCGCCGGCGAGCCCGTAGCTGCCGCCGAGCTCAGTGATCATCGTGAGGACGCCGATGCCCACCATGGCCAGCGGCAGCCGGCCGATGATGCCGGCGCCCGTGAACCCCTTGGTGCCAGGGGTGGCGAATATGGCGCGGTAGGGACTGGGCAAGGTGGTGCCCTCCGTAAGGGACGTGGTTGGCTCACACAGATTACGTCTGCCGACAAGGCGCCCGCATGGGGAAAATACCGACAGGAAGTTAGGGTGACCTTACCTGCTGTCCGAGGTGTGGGACGGGCCGGGTCCGTTGCCCGGGCCCGGACCCCGGGTGGCAGGATTCGAGACATGTCAGACCAGCTCCGTGCCCCCGACGGCGGCTCCGCCGCCCCTTACGACGCCCTCCTGCTGCTGTCCTTCGGCGGCCCCGAGGGACCCGACGACGTCGTGCCCTTCCTGGAGAACGTCACGCGCGGGCGCGGCATCCCGCGCGAGCGGCTCAAGGAGGTCGGGCAGCACTACTTCGGATTCGGCGGCGTCAGCCCCATCAACGGGCAGAACCGCGAACTGCTGGACGCGCTGCGGGGGGACTTCGCCGGGCACGGCCTGGACCTCCCGGTCTACTGGGGCAACCGGAACTGGGCCCCGTACCTGACCGACGTGATGCGGGAGATGGCCGCCGACGGGCGTCGCCGGATCGCGGTCCTCGCGACCAGCGCCTACGCCTCGTACTCGGGCTGCCGCCAGTACCGCGAGAACCTCGCGGACGCGCTGGCCACGCTCGCCGAGGAGGGCGTGGAGCTGCCGCGGGTCGACAAGCTGCGCCACTACTTCAACCACCCCGGCTTCGTCGAGCCCATGATCGACGGGGTGGTGGCCTCCCTCGCCGAGCTGCCCGAGGAGGTGCGCTCCGGCGCGCACCTCGCCTTCACCACCCACTCCATCCCGACCGCCGCCGCGGACACCTCCGGCCCGGCCGCGGACCACACCGAGGACGGCGAGGGCGGGGCGTACGTCAAGCAGCACCTCGACGTCGCCCGGGTGATCGCGGACGAGGTCGCGGCCCGGACCGGGGTCGCGCACACCTGGGAGCTCGTCTACCAGTCCCGCAGCGGCGCCCCGCACATCCCGTGGCTGGAGCCTGACATCTGCGACCACCTGGAGGCCCTGCACGCCGCCGGTGCGCCCGCGGCCGTGATGGTGCCCATCGGCTTCGTCTCCGACCACATGGAAGTCCTCTACGACCTGGACACCGAGGCCACCGCGAAGGCCGCCGAGCTGGGGCTGCCCGTGCGGCGGTCCGCGACCGTCGGCGCCGATCCGCGCTTCGCCGGGGCCGTAAGGGAGCTGGTGCTGGAGCGCGCCGCCAAGGAGCGCGGAGAGCCGGTCCGGGAGTGCTGGGTGGGCACTCTGGGCCAGAGTCATGACCTGTGCGCGGTGGGCTGCTGCCCGGCGCGGGGCCCCCGGCCGGCGGCCGCGGGCGTGGACAGTCCGTACGCGTAGGAAGTGGGACCGTGATCTCTGACGAGCTGAAGGCCGAGCTGCTGGACGTGGGCCTGGAGGCCGCCCGGCAGGCCGGAGCTCTGCTGCGCGACGGCCGCCCGGCCGATCTGGCGGTGGCCGCGACGAAGAGCAGCCCGATCGACGTGGTGACCGAGATGGACATCGCGGCGGAGAAGCTGATCACCGGCATCCTCGCCGAGCGGCGGCCCGAGGACGGGCTGCTGGGCGAGGAGGGCGCGGACACCCCGGGGACGAGCGGGGTGCGCTGGGTCGTCGACCCGCTGGACGGCACCGTGAACTACCTCTACGGGCTGCCGAGCTGGGGCGTGTCCATCGCGGCCGAGTACGGGGGCGAGACCGTGGTGGGCGTCGTCGCGGCGCCGATGCGCGGGGAGACCTACCACGCGGTGCTCGGCGGCGGCGCCTGGATGGGGACGTCCCGCCTCGCCTGTCGGCCGGCGGCGCCGCTGGACCAGGCGCTGCTGGGGACCGGCTTCGCGTACGTGCAGACCCGGCGGGCCCATCAGGCCGGGGTCGTGGCACGGATCATTCCGCTGGTGCGGGACATCCGGCGGGGCGGGTCGGCGGCCCTGGACCTGTGCGACGTGGCCGCCGGGCGGCTGGACGGGTACTACGAGCGGGGGCTCAACCCGTGGGACCTGGCCGCGGGTGACCTGATCGCCCGGGAGGCCGGGGCGCTGACGGGAGGCCGGCCGGGCGAGCCGGCCTCGGGCGAGCTGACCCTGGCCGCCTCGCCGGCCGTCTTCTCCTCGCTGCAGCCGCTGCTGGAGGAGTCGGGGGCCTGGCACGACTGAAAGCACGTGGACCCCGGCCGCCCACTCGGGCGTCCGGGGTCCACGTCGTGCAGGGGTCGTTCAGCAGAAGTCGTTCAGGAGTCGTGCCGGGGTCGTGCCGGTGTGCGGGAACAGCGGGCCGGGCAGGCCGTGGATCAGCAGGCGGGCACGGCGGCCGAGACCGGGACACCGTGTTCGGCGGCCAGGCGCTGGAGATCCTCCAGCTCCGCCAGTTCCACTTCCGCGAGGAAGTCGTCGCCCGTCTCGCGGGCGTGCCTGAGGTCCGACTGCGTGGTCCTGATGCGCTGCAGGAGACCCGCGGTGAATGCGTCCATGGTGGGTTCGCCCCCTCTTCGTGGGTCGGCGGCGGCACGTGGCTGTCCGCCGTCAGGGAGTGGTCGGGGTGTGATCTCGTCCTCCCCTGCACCCCGGCCCCAGAAACCTCGTAGGGCCAGGGAATCCTCACTTCCGCCCCGCCAGCCCCTCCCCGATCCGCCTTACAGCCGGTTTACGGCCGAAACGGGCAGGATGGGCGACGCCATACACGTGTGCCCTTCTGGGCTCGGAGGAAGGAAACGACGTGCGCGTACTCGTCGTCGAGGACGAGCAGCTGCTCGCCGATGCGGTGGCCACCGGCCTGCGCCGGGAGGCCATGGCCGTGGACGTCGTGTACGACGGCGCTGCCGCCCTGGAGCGGGTCGGGGTGAACGACTACGACGTGGTCGTGCTCGACCGGGACCTCCCGCTCGTGCACGGTGACGACGTGTGCCGGAAGATCGTCGAGCTCGGCATGCCCACCCGGGTGCTGATGCTGACCGCATCCGGTGACGTGAGCGACCGGGTGGAGGGCCTGGAGCTCGGCGCGGACGACTACCTGCCCAAGCCCTTCGCCTTCACCGAGCTGACCGCCCGCGTACGGGCGCTCGGCCGGCGCACCACGGTCGCGCTGCCGCCCGTACTGGAGCGGGCCGGCATCAAGCTGGACCCGAACCGGCGCGAGGTGTTCCGTGAGGGCAAGGAGGTCCAGCTGGCGCCGAAGGAGTTCGCGGTGCTGGAGGTGCTCATGCGCAGCGAGGGGACCGTGGTCTCCGCCGAGCAGCTGCTGGAGAAGGCCTGGGACGAGAACACCGATCCCTTCACCAACGTCGTGCGGGTGACCGTCATGACCCTGCGCCGCAAGCTGGGGGAGCCGCCGGTCATCGTGACCGTGCCCGGTTCCGGGTACCGGATTTGAAGCGCGTACCCGCCACTCCGGAGCCCCCGGTCGCGCCACCGAAACCGACCTGGGACCCGGGCCAGCCCGAGGGGCCCTTCCCCTGGCTGCGGCCGACCATCCGCATACGCCTCACCCTGCTGTACGGCGGGATGTTCCTGATCGCGGGCATCCTGCTGCTGTCGATCATCTACCTGCTGGCGGCGGAGGCGCTGCGGCAGGGGCTGACGCTGCCGTTCCAGATCGTCGGCGGCGAGGTCAGGGTCTCCAGCCCCAACTGCTCGGGGGTGATGGGCGGCCCCCTGGAGCCGGAGCAGTTCAACGCGGCGGTCAACCAGTGCGTCCTCGATCAGCGCCGGCACGCCCTGGACGACCTGCTGAGCAGGTCGCTCATGGCGTTGCTGGGTCTGAGCATCATCGCCTTCGCCTTCGGCTACGCGATGGCCGGACGGGTGCTCTCGCCGCTCGGCAAGATCACCCGGACCGCCCGCCGGGTGGTCGGCTCCGACCTGACCCGGCGGATCGAGCTGGACGGGCCGGACGACGAGCTCAAGGAGCTCGCGGACACCTTCGACGAGATGCTCGACCGGCTGGAGCGGGCCTTCACGGCTCAGCAGAGGTTCGTGGCGAACGCCTCGCACGAGCTGCGCACTCCGCTCGCGATCAACCGGACGCTGCTGGAGGTCCACCTCTCCGATCCCGGGGCCCCCGTCGAGCTCCAGCAGCTCGGGAAGACCCTGCTGGCCACCAATGAGCGCAGTGAACAGCTGGTCGAAGGCCTGCTGCTGCTGGCGCGCAGCGAGAACCAGATCGTCGAGCGCAAACCCGTGGACCTGGCGGAGGTCGCCTCGCGCGCCGTCGACCAGGTGCGCGGCGAGGCCGAGGCGAAGGGCGTGGAGATCCGGGGCGAGCGCGCACCGGCGGTGGTCCAGGGCAATGGCGTGCTGCTGGAGCGGATCGCCCTCAACCTGGTGCAGAACGCCGTCCGGTACAACGTGCCGGAGGGCGGCTGGGTGGAGGTCGTCACGGAGTCTCAGCACGATCAGGCGGTCCTCCTGGTATCGAACGCAGGTCCCGTTGTTCCCGCGTACGAGGTGGACAACCTCTTCGAGCCCTTCAGGCGGCTGCGTACGGAGCGAACAGGCAGCGACAAGGGGGTCGGACTGGGTCTGTCGATCGCGCGCTCCGTGGCGCGCGCACACGGCGGCAGGATCCAGGCGATGCCCCGGGAAGGCGGTGGCCTCGTGATGCGTGTCACTCTTCCCTTGTGAAGCCCCCGCCCCGTGTTCGCTTTTGGCTGAATGCTTGCCCTGTGAAAACAAGTGGGCCTGTGTGATCGATCACAGTGGCCGGTGTCTGCCCATGTGCGTTCGGTGACCCCGGCGCGGCCGGAACGCCCGGGAAGTCCGGGTTTCCGGCCCCTCGGATGGCGGGAAATACACGGGGTGGCGTTTGTGCATGACGGCCCTCGGACCGTGTACGGTCCCGCTCGTCATCCCAGCCAATCGCCCTTCAGGCGGGCGGCTGGGTGTCGATTGAGTAACAGACCTTGATGTGAGGCAAAATCTCCGCCTCAGGTCGGGCACAAGTCCGGCCTCTCGTGCGTTACGTGCGCTGAGACACCGCTAACACCCAGAGGGGGAGAGCGAACAATGGCAACGGACTACGACACCCCGCGCAAGACCGACGATGACGTCGACAACGACAGCATTGAAGAGCTGAAGGCCCGGCGCAACGAGAAGTCGACTTCGTCTGCGGACATGGACGAATTCGACTCTGTCGAGAGCATGGAGCTTCCCGGTGCGGACCTCTCCAATGAGGAGCTGGCCGTCCGGGTCCTGCCCAAGCAGGCCGATGAGTTCACCTGCATGAGCTGCTTCCTGGTGCACCACCGCAGCCAGCTTGCACGTGAGAAGAACGGTCAGCCGATCTGTCGCGACTGCGACTGAGAGGCGTCGGCCGTGGCTGGCTCCACACCCTTTCGGAAGCGAGTCTTCCGGAAATCTGGTGATCCGGCGGAGACGCAGGTGGCACCCATCGATCCGGAAACGGGTCCGGGAGCTCCCGGCGGCTCCGCCAGTGCGGCGATCGCCGTGCCCTCCGACACCGCCCCGGCGGTGCCGTCGGCCACAGAGACCGACGAAGGGTCCCGGCAAGGTTTCGGGGCTCGTCGGATGCAAGCCGTCAAGAACGGTGTACGCAAGGGCGGCGAAAGTGTCAGGGACGCCGCCCTGTACCTCACGGACAGGGTCATCGAGAACGCACCGCGCGTTCCGGTTCGGGACCTCGCGACACTGCGCGCGCAGTTCCCGGGCCTCGGCCCCGATCAGCTCGCCGACAAGCTGATCTCGGGCGCCGCCAACGCCACCTCGACCGTGGGCGCCGGAATCGGCGCGGCGGCCATGCTGCCGGTGCCGCCCGCGATGCCGGCGGAACTGGCGGCCGAGATCACCGCCGTCGCGGCCATCGAGCTGAAGCTCATCGCCGAACTCCACGAGGTCTACGGCCAGCGGCCGCACGGCGACCTCAAGCAGCGCAGCCTCGCCTACCTCACCGCCTGGACGGAGGAGCGCGGGGTCGACCTGACCAAGCCGACCACGCTCAACGCGGCGCTCGGCGGACAGGTGAAGCGCGAACTGCGCCAGCAGATCATGAAGCGGATGTTCCGCAACCTGCCGAACCTCATGCCGTTCATGGTGGGCGCCGCCGTCGGCGCGGTCATGAACCGGCGGGACACCCGCAAACTCGCCGAGAAGGTCCGTGGTGACCTGCGCAGGCGCGCCGTGGGCTGGGAGGTCCTGCGCTCCCTGCCGCCCCTGGAAGGGCCCGTACAGCCCCTTCCCGAGGCCACCAGGGTCGCACTGGAGGCCTCGGATCCCTCCGCATACGGCTGAGGCCCTCCGCCGGGGCCCTCCGCCGGGGCGCTCCGCCCCGGCCGGGCGTCCGGTCCGACGGCCCGTTCAGGCCGCCCGGGTACGGGCGGCGAGCAGGGCCGCGGCCAGGGCCTGCGGCTCGCGCGTGGAGACGTAGACGTACGGGGTCGGGTCGGCCGGGTCGGTGACCTCGATGCGGACCGCGGTCGGCACGTAGCTGCGCATCAGCATGAAGGCGCGCGTGTCCGCCTTGTACGAGCGCCAGGCGCGCGCCTGTTCGGCGTCCAGGATCTCGGGCTCGCCCAGGGCCGTCACCGGGATCCGCGCATCCCCGGCCGCCAGCGCACCGTTCACCACGCGCACGCGCGCGGAGCCGTACGAACTCACCAGCAGCCCGGCCAGCGCCGTGCCCCCGACCAGGCCGGCCAGCAGCGGCATCGTGCCCAGCGGCAGCAGCATCAGCGCGCACGCGAGGCCGATCAGTACGGCGATGCCCCACCAGGAGCGGGGGGCGGTCAGACGTTCGTCGTGGTGCACGGTGGAGAGCTGCATGCGGTCAAGCCTGCCACGAGGCGACCGGTGGGTAGCCGCGCGGGTAAGGTCTGCGGCTGTGAGTGGACGAAACACAGCGTTGACGCCCCCGGACGATGCCGCCGCGCCGGTCCGGCACCCCGACGCGCCCGCACCCGGCGAGCTCCTCGGTGCGCACTACGAGCACTGTTTCGGATGCGGCGGGGGCCAGCCCCACGGACTGCATCTGGAGGCACGGGCCGGTGAGGGCGTGCGCGTCACCGCCGAGTTCACCGTCAAGCCCGCGCACCAGGGCGCACCCGGGCTCGCGCACGGCGGCGTGCTCGCCACCGCGCTCGACGAGACGCTCGGCTCCCTGAACTGGCTGCTGCGCGTCATCGCGGTGACAGGACGGCTGGAGACCGACTTCGTGCGGCCCGTGCCGGTGGACACCGTGCTGTACCTGGAGGCCGAGGTCACCGCCGTCGCCGGCCGGAAGATCTACTGCACGGCCGTCGGCCGGATAGGCGGACCGCAGGGCCCGGTCGCCGTGCGCGCCGACGCCCTCTTCATCGAGGTGAAGGTCGACCACTTCATCGACAACGGACGGCCCGAGGAGATCCAGGCGGCGATGGCCGACCCGGACCAGGTCAGGCGCGCACGCGCCTTTGAGGTGAACCCCTGATGTCCCAGACCAACCACGATTCCCGGCTGCCGGTCGACGTGCTGATCCGCCGCGTCGACCCGGAGGTGCCGATTCCGGCCTACGGGCATCCCGGGGACGCCGGCTGCGACCTGGTCACCACCGAGGCCGCCGAGCTGGAGCCCGGTGAGCGCGCCGTACTGCCCACCGGTGTGTCCATCGCGCTGCCCGACGGCTACGCGGCCTTCGTGCACCCGAGGTCCGGCCTGGCCGCCCGCTGCGGGCTCGCGCTCGTGAATGCCCCGGGGACGGTGGATGCCGGGTACCGTGGAGAGATCAAGGTGATCGTGGTCAATCTCGACCCTCGCGAGAGCGTCCGGTTCGAGCGTTTCGACCGCATTGCCCAGCTGGTTGTCCAGAGGGTCGAGAAGGTGCGCTTCCACGAGGTGGCGGAACTTCCCGGCTCGGCCCGGGCCGAGGGGGGCTTCGGCTCCACCGGCGGTCATGCGGCCGTGGCCGGATCCGGCGCTGGTCAGCAGGGTGGGAATGGCTACGCTTCGGTCGTAACCGACCGGGAAGGACAGTGACGTGTTCGGACGTCGCAAGAAGAACGACTCCGCCCATGACGGCGGCGCGGCCGAGCAGGTCGTAGACGGCGTCGGCGCTGAGCAGGACGACGCGGGCGAGCAGGAGAGCGCTGCCCAGCCGCGCCGGGTGAACCTGCCGCCGGCCCCGCGGCCCGACGGCCCGTGGGACGTCTCCGAGGTGCTCGGAAACCCGTCCGACGGCCGGGTCGACCTCGGCGGCATCCTCGTACCCGGTGTCGAGGGCATGGAGCTGCGCGTCGAGGTCGCCGGTGACGCGATCGTGGCCGCGACCGTGGTCCTCGGCGACAGCGCGGTGCAGCTGCAGGCCTTCGCCGCGCCCAAGAAGGAAGGCATCTGGGGCGAGGTCCGCGAGGAGATCGCCACGGGCATCACCCAGCAGGGCGGCATCATCGACGAGGCCCAGGGCTCGCTGGGCTGGGAGCTGCGCGCACAGGTGCCCGTACCGCTCCCGGACGGACAGACCGGCGCCCAGCTGGTCCGCTTCGTCGGCGTCGACGGCCCGCGCTGGTTCCTGCGAGGCGTCATCTCCGGCCAGGGCGCGGTGCGGCCCGAGTCGGCGGGCGTGCTGGAGCAGATCTTCCGGGACACCGTCGTCGTCCGCGGTGACGGCCCGATGGCTCCCCGCGACCCGATCGTCCTGAAGCTCCCGAACGACGCCCAGATGGTGCCGGACGGCGTGCAGACGGACGACCAGGAAGGCTCCCGCTTCGGCGGCGGCATGGGCCAGCTCGAGCGCGGCCCGGAGATCACCGAGGTCCGCTGACCTCGGACGGCCCCCGCGCACAGGGGGGCTCGTCATGCGATTCGGCCGGTGGGCCCCACTCCTTCGGGGTGGGGCCCACCGGCTTGTCCGTGCCGCGTCAGGGATCCGTCAGGGATCGGCGCAGGGGCCCGGATCGGTGCGTGCACGGCGTGGACGTCCCGGAGAATGGGGCGCATGGGACGCGGCAAGCTCAGGATCTACCTCGGCGCGGCGCCCGGTGTGGGCAAGACCTACGCGATGCTCTCCGAGGGCCATCGCCGGGTGGAGCGGGGCGCCGACTGCGTCGTCGGCCTCGTCGAGCACCACGGCCGGCCGCGCACGGAGGTGATGCTCCACGGCCTCGAACAGGTCGGGCGCAAGGCCTTGGCGTACCGGGGCGCCGAGTTCACCGAGATGGACGTGGACGCGCTCCTCGCCCGCAGGCCCGCCATCGCGCTGGTGGACGAGCTCGCGCACACCAACGTGCCGGGCTCGCGCAACGCCAAGCGCTGGCAGGACGTGGAAGAGCTGTTGCGGGCCGGCATCGACGTCGTGTCCACCGTGAACATCCAGCACCTGGAGTCACTCGGTGACGTGGTCGAGTCGATCACCGGGGTGCGCCAGCGCGAGACCGTGCCGGACGAGGTGGTCCGCCGGGCCGATCAGGTCGAGCTGGTCGACATGTCCCCGCAGGCCCTGCGCCGGCGGATGGCCCACGGCAACATATACAAGCCCGAGAAGGTCGACGCCGCCCTCTCCAACTACTTCCGGCCGGGCAACCTCACCGCCCTGCGCGAGCTCGCGCTGCTGTGGGTCGCCGACCGCGCGGACGAGTACCTCCAGCAGTACCGGGGCGAGCACGACATCCGCTCGACCTGGCAGGCGCGCGAGCGGATCGTCGTCGGGCTCACCGGAGGGCCCGAGGGGCGCACGCTCATCCGGCGGGCCTCGCGGATGGCCGCCAAAGGATCGGGCAGCGAGATCCTGGCCGTCTACATCGCCCGCAGCGACGGACTGACCGCCGCCTCGCCGAAGGAGCTCGCGGTCCAGCGGACCCTGGTCGAGGACCTCGGCGGCACGTTCCACCATGTGATCGGCGACGACATCCCCGACGCCCTGCTCGCCTTCGCACGCGGCGTCAACGCCACCCAGATCGTGCTCGGCTCCAGCCGCCGCCGCTCGTGGCAGTACGTCTTCGGCCCCGGGGTCGGCGCGAGCGTCGCCCGCGACTCTGGGCCCGACCTCGACGTGCACATCGTCACGCACGAGCACGTCGCCAAGGGCCGCGGCCTGCCCGTCGTACGCTCGGCGGCCCGGCTCGGGCGGCCCCGGATCATCGCCGGCTGGGTGGTGGGGACGGTCCTCCCCGTCCTGCTGTGCCTGCTGCTCACGCACATCGACGCGGACCTCGGGCTCGCCAACGACATGCTGCTCTTCCTGTCGCTGACGGTGGCGGCCGCACTGCTCGGCGGGCTCTGGCCGGCCCTGGCCTCCGCCGCCCTCGGCTCGCTGCTGCTCAACTACTTCTTCGCGCCGCCCCTGCACCGGTTCACGGTGTCCGACCCCAAGAACATCGTCGCCATCGCCGTCTTCTTCGGGGTCGCCGTGTCCGTGGCCTCGGTGGTGGACCTGGCCGCGCGGCGCACCCACCAGGCGGCCCGGCTGCGCGCCGAGTCCGAGATCCTCTCCTTCCTGGCCGGCAGCGTGCTGCGCGGCGAGACCACCCTGGACGCGCTGCTGGAGCGGGTGCGCGAGACCTTCGCCATGGAGTCGGTGGCCCTGCTGGAGCGGGCGAACGACGTGGAGCCCTGGAAGCCGGCCGGCAGCGTCGGCCCGGCTCCGGCAGCCCGGCCCGAGGACGCCGATGTGGACATGCCCATCGGGGACCACATGGCGCTGGCCCTCTCCGGCCGGGTGCTGCCCGCCGAGGACCGCCGGGTGCTCGGCGCCTTCGCGGCCCAGGCCGCCGTGGTCCTGGACCGCCAGCGGCTGGTCGGCGAGGCCGAGGAGGCCCGCCGGATGGCCGAGGGCAACCGGATCCGCACCGCGCTGCTGGCCGCCGTCAGCCATGACCTCCGTACGCCGCTGGCCTCCATCAAGGCGTCCGTGAGCTCCCTGCGCTCGGACGACGTGGAGTGGTCCGAGGAGGACCGGGCCGAGCTGCTCGAAGGCATCGAGGACGGCGCCGACCGCCTCGACCACCTGGTGGGCAACCTGCTGGACATGTCCCGGCTGCAGACCGGCACCGTCACCCCGCTGATCCGGGAGATCGACCTCGACGAGGTGGTCCCGATGGCGCTGGGCGGCGTACCCGAGGAGAGCGTGCTGCTGGACGTGCCCGAGGCACTGCCGATGGTGGCGGTGGACCCGGGGCTGCTGGAGCGGACCGTGGCCAACGTGGTGGAGAACGCCGTCAAGTACAGCCCGGCGGGTGAACCCGTACTGGTGGCGGCCAGCTGCCTCGGTGACCGCGTCGAGGTACGGGTCGTCGACCGCGGGCGCGGTGTGCCCGACGAGGCCAAGGACCGGATCTTCGCCCCCTTCCAGCGGTACGGGGACGCCCCGCGCGGGGCCGGCGTGGGCCTCGGGCTCGCGGTCGCCCGCGGGTTCGCGGAGGCCATGGACGGCACCCTGACGGCCGAGGACACCCCCGGGGGCGGGCTGACCATGGTGCTCACCCTGCGCGCGGTGCGCGGGGGGCGGGAACCGGACCGTGCCACGGCGGACGGCGGCAAGGCCGCAGCCCTGACCCTGGAACCGACTGGAACGGTCCAGCCGATGGAACCGATGGAACCGATGGAACCGATGGAACTTGATCACGACCGTGATCGGACGACGCGACAGAAGGCAGGACCTCAATGACCCGGGTGCTCGTGGTGGAAGACGAGCCGCAGATCGTCCGAGCGCTCGTCATCAACCTGAAGGCGCGCAGGTACGAGGTCGATGCCGCGGCCGACGGCGCGAGCGCACTGGAGCTCGCGGCCGCCCGCCACCCCGACGTGGTCGTCCTCGACCTCGGGCTGCCCGACATGGACGGCGTCGAGGTGATCAAGGGCCTGCGCGGCTGGACCCGGGTACCGATCCTGGTCCTCTCCGCCCGGCACACCTCCGACGAGAAGGTCGAGGCCCTGGACGCGGGTGCCGACGACTACGTCACCAAGCCGTTCGGCATGGACGAGCTGCTCGCACGGCTGCGCGCCGCCGTCCGCCGGGCCGAGCCGGCCGCGGGCGCAGGCGGCGGCGAGGACGAGGTGATCGTGGAGACGGACGGCTTCACGGTGGACCTGGCCGCCAAGAAGGCCGTGCGCGAGGGGCGCGACGTACGCCTGACGCCCACCGAGTGGCACCTGCTGGAGGTCCTGGTCCGCAACCCCGGCAGGCTCGTCAGCCAGAAGCAGTTGCTCCAGGAGGTCTGGGGGCCCTCGTACGGCACCGAGACGAACTATCTGCGGGTCTACATGGCCCAACTGCGGCGCAAACTGGAGGCCGACCCCTCGCATCCGCGGCACTTCATCACCGAACCGGGCATGGGATACCGCTTCGAGCGGTAGTGGGCGCGCCGGTACGCTTCCTGTATGAGTGCTGAACCGCGTCCCGAGAAGCCCGCGAAGCCGGCCAGGCCTGCGGGCCGGTTCCGCCGGATGATTGAGCGGCTGTCCACCTCCCAGGAGGAGCTGCATTCGGCGGAGCTGCAGGAGGACGCAGAAGCCGCGGGGTGCACGCGGATCTGCGACTGCCACGACCGCCAGATAGTCAAGGTGACCGGGACGCTGCGTACGGTCACCCTGCGACCGCGTGCGGGCGTACCCGCCCTGGAGGCGGAGCTCTTCGACGGCTCGGCCGCCCTTGACGTGGTCTGGCTCGGGCGTCGCTCGATCGTGGGAATCGAGCCCGGCCGACGCATGATTGCCTCGGGGCGCATCTCCATGACCCACGGCCGTCGGGTGCTCTTCAACCCGAAGTACGAACTCCGCCCGCTCGGACAGGAGCAGTAACCGGTGACGTCACTCGACAAACCGACCACCCCGGAACCCGCCGGGCCGCGCCATGCGGCCGCGCCGTCCGAGGACCAGAAGGCCGTGACGCAGGCGGCGCTCTTCGATGCCTTCGGCGGCATCCGGGGCACCGTGGAAACGATGCTGCCCGGGCTGCTCTTCGTCATGATCTACACGATCAACAAGGACGTGAAGTGGTCCGCCGTCGCGGCGGGTGCGGTCGCCGTCTTGCTGGTGATCGTCCGGCTGCTGCGCAAGGACACGGTCAAGCACGCCTTCAGCGGGGTCTTCGGCGTGGGCGTGGGCGTGGCCTTCGCCCTCTTCACGGGCAGCGCGAAGGGCTTCTACCTGCCCGGCATGATCTACGGCGTCGGCCTGGGAGTGGCCTTCACGCTCTCCGCGCTGGTGGGCTTCCCGCTGCTGGGCGTGATCCTGGGCCCGGTGTTCAAGGAGAACCTGTCCTGGCGCACCCGCAACCCCGGGCGCAAGAAGGCGTACGTCAAGGCCAGCCTGGCCTGGGGCCTGATCTTCCTCGCCAAGTACGCGATCCTCTTCCCGCTGTACTGGTGGGGCGACGCGACGCAGCTGGGCTGGGTACTGATCGCGCTGAAGCTGCCGCCGATGGTGCTCGCGGTGTACTTCACCTGGGTCTTCCTGGCGAAGGCGCCGCCGCCGATCGACGTGATCGCGGAGTGGGAGGCCAAGGAGGCCGCGGAGGCCGCCGCCAAGGAGACGAAGGCCTGACCGACGGCCCGCACTGAGGCCCGCAGCCGACGAGGGGGCGGGACCGGCCCAAGAGGCCCGGTCCCGCCCCTTCGCGCTGCCGTGGGGCCCGGGAAGCCCGAAGGGGGCGCCCCTCGTACGGGGGCGCCCCCTTCGCCGTCCAGCGTGCCCGCAGGGCTCGTGGCTAGCGACGGGCCTGGAGGAGGTCCTCCAGCTGTTCCTCGCGGGCCTGGGCGGCCACGAAGAGCAGTTCGTCGCCCGGCTCCAGGGTCTCCTCGCCGTGCGGGGTGAGGACCCGGTTGCCCCGGATGATCGTGACCAGTGAGGTGTCCTCGGGCCAGGTGATGTCGCCGATCTGGGTGCCGGCGACCGAGGAGTCCGGCGGCAGGGTCAGCTCGACGAGGTTGGCGTCACCGTGGCTGAAGCGCAGCAGCCGTACGAGGTCGCCGACGCTGACGGCCTCTTCGACCAGGGCCGACATCAGGCGCGGCGTGGAGACGGCGACGTCGACACCCCAGGACTCGTTGAAGAGCCACTCGTTCTTCGGGTTGTTGACGCGGGCCACCACGCGCGGCACCCCGTACTCGGTCTTGGCGAGCAGCGAGACGACGAGGTTGACCTTGTCGTCGCCGGTCGCCGCGATGACCACGTTGCAGCGCTGCAGCGCCGCCTCGTCCAGCGAGGTGATCTCGCAGGCGTCGGCCAGCAGCCACTCGGCCTGCGGCACCCGCTCCACCGAGATGGCGGTCGGGGCCTTGTCGACCAGGAGCACCTCGTGGCCGTTCTCCAGCAGTTCGCCCGCGATGGAGCGGCCCACCGCGCCTGCCCCGGCGATCGCGACCCTCATGCGTGTGCCTCCTCAGGCCCTTCGGCGAACGCCGCCTCGACCTTGTCGATCTCGTCCGTGCGCATCATCACGTGGACGAGGTCGCCCTCCTGCAGGACCGTCGCCGACGTGGGCAGCATCGCCTCGCCCAGGCGGGTGAGGAAGGCCACGCGGACGCCCGTCTCCTCCTGGAGCTTGCTGACCTTGTGCCCGATCCAGGCCTCGGAGGTGTGGACCTCGGCGAGCTGCACACCACCGCTCGGGTCGCGCCACAGAGGCTCGGCGCCCGAGGGCAGCAGCCGGCGCAGCATCTGGTCCGCGGTCCACCGCACGGTGGCGACGGTGGGGATGCCGAGGCGCTGGTAGACCTCGGCGCGCTTGGGGTCGTAGATGCGGGCGGCGACGTTCTCCACGCCGAACATCTCACGGGCCACGCGGGCGGCGATGATGTTGGAATTGTCACCACTGCTGACGGCGGCGAAGGCGCCCGCGTCCTCGATTCCCGCCTCCCGCAGGGTGTCCTGGTCGAAGCCGACCCCGGTGACGCGGCGGCCGCCGAATCCGGCGCCGAGCCGGCGGAATGCGGTGGGGTCCTGGTCGACGACGGCGACCGTATGCCCCTGCTGTTCCAGGGTTTGCGCGAGGGCGGAGCCCACTCTTCCGCAGCCCATGATGACGATGTGCACGGCCGTCCTTCCGGCTGTCAGCGACTCGCTGGTTCCCAGCCTCATTGCATGCTCTGGTTTAACAGGGTCTCAGACCATGGCCCAAGCTACACACGGGCGGTCACCGATGGGGCCTCTTGCGTCGCAGTCGTGCTGCGGGTGGGGAGGAATTGCGGCGGGATTGCGGTATGAGGGGGTGGGGGTTCGTCAGTCTGATTTCGAACGCTTACGATCCTCTGCGTGTCCAAACTGACCGACGTGCCCAAACGGATCCTGATCGGCCGGGCGCTACGCAGCGACCGCCTCGGAGAAACACTCCTTCCCAAGCGGATCGCCCTTCCCGTCTTCGCCTCCGACCCGCTGTCCTCCGTGGCATATGCCCCTGGCGAGGTACTGCTGGTCCTGTCGATCGCGGGCGTGTCGGCGTACCAGTACAGCCCCTGGATCGCGCTCGCGGTCGTCGTGCTGATGTTCACCGTGGTGGCGTCCTACCGCCAGAACGTCCACGCCTACCCCAGTGGCGGCGGCGACTACGAGGTGGCCAACACCAACCTCGGACCCAGGGCCGGCCTCACCGTGGCGAGCGCCCTGCTCGTCGATTACGTGCTGACCGTCGCCGTCTCGATCTCCTCCGGAGTCGAGAATCTCGGCTCCGCCGTCGATTTCGTCATCGAGCACAAGGTGCTCTCGGCGATCGTCATGATCCTTCTCCTCACACTCATGAACCTGCGCGGTGTGAAGGAATCCGGGAAGCTCTTCGCGATCCCGACCTATGTCTTCGTCGCCGCCGTCTTCGTCATGATCGCCTGGGGTGCCTGGAAGGGCATCGTCCTCGACGAGACCATGACGGCCCCGACCGCGGATCTCGAGATCAAGCCCGAGCAGCAGGGCCTGGCCGGCTTCGCGATGGTGTTCCTGCTGCTGAGGGCCTTCTCCTCCGGCTGTGCCGCCCTGACCGGTGTCGAGGCGATCAGCAACGGCGTACCCGCCTTCCGCAAGCCCAAGAGCAAGAACGCGGCCAGCACCCTCGCCCTCATGGGCGGCCTGGCCGTCACCATGTTCTGCGGGATCATCGGCCTGGCCATGGCCACCGACGTGCGGATGGCCGAGAACCCGTCCGCCGACCTGCTCGACAACGGTGTCCCCGTCGGCCCCGACTACGTCCAGCACCCGGTCATCTCGCAGGTCGCCGAGGCCGTCTTCGGCAACGGCAGCTTCCTCTTCATCCTGCTGGCCGCCGCCACCGCGCTGGTGCTCTTCCTGGCCGCGAACACCGCGTACAACGGCTTCCCGCTGCTCGGCTCGATCCTTGCCCAGGACCGCTACCTGCCGCGCCAGCTGCACACCCGCGGCGACCGGCTCGCCTTCTCCAACGGCATCGTGCTCCTCGCGGGCGCGGCCATGCTGCTCGTGTGGATCTACGACGCAGACTCGACCAAGCTGATCCAGCTCTACATCGTCGGCGTCTTCGTCTCCTTCACGCTGAGCCAGATCGGCATGGTCCGGCACTGGAACCGGCACCTGAAGACGGAGCGCGACGTCGCCGCCCGCCGCCGGATGCACCGCAGCCGGGCCATCAACACCTTCGGTGCCTTCTTCACCGGCATGGTGCTGGTCGTCGTCCTCGCCACCAAGTTCACGCACGGCGCGTGGGTGGCCCTGCTCGGCATGGTCATCTTCTACGGCACCATGAGCGCGATCCGGAAGCACTACGACCGGGTCTCCGCAGAGATCGCCGCAGCCGAGGGCCCCAGCGAGGACAGCGTGCGGCCTTCCCGGGTCCACTCCATCGTCCTGGTCTCCAAGGTCCACAAGCCCACGCTGCGCGCCCTGGCGTTCGCCAAGCTGACCCGCTCGGACACCCTGGAGGCGCTCAGCATCAGCGTCGATGTGGCCGAGACCAAGGCACTGCGCGAGGAATGGGACCGGCGCGGGATCAACGTACCGCTCAAGATCCTCGACTCCCCGTACCGGGAGATCACCCGCCCGGTGGTCGAGTACGTCAAGGGCCTGCGCAGCGAGAACCCGCGCGACGCGGTCAGCGTCTACATCCCCGAGTACGTCGTCGGCCGCTGGTACGAGCACCTGCTGCACAACCAGAGCGCGCTGCGGCTCAAGGGCCGGCTGCTCTTCACCCCCGGCGTGATGGTCACCTCGGTGCCCTACCAGCTGGAGTCCTCGGAGCTCGCCAAGCGGCGGGCGAAGAAGCGCCAGGACTGGAACGCCCCGGGTGCGGTGCGCCGCGGCCCGGTGGACAGCCCCGTCCGGACCTCGCCGCCGAAGGAGCCCACGGGGAAGGGCACCCCGAAGGGCTGAGCAGGTTGGTGAACGGCCGGACGAGATCCACGTAAACTGGTGGGTCGGTCGTCCGGCCGTTTTCCTTTTCAGTTTTTTGGAGTCTCCCCACCATGACGAGCGTCGAGCAGAACGAGAAGCAGTCACTGGTCGGGGAGGAGTACGAGGTCGAGGTCGGCCCCGTCGCACACGGCGGGCACTGCATCGCCCGGACCGAGGACGGCCGTGTGCTGTTCGTCCGCCACACCCTGCCCGGTGAGAAGGTCGTCGCCCGGGTGACCGAGGGCGACGTCGACTCCCGCTACCTGCGCGCCGACGCGATCACCGTGCTCGACGCCTCCAAGGACCGGGTCGAGGCCCCCTGCCCGTACGCCGGCCCCGGCAAGTGCGGCGGCTGCGACTGGCAGCACGCCAAGCCCGGTGCCCAGCGCCGGCTCAAGGGCGAGGTCGTCGCCGAGCAGCTGAAGCGGCTCGCCGGGCTCACCCCCGAGGAGGCAGGCTGGGACGGCACCGTGATGCCGGCCGAGGGCGACAAGCTGCCGGCCGGGCAGGTGCCGCAGTGGCGCACCCGCGTGCAGTTCGCCATCGACGAGGACGGCAACGCGGGCCTGCGCAGGCACCGCTCGCACGACATCGAACTGATCGACCACTGCATGATCGCCGCCCCGGGTGTCAGCGAGCTGGGCATCGAGCAGCAGGACTGGCCGCAGATGGCCACGGTCGAGGCGATCGCGGCGACCGGCTCCCAGGACCGTCAGGTCGTCCTGACCCCCCGCCCCGGCGGCCGCCTCCCGCTGGTGGAGCTGGACAAGCCGGTCTCCGTCCTGCGCGTGGAGGAGAAGGACGGCGGGGTCCACCGCGTCCACGGCCGCCCCTTCGTACGGGAGCGCGCGGACGGCCGTACGTACCGCGTGGGCATGGGCGGCTTCTGGCAGGTCCACCCGCAGGCCGCGGACACCCTGATCAAGGCCGTCATGCAGGGCCTGATGCCGCGCAAGGGCGAGATGGCCCTCGACCTCTACTGCGGCGTCGGCATCTTCGCGGGCGCCCTGGCCGAACGCCTCGGCGAGACGGGCGCGGTGCTCGGCATCGAGTCGACGAAGCGCGCGGTGGAGGACGCCCGCCACAACCTGGCGGACTTCCCGCGGGTCCGCATCGAGCAGGGCAAGGTCGAGCAGATCCTCCCGAAGACGGGGATCACGGAGTGCGACCTGGTCGTCCTGGACCCCCCGCGCGCGGGAGCGGGCAAGCAGACGGTCCGCCACATCACGGGCCTCTCGGCGCGCAGGATCGCGTACGTGGCCTGCGACCCGGCGGCCCTGGCCCGCGACCTGGGCTACTTCAAGGAGAACGGCTACAAGGTCCGCACGCTCCGCGTCTTCGACCTCTTCCCGATGACCCACCACGTGGAGTGCGTGGCCATCCTGGAGCCGATCGCGAAGAGCGCCTGACCGGCATTTTTGCCGGTGCGCGGGATGCGCGCCAGGGGTGATCATCAGTGAAGGAATGCCGCCTCTCCGGCGTGGCCGCACGGCTGCGCAGGGGGGCGGCTTCTTTGCGCCACGGACGGCCGAGGGCTGTTCGTGGCCGAAGCCGGCCGGACTCGTTCCGTGGTCACGCTGAAGTGGAGACAGGCCGTCCTGTGCCGTGGCCGCGGCGGATGTCACCATGATCCTCTGCGCTCGCGAGTGAAAGCGCGCCGTTCCGGGGCAGCCGCGAGGTGCCGCGGGGAGAACGGCGTGGCGTGCCGGAACCGGTTCTCCTGTCGCGGGTGTTGACCTCGCGCGTCGTAGACGTCCAACAGCACCGTGTGCCACCACAGGAGGAAGCCCGTCATGCCTGAAGCCCCGAGCTGGAGCACCCGGCGGGTTGTCGTCATCGGGGGCAGCATGGCCGGCATGCTCGCCGCGGCCGCCGTCAAGGACCACGTCGAATCCGTGGAGATCATTGAGGCCCACGACCTGCCGGCGGGGCCCGGTCCGCGTACCGGCGTGCCTCAGGCCGTCCACATCCACTGGCTGCAGACCGCAGGCGCCGAGGCGATGGACGCGCTCTTGCCGGGCAGTGTCGGTCTGCTGCTGGCCGCCGGCGCCCACCGGATCCCGGTGACCACCGGCATGGTCATCCACTCGCCCGAGGGCTGGTACCGGCGTTGGCGGCACGCCACCCACTACGTGATCACTGCCAGCCGGGACCTGACCGACTTCGTTGTCCGGGAACAGGTCATGAAGGACCCCCGGGTCAGAGTGCGGATGCAGACCAGGGTTGTCGGTCTGCTCGGTGACCGTCGCACCGTCACAGGCGTACGGGTTTTGGCTGCCGACGGCACCGAGACGGAACTGCCCGCCGACCTGGTCATCGACGCCGGCGGTCGGGGCACCCGCATGCCGCAGTGGCTCAACGGGCTGGGAATCACCGGCCTCACCGAAGAGCACGTCGACTCCGGCTTCGCCTACGCCAGCCGCATCTACCGGGCGCCCGTTCCGACCCGTGGCTGGCCCGTGGTCGGCATTCAGGCCGACCCGCGTCTGCCCGGGCCGGGCATGGCCGGCGGCATCCTGCCGATCGAGGGCGACCGCTGGCACGTCAGCTTGATGGGAGGCCCCGGCGGGCACCCCACCGATGACGCGGAGGCCTTCGAGCCCTTCGCCAGAACCCTGCGCCACCCCCTCATAGCCGACCTCCTCAAGCACGCCGAACCGCTCACCGACGTCGGCGTCACCCGTAGTACCGCGAACCGGCGTTACCACTACGAGCGGCTCCGCCCCTGGCCCGAGGGCTTGGTCGCGCTGGGAGATTCCGTCGCTGCCTTCAACCCGGTGTATGCGCAGGGCATGTCGGTGGCGGCGCTGGGGGCGCTCGCCCTGCGCGACCTGCTCGCGGCCGGCCCGGGGCCCGGCCTGGCCCGCCGCGCCCAGCGCGCCATCGCCCGCCCTGTCGATGCCGCGTGGGCCCTTGCCGTGGGCCAAGACATCCATTTCCCCACCACCCGCGGCAAGCGCCCGAACCTCGCCGATCGTCTCCTGCACCGTTATGTCGGCCGCCTGTCGCGTACGGCGACCGGCTCGTTCCATGCCGCCACGGCCCTGACCGACGTGCTGTCGCTCCAGGCCCCGCCCACGTCGCTGGTCAGGCCGAGCGTGCTGCTGACCGCGCTCGTCGGGCCCTTGCGGGCTCCGAGCGACGGGCCCACGTTCACCCCGTCCGAACGGATGCTCCTGGACCGCCTTGTTGCGGCTGAGCCAGCCGGCGAGTAGCAGGCGCATTGCATCCTGCAGACCGTCCGGCCCCAGGGGGTCCGTCGGCCGATGGCGCGGGTTGGCTCAGAATGGCGCATGAGTGGCACACGTTCTGACCTGGTGGTTTGAGGTTTCTCGCGATTGTGGCGCCAGATTGGCTCGACGTGGCGCCATGTGTGTGTCATGCTGTGGGCCATGGACCTCTCGCCCTATGTCGCCAGTCTTCGTAACGAGCTCGCGGTTGCCGCCGAAGCCGGTGGTGAAGAAGCTCGCGCTCTCGCCGAGCGCATCACCGCGCCGCTGGAGTCGGCAGCCAGACTCACCCTGTTGAACGCCCTGTCCGACGCCATGGGTGAGGTCACCCGGGAGCTCGCTCCGGGGTCGGTCGACGTGCGGTTGCGGGGGCTCGATCCGGAGTTCGTCGTGACCGCGCCGCCGAAGGAGGAGCCCTTCGTCGTGCAGGGATACGAGGAGGCGCACGCGCTGCCCGCAGTTCCGGTCGTGCCGGAGGGGGAGGACGGCACCACCGCGCGTATCAACCTCCGACTCCCCGGCCACATCAAGGCGCGCGCGGAGCAGGCGGCCGCGCGGGAAGGGCTTTCGCTCAACGCCTGGCTCGTCAGGGCCGTTTCGGGTGCTCTCGAGCCCGGCGGTGGGCGTCAGAGCGACGCGGCGGCGCCCCAGCGGGGCAGCAGCAGGAAGAGCTTCACCGGCTGGGTGAGCTAGCCCCGCCGCAGCACTGTTTCGGCCTGCGGGAGGCCGGCCACTCTCGCGACATGTTCACGTCCCCGGAGCGGGGACGACCACCAGACTCACGAGGACGGGACAGCCATGCCTTCTTACGAGACCGACGGACCCATCACCGCGATCATCCACGTCGAGGTCGGAGTCGCCCGGATCAGTGCGACGGACCGCACCGACACGGTGGTCGAGATCCACCCGCGCACCGCCGGGGACAAGGACGACATCCGCGCCGCCGAGGAGACCAAGGTCGACCTCAACGACGGCACCCTGTCGATCCGTACCCCGAAGGCGCGTGGGCTGTTCTCCGCCCGGGGCGCGGTCACGGTCGACGTCGCGCTGCCCCAGGGCTCGCGGCTCGTCGGCACGCTGGAGATGGGTGACCTCAGCTGCAAGGGGACGCTGGGCGAGTGCGAGGTCCGCACCAGCGCCGGGGACATCCGGCTGGACCAGGCCGGCGCGGTGCGGCTGAAGACGCAGCACGGGGACGTCCAGCTCGACACGGCGGCAGGCGATGCCGACATCACCACCGGGTCGGGCGATGTCCGGGTCCGCATGGTCGGCGGCACCGCCGAGATCAAGAACTCCAACGGCAACACCTGGCTCGAGGACGTGGTGGGCGATCTGCGACTGAGGGTCGCCAACGGCAGCATCACGGTCGGCCGGGCACAGGGGTCCGTGTCGTCGAAGAGCTCGAACGGCGATGTGCGCATCGAGGAAGTGGCGCGGGGCACTGTCGCGCTCCAGACCAAGGCCGGCGACCTCGAAGTCGGGATTCGCCAGGGCACTGCCGCCTGGCTCGACATCCACTCCCAGGCCGGGGTGGTCCACAGTGCCCTCGGATCCGCCGAGGGTCCGGCGGAGGGCGCGGAGACCGTCAAGGTGCACGCGAGGACCAGCCTCGGCGACATCACCATCCAGCGCGCGCCCGGCGCCTGACGACACCGCTCGGCCTCGCGACAGCTACGAAAGGGAGGGGGCACGATGAGTGCCGCGACCGGACAGATGACCCCACCCAAGGGGATCAGCGCAGTCGGCCTGCGCAAGTCGTACGGCGAGAAGGTCGTACTCGACGGGATTGACCTGCATGTGCAGGCGGGCACGATCTTCGCGCTGCTCGGTCCCAACGGAGCGGGGAAGACCACCACGGTCCAGATCCTCTCCACCCTCATCGCCGCCGACGGTGGCGAGGCGACGGTGGTGGGGCACTCGCTGGAGCGGAGCGCGGACGACATTCGTGCCCGGATCGGTGTCACCGGCCAGTTCGCGGCGGTGGACGGCCTGCTGACCGCCGAGGAGAACATGCTTCTCATGGCGGACCTGCACCACCTCGACCGTGCGGAGGGCAGGCGCCGCACCGCGGAGTTACTCCGGCAGTTCGAACTCACCGACGTGGCGGGCAAGATGGCCTCGACCTTCTCCGGCGGTATGCGCCGCAAGCTCGACCTGGCGATGACCCTCGTCGGCAACCCGAGCCTGATCTTCCTCGACGAGCCGACCACCGGCCTCGACCCGCGCAGCCGCCGCACCATGTGGCACCTGATCCAGCAGCTCACCGCCCAGGGCGTGACGATCTTCCTCACCACGCAATACCTGGAGGAGGCCGATCAGCTCGCCGACCGGATCGCCGTCCTCGACAAGGGCAAGATCGTCGCCGAGGGCACCGCGGACGAGCTCAAGCGCCGTGTACCCGGCGGGCACATCCGCCTCCGCTTCTCCGACCCGCTCAGCATGGACGCCGCCTCCCGCCGCCTCGGCCTCGACGAGGGCGCCCGCGACGAGGAGAAGCTCACCCTGCAGATCCCGAGCGACGGCAGCATCCCCGCGCTGCGCTCCGTACTCGACCTGCTGGAGGGCGCCGGTGTCGCGGCCGATGCGCTGACCGTCCACACACCCGACCTGGACGACGTCTTCCTCGCCCTCACCGGTGACGGATCGCGCCACCACGCGACCACCGTTCCCGACTCCGCCGACACGGTGCAGGAGGCCCGCCGATGAGCACCACGTACGCGATGCGCGACTCGATGACGATGCTGCGCCGCAACCTCAAGCACGCGCAGCGCTACCCCTCGATGACGATATCGATCGTCGCGATGCCCATCCTGATGCTGCTGCTGTTCGTGTACGTCTTCGGCGGCGCGCTCGGAGCCGGCATCGAACTGCCGGGCGGCGGTACGGGAGACCGCGGCGATTACACCAACTTCGTGGCCCCCGGCATCCTCCTGATGGCGGCCACCGCCGGCGCGGTCTCCACCGCGGTCTCGGTGTGCACGGACATGACCGAAGGCATCATCAACCGCTTCCGGACCATGTCGATCGCGCGCTCCTCCGTGCTGACCGGGCATGTGGTGGGCAACGTCATCCAGACCATGATCAGCCTGGTCCTGGTCATCGGTGTCGCGCTTCTGGTGGGCTTCCGGCCCGATGCCACGGTCGTCGAGTGGTCCGCCGCCATCGGCATCCTGGCCCTGCTCTCCTTCGGCCTCAGCTGGCTGTCCGCGGCGATAGGCCTGGGCTCCAGCAGTATCGAGGCGGCGAGCAACGCGCCCATGCCGCTGACCTTCCTGCCCTTCCTCGGCAGCGCGATCGTCCCGCCGGAGTCCATGCCGGTCGGCCTGCGCTGGTTCGCCGAGTACCAGCCCTTCACCCCGATGACCGATACCCTCCGCGGCCTGCTCATGGGCACGGAGATCGGCAACAGTGCATGGCTCGCGCTCGGTTGGGGCATCGTCCTCAGCGCCCTCGGCTATCTGTGGGCCCGCTCGGCCTTCAACCGGGAGGCGCGTCGCTGACCCGCCCGCACCACCGCACGAACCGAACGGGGTTGCCCGGCCGAAGGCCGGGCAACCCCGTTCTGCGTGTTCCCCGACGTTCCGTCGACGGGGAAGCAGGAACACACAGAACAGGGCACGGCGGCCGGGAATGCCGGCCGCGATCCCCGGTTGCGGGGCTCAGAGCCAGCCGCGTTGGGCCGCCTTGAGGCCGGCTTCGAAGCGGCTGGCCGCGTCGAGTCGTTCCATGAGGGCGGACATCTGACGCCGTACGGTCCGCAGGGAGACTCCGAGCCGTTTGCCTGCGGCTTCGTCGGTCATGCCGGAGGCGAGGAGCTTGAGGAGTTCCCGCTCCCCGCCGGTGATGCCCTCCTGCGTGGTCGTCCTGCGGGCCGCGCCGAGGGGTACGGCGGTGTCCCAGGTCTGGTGGAACAGGCTGACGAGGGAGGCCACGATCCCGGGAGACGTGGTGCACAGCGCTCCGAGACGGGAGTTGGCCGGGTCGATCGGGACGACGGCTGTGGCCCGGTCGAAGATCAGCAGCCGCGGTGGCAGTACGGGGCTGGTGCGGACCTCTCCGCCCCGCTCGGTGGTCCACTGCGCGTAGGCGAAGGTCGCCGGGTCGTTCCTGACGCTGTCCTGATAGATGACGCGCATGCCGACCCCGCGCGCGAGTGCCTCCTCGTCCAGCGGTCGCGAGGCGTCGAGGCTCGCCTGCGACTGGGCGCCGCCCGGCATGATCGCCAGGCACTCCCGGCCCAGGTCCCGAGTGAGCACCTCCAAGCGGGACTGGATGGCATCGAGACCGACGAGACGCTCCGCACCGTCGGTCTCGGTGTTGGGGCGCAGGTCCGCGTACTCGGCGACGGCGCGGGCCGCGGCCGCCTTGCTCAGGGCCAGTTCGTGCTGGCGCCTGACGAGTTCTTCCTCCTGGCGGCGCAGCAGCTGTTCCAGACCCGCCTGGGGACTGACGGCGCGCAGCCCGCCGGACGTATCCCGGGACGCCGCGAGCAGACCGAGGTCCACCAGCCGGTCCAGTGCCTCCCTGACCTGGGACTCGGCCATTCCGAGCCGCCGCCCGAGCTCCTCCACGCCGCCGGAGGGATCCGCGAGCATCCCTCGATAGACGGTTTCTGCATGTACGTCCAGCCCCAACGCTTTCAGCATTGTTCAGCCCCCCGGCTGCACTTCGGTATCAGTCTTGATCAAACCCCCAGCGTGGCGATCTTAATCGCCGGTGCGGCGAGCCGTGGCCCCAAGGTGCCCGGCAGCTTGGTGCCAGCCGTGATCCCTTCCGGTGGAGTGCGCCCGGCAGCAGGATGGTGATCACCGGACGGCGGGGCGCACGAGCCCCACCCCAGGCCAGGGCCGAAAGGCCGTCCGGTGCGGTGCGCATCACCCACCTTCCGTACCAACTGCCCATGTTCCAGGGGGAACTCATGTCGCGCACCACCCGCCTGATCGTCGCTGCCGGCCTCACCGCACTGCTCTCCGCCGGCGCAGCCTCCCTGACCCCCGTGGTCACCGGCCCGGGTGTCATCGGCTGGGACTCGGTCCGGGCGGGCGGCGGCGGTTCCCAGGTCATCGGCTGGGATTGAGCTCCGTGCGTGTGATCCAGGCCTCTCTCGTCCGCACCTCGGCGGACCCGTCGGCCGAAGGCGCGGTGCCGCTTCTGCAAGACCTGCTGTGGGCGCACGCCAGACCGTCCGACGGCCTGGAGCACGTCCGGGCCCGGCCTGCTGAACACGGCCTGGACGTAGTCCTGTTCGTCCACGCCCCGTCCGACGTTTCGGCTCTCACCCAGATGCGTGCGCTCCTCGACCGAGTGCACGGGCCCATCGCCGTGCATGGATTCACCCTCGCGCTCCCCTGACCTCGCCCGTACCTGACGCGTACTCACGACGGCGACCTGCCGGACCCCGGGGGATGCGGCGATTTAACTCGCCAGTAGCCCTTCTCCTCCTTCCTCGCCCTCCACCGTTCCGGGAGCAGCCATGTCCAGACGACCGCACCGATCCACCTTCGCGAGCGCCGCTTTCGTGGCACTGGCCGTCTGTACCGCCGCTGTGGCGACGGGCTGCAGCCACGGCCGGAACGGGGCCTCGCCCGCCGCAGCCGCTCGGGAGGTATCGGCCGTTGCCCCGGCACCGTCACCCTCGACCGGCTCGCCCCCGCCGGCACCGGCATCCGGAACCCCGGAGGCAGCCGGACGGCCCGCCGACCCCGCGGGGTCCGGGCCCGCGAACGGAACGACTGCACAGGCCGTTGCGGATGCGGGCGCCGCACGCACCGCCGCGGTCACTCCTGAGGGCGTGGCGAAGCTGCCCGCGCAGAAGGCGCTCGGGTGGAAGCCGGACGGCCCCCTGTCCAGCCAGGACCTGAGCGACGGCCGGAAGATCACGCTCAACGAGTGCGCAGCCGTCGCCGGTGCCACCCTCTGGCAGCAGCAGGGATACCGCAGTTCGGCCGGGAGCCCGGCCGGCCAGCAGCTGTTCGCCTTCCCGGACGCCGAGGCCGCGCAGAGCGCGTACCGGCGACTGGTCGCCGACATGAACAACTGCCAGACCGTCTCCCGGCAGGTTCAGAAGCGTGAGGGCGTACGGCAGGACGCCGTCGTGACCACCACCGCGACGACCGGAGACGGCACCGCCTGGGCGCGCCACTGGACGGGCGTCGGCGGGCTGTCGGCCCCGGACACACAGACCAACCACCTCTACGTCGTCCACCAGGGCGACCATCTCACGCTCTTCCAGTTCGACGAGTTGGCCGAGCGCCCGGCGCCGCCGCACGACACCGGCACCGACGCCGCCGTGCTCGGCGCGCTGGCCGAACTCGGCGCCAAGAGCTGACCGCGGCGAAGAACCGCGAACGCTCCGCCCGGCCCTTCTTCCACTTCTCTCTTCACCAGGAGTCCAGTTGTCCATCAAGACCTCGGCCTTCCGCACTGCCGGCATCATGACCGCCGCCTGCGCCGCCTCGCTCGTCCTGTCCGTCCTGCCCGCCCATGCCGCCGGCACCCAGGCCGCCCCGACGGGTACCGCGTCGCAGGGCACGACCGTCGACGTCGAGCGCCCCCAGGGTCAGCCGGGCCCCCTCAAGACCACAGGTACGAAGAACAAGTTCGCCGGAGCCGCTGCGGCCGCGGAGAGCAGCAGTGCCCCGATCACCCGTAGTTCCGTCATCGCCCGGGCCAAGACCTGGGTCGACGCCAAGGTTCCGTACAGCCAGAGCAGCTACCGCGAGGGCTACCGCACCGACTGTTCCGGCCTGGTGTCCATGGCCTGGAACCTCGGGACGAACGCCTGGACCGGAAACCTCGACACCTACGCGAACCGGATATCGAAGAGTGAGCTGCGCAAGGGCGACATGCTGCTCTTCCACAACGCCGCCAACCCGGTCAGCGGTTCGCACGTGGTCCTCTTCGAAAGCTGGACCGACTCCTCGATGACCTCCTACATCGGCATCGAGCAGACCCCGCCGCACGCCGTGCGCAGGGTGATCCCCTACTCGTACTTCAGCAACGCCGGCTCCTACGTCCCGTACCGCTACAAGAACATCGTCGAAGACCAGGTCGCTGCGCCTTCGAAGGTGCATCTGGAGGTTGTTGGTGCGGATGGTGCGATGTGGAACACCGATGGTGATTATGCGGCGGGTGCCTGGTCGGGTTCCTGGACGTCGCTGGGTGGTTCCGGTCTGAAGGCGCTGACGAGTGTGGTGACCGATGACACGATGCACGTCTTCGCCATCGGTTCGACGGGTCGTGTCTATACGAAGGACGCGAACTACGGGACGGGTCAGTGGAGCGGGGACTGGGTCGAGGTTCCGGGTGGGTTCGAGGGTGCCAGTGCGTTGACGGCTTCGGTGACCGGCAGCAAGGTTCACCTGGAGGTCATCGGTGCGGATGGTGCGATGTGGAACACCGATGGTGATTATGCGGCCGGTGGTTGGTCGGGTTCCTGGACGTCGCTGGGCGGCTCGGGTCTGAAGGCGCTGACGAGTGTGGTCACCGGGAACACGATGCACGTCTATGCCATCGGTTCGGGCGGGCGTGTCTTCACCAAGGACGCCAACTACACGACGGGCCAGTGGAGTGCGGGCTGGGCGGAGGTGCCGGGCAATGCTGAAGGCGCCACGGCGCTGACGGCATCCGTCACCGGCAGCAAGGTTCACCTCGAGATCGTCGGTGCGGATGGTGCGATGTGGAACACCGATGGTGATTATGCGGCCGGTGGCTGGTCGGGTTCCTGGACGTCGCTGGGCGGCTCGGGTCTGAAGGCGCTGACGAGTGTGGTCACCGGGAACACGATGCACGTCTATGCCATCGGTTCGGGCGGGCGTGTTTTCACGAAGGACGCCAACTACACGACGGGGCAGTGGAGTGCGGGCTGGGCGGAGATCCCCGGCAGCGCCGAAGGCGCCCTCGCCCTCACCGCATCCGTCACCACCAAGTAACGCCTGAGCGGTCCTCCGCCAAGGGGGGGCGTGCCCGCCTGCTCCAGCCGGACGCGCATGCCCCCCTTGCTCCTGCCTGCCCGACGACCTCGCCACCCAGCCCAGGAAGACGACCCTCTGATGAAGCTTCACCTCCGGCGCATCCTCCCCGTCGCTGCCATGACGGTCGCCCTCACCACCCCGATGCTCCTCGCCGCCGGCCCGGCGCACGCGCTGCTCCCCAACCGGTCCTGCGGAACCGTCACCGCGACCGACGCCACGACCGCCGCGAACCTGAACAGGGTCCTCACCGGGAAGCTGCGCGGCGCGATGACCTCTTATCGGATCTCCTGCGCCCGGGCGATAACCGAGGCGACGCGCGCTCGGGGCCTACCCGACCGTGCCGCTGTCATCGGCATCGCCACAGCCATCACCGAATCCGTACTCGAGAACAACCCGAACAAGATCGACCACACCAGCGTCGGTCTGTTCCAGCAGCAGGACTGGTGGGGCAGCTTCGAGCAGCGACTCGATCCCGCCTACGCGACCAACGCCTTCCTCAACGCCATGCTGAAGGCCTACCCGAACAACTCCTGGCAGTCCCAGCCGGTAGGCGTCGTTGCCCAGAAGGTCCAGGTGTCGGCCTATCCCGACCGCTACCAGCTCGAAGCCGCCGACGCACAGCGCATCGTCGACGCCCTGACCACCGTATCCGCCCCTTCGAAGGTGCATCTGGAGGTTGTTGGTGCGGATGGTGCGATGTGGAACACCGATGGTGATTATGCGGCGGGTGCCTGGTCGGGTTCCTGGACGTCGCTGGGTGGTTCCGGTCTGAAGGCGCTGACGAGTGTGGTGACCGATGACACGATGCACGTCTTCGCCATCGGTTCGACGGGTCGTGTCTATACGAAGGACGCGAACTACGGGACGGGTCAGTGGAGCGGGGACTGGGTCGAGGTTCCGGGTGGGTTCGAGGGTGCCAGTGCGTTGACGGCTTCGGTGACCGGCAGCAAGGTTCACCTGGAGGTCATCGGTGCGGATGGTGCGATGTGGAACACCGATGGTGATTATGCGGCCGGTGGTTGGTCGGGTTCCTGGACGTCGCTGGGCGGCTCGGGTCTGAAGGCGCTGACGAGTGTGGTCACCGGGAACACGATGCACGTCTATGCCATCGGTTCGGGCGGGCGTGTCTTCACCAAGGACGCGAACTACACGACGGGCCAGTGGAGTGCGGGCTGGGCGGAGGTGCCGGGCAATGCTGAAGGCGCCACGGCGCTGACGGCATCCGTCACCGGCAGCAAGGTTCACCTCGAGATCGTCGGTGCGGATGGTGCGATGTGGAACACCGATGGTGATTATGCGGCCGGTGGCTGGTCGGGTTCCTGGACGTCGCTGGGCGGCTCGGGTCTGAAGGCGCTGACGAGTGTGGTCACCGGGAACACGATGCACGTCTATGCCATCGGTTCGGGCGGGCGTGTCTTCACGAAGGACGCCAACTACACGACGGGGCAGTGGAGTGCGGGCTGGGCGGAGATCCCCGGCAGCGCCGAAGGCGCCCTCGCCCTCACCGCATCCGTCACCACCAAATAGCAGGGACCGGCTCCGGAGCAGCAGCCCGGTCGCGCCTACCGCACCGACGGTTGGCGCGGCCGGGCTGCCCGGGGTTTTCCACGGGTCGGTAGGCGGCCGCGACCTTGAGGAGCCACGCGATCTCCTCGCGCGGGGTGCGGCCGCCGACGGAACGGTCGAGCGTGGCGGGGAGAGAGGGCGCCGGGAGGCCCCTGGCCCGCTGTTGTACCGCGAGGCGGAGCCAGCGGGCTTCGGTGCCGGCCGGGTCCTCCTCCGCGCCGCCGTCCGGCGCGGGGGAAGCGGGGACCGCGGTGGGAGTGTCGTCGCGCAGGGCGAGAGCGGCGTCGCGGATGGCGAAGGCGCGGTGCGCGACGTCGATGGTCCGGTCCCCGGGAGTGAACAGGTCGCGCAGACGGCTGGTGGGGGTGCCCAGGACCACGTGCGGTACTGCCGTCACCAGGTCCGCCCACAGGGGGTGGAGGCGCCACAGGGCGTACTGGTCGCGGACGTAGTGCAGCAGCGTGCGGGTCGGCGGTATGGATACGCCCAGGACCAGCAGGACCACGGACACGGCGGGAAGCAGTTCGGAGACGGGATCCGTGAGGGGCACGGGCTTTCCGTCGGCGTCGAGCGTCGTGGAGTCGCCCTCCCGCAGGACGAAGTAGATCCGGTACACGGTGTAGAGGAGCCCGTTGGCCGTGGCCGCGGCGAGGCAGGTGACTCCGGCTCGTAGCGGTCCCGGGGGCACGTTGCGGCGGTTCGTCCAGAACAGGAGGGCCGCCTGTGCACTGGCAACCCCGTACACGGTGTAGATGACGGCGAGGTAGACCTGGACGCCGGGGTGGCCGTAGTGGGCGTCGAGGCCGTCCGCGCCGGTGTAGTCGTGCGGGAGCCAGAAGACGAAGAGCGCGGTCAGGGTGGTCATCGCGGCGATGACGAAGACGAGCTTCAGGCGCGAGGCGCGCTTGTGGTGGGGCCGTTCCTGGATGGCGTGGACGTAGTCGAGCAGGAAGGACGCCGCCATCACGATGGCGAGGTGCTTGATCAGCAATGTCACATCGCCGATGCCGGTGACCGTTTCCAGGGCGTGCGCGATCCAGGGGGGACGGGTGGTGAGACCGACCGCGCCCGACACGAACGTGGCCCACAGAGCACGGTTCGCACGCGACCCGAATGCGGACGGCGTTCGCCAGATCACCACGCTCCACGCCAGGAGCGGCATCAGCCATTCGAACAGCGGGCGCATCAGCGCTTTCTCCATCGGCGAGTACGTATGGGGTGCAGCAGGCTCTCGGCCAGTCGGCCGGACGTGGGATCGGCCGTGGCTGCGGGCCCGCAGAGATCTGCCAACAGCAGCGCGATCATCTCCGCCTCCTGCTCCTCGACGGTGTCGTAGCTGGTGCGCCCGGCGCCCATCGCCTGGGCGATCACCTCCGGAGTCAGATCGGGCATCAGCGCCGCCAGATGGGCCAGTTCGAACACCCCGGAGTGGCCGCACAGGACGTGGCCGAGCTCGTGCAGTTTGATGAGGTCCTGGTGCGCGGGGCTGGTGTGCTGTTCGTAGAAGACGACGTCGACACTCGGCAGCGCGATCCACAGGCCGCACGGTGCGTCACGGCCGAGGACGGGGAGCGGTTCCATGACGATGGGCCGCCCGCGCTGCTGTTCCAGCGAGGCGCGGAAGCCGTCGACGGTGAAGGGGCTGGGCAGGTCCAGGCCTGCGAGAACCGCCTCGCAGCGCTTGCGCAGGCCTCGGGGGAGCGGCATGACTGGGGAAACGTTCTTTCTTGATGGGGGCGTAGGCGTGTCCGTGCCGGGCGTTGTACGCCTCATGCCCCGTCGGAGACGCCCGCTCGCCGTTCGCCGGTTGCCGCGTTCTCCTCGAGCTGCTTGAGCTTGTCTGCGAGGGCCACCAGCATGTGCAGGCTGCCGTCGGAGAGGCCCGATGCCCGCTGGACGAGGCTGACCACCTCGGAGTTGCCCAGGGCCTGCCTCAAGTCGCCCATCTTCTCCAGCCGGTCGAGCTGTTCGTCCACCACGGCGGCCTTGGTGTCGTCCACGAAATAGCTCGCGCCGGCCTGGATGCCGAAACCGCGGCCCAGCCAGTCGAGGGTGTCCACCGTGGGATTGGGGACCTGCCCCTTCTGGTTCACACCGTGGTGCAGGTTGCGGATGGTGTCCTTGGAGATGACGTCGCGGCCCGCCAGCCTGTTGATGCGGTCGGTCAGCTCTCGGTACGTCGGGGACCGCCCGCCCGCTTTGGCCGCTTCCCGGCCGATGAGCCGGTCCAGCCGGTCGGCGATCTTCCGAGCGCGCTCCGCAGGGCGGCCGGTCTCGTCTGTGGCGCCGGTGGCGCCGCGCCCCGCTGAAATCACCGTTACCTCCGATCCGGACCTCCACACCGTACCGTCGCCAGCCGCCGGGCCGCCCCCGCGACCGCGAGCGGTCGACTGCGCAGCGCCCGAGGGTGTCCGCGACCGCCCGGACGCCCGAAGGTGTCCGCGACCGGACGCCCGAAGGTGTCCGCGACCGCCCGGGTCACCTCGGGCTCCTGTGACCGGGGAGAAGCGACCTCCTCCGAAGAACCGGACCCTGGACCCGGAGACCCGTGCTCGGTCCACCGCAACAGCCCCTCGCCCGGCACGTCGTGGCCGTGCGCGCCGGAGCGCGTGCAGCGGCACCCCCCGTCACGGCGAAGGGTGGGCGCGGTGCCGGACGACCCGCACCGGAGCCCGCCCCTCGGCCGTCTTCGGTCATTCCGCGGGATGACGCAGCCGCCTCACGCGGTGCCGACGGCAACCGAGTCGGAGGCCATCGCCTCGCGCAGGCTCTTCGGCCGCAGGTCGGTCCAGTGCGCCTCGACGTATTCCAGGCACTGCCGGCGGCTCTCCTCGCCGAACACGATGCGCCAGCCGGCGGGAATCTCGGCGAACGACGGCCACAGCGAGTGCTGCTCCTCGTCGTTCACCACGACGTAGAACCGGCCGTCGGCGTCGTCGAACGGGTTGCTGCTCATCAGTCCACTCCCATACGAACCGTCATCCATTGATGGGGACGGAGTCGGTGAGACCGCCGTGCCCGATCATGGGCGCTCCGTGGAGGCCGGCGTGCGGATGAGGCGCTCCGGCGGTCGTCGATGTGTCTTCCCCGCCGCCCCGTTGAGGTGGCGGCGGTAACACATTCCCCGAATTCGCTCCGATCCGCACCGAGTTCGCAGAGATGGGCTTCCGGTCCGGTGTTCTCGAATGCACTGTCGTCGCCGATGCGGCGTGAACCGGCGACCGTGCCGGATGCCCAGGAGGCGGGATGCTCCCGATAGCGACTCCGCCGGGAGTGGCCGATCAGTGGTTGCGGAGCCATGTTGGCACTATTGGCGCCGGGGTGACGTCGGGGTGGCGCCGGTGGAGTTGGCGGGATCGCATGCGGTGTCGCGAGCTGTACCGGCGATCTCCTGAATCCCGGCGTTGAGCAGCTCCAGCAGTCGATTCGGGGACCGATTCTCCTGGTGGGCCCCCTGGTCGGGTGACGCCTCGCGCCGCTTTCCGGGTGCGCCTCTCCCAGGCAGGCAGGGAGCGTTTTTCGGCCAACTCGATGCGATGGCTCAGATTTGGCGCGACGATGGCGCCATTGATGTGCCACTATGGCGTCACGGACTTCGGCGGCGCGGATCACGCCGCCGAGGGTGAGACGCCCGCCGTCCCCGCTCCGGGCCGCGGGTCGAACCAGCCGGCCGACCCGCCGGCCGTCCGACTCGAATCGCCCCTTCGTTCCATGCCGATCGACACAGGAGTTCTGTCTTA
The DNA here is from genome assembly GCF_035989885.1 of Streptomyces sp. NBC_01232. Taxonomy (GTDB): domain Bacteria; phylum Actinomycetota; class Actinomycetes; order Streptomycetales; family Streptomycetaceae; genus Streptomyces. The sequence goes on from NZ_CP108518.1 coordinate 6,202,610, forward strand.
TGGCCACCTTCCTCTACAAAGTGGGCCGTCTCGCCTTCCGGCGACGGGGCCTGGTGTCACTGCTGTGGCTCGCCGTCCTCGTCGGGGTCGGGTTCGCCGCCTCCGCCGCTCCGCCTCCGCCCACCGACACGTTCTCGATGCCGGGTACGGAGTCACAGAAGGCTTTCGACCTGCTCAAGGAGAAGTTCCCGGCCATGAGCGTGGACGGCGCGACCGCCCGCGTGGTCGTCCGGGCACCGGTCGGCGCGAAGCTCTCCGACCCGGCCGAGAAGGCCAAGGTCGAGAGCCTCGTCGGTGCGCTCGCCAAGGCGCCTGACGTCGTCTCCGCCTCCGACCCCTTCAAGACCAATGCCCTCAGCCAGGACGCCACCACGGCGTACGCCGTGGCCACGTACAAGGTCTCCGCCCTCAAGGTGACCGACGAGGCGCACAAGGGCCTCGACGAGGCACTCGAGGACGCCCGCACCACCGGGCTGGTGGTCGAGGCCGGCGGTGACGCCGTCAAGGTGGACGGAGCACCCGGCGGCGGTGCCGAAGGCATCGGCATCCTCGTCTCCGCCATCGTCCTGGTGCTCACCTTCGGCTCGATGATCGCCGCGGGCATGCCCCTGCTGACGGCCATCATGGGCGTCGCCATCGGCGGCGCGGCCATCACCGCACTCGGCAGCACCCTCGGCCTGTCCAGCACGACCTCCACCCTCGCGCTGATGATCGGCCTCGCGGTCGGCATCGACTACGCCCTGTTCATCGTCTCCCGCTACCGCTCCGAACTGGCCGAGGGCCGCGAACGCCAGGACGCCGCGGGACGGGCCGTCGGCACCGCCGGCTCCGCCGTCGTCTTCGCCGGACTCACCGTCATCATCGCCCTCGCCGGCCTCAGCGTCGTGAACATACCGATGCTCACCAAGATGGGCCTCGCCGCCGCCGGCACGGTCGCCGTCTCCGTCCTCATCGCCGTCACCCTCGTCCCGGCCCTCCTCGGCTTCGCGCCGATCAAGGTCATGCCCCGCCGGGAGCGCAAGAAGTACTACGGCAAGCCGCTCACGGAGCGTCAGCAACGCAAGGCCGACAAGCGGGCCGCGCGCCAGAAGCCGAACCTGGGCACCCGCTGGGCGACCTTCGTCGTCCGCCGCCCGCTGGCCGTACTGCTCCTCGGTGTCGTGGGCCTCGGCGTCGTCGCGGTGCCCGCCGCCGGCCTCCAGCTCGGTCTGCCCGGCGAGGGCACCATGGCGGCGGACACCACGCAGCGCAAGGCGTACGACATGCTGTCCGAGTCCTTCGGGGCCGGGTTCAACGGGCCGCTGATGGTCACCGTCCAGGCCAAGGACGCGGTGACCGCGGCCGGCAACGTGGGCAAGGAGCTCGGCAGGGTCGAGGGCGTCGCCGCGGTGACCCCGGCCACGCCCAACGACAAGGGCGACACGGCGGTCCTCACCCTCATCCCGACGACCGGACCCGCAGAGCACGAGACCGAGGAACTGGTCGGGAGGATACGCGGCATCGCGAGCGGCCTGGGCGCCGAGAACGGGGCCGAGGTCCTGGTCACCGGTCAGACCGCGCTGTTCATCGACTTCTCGCGGACCCTTGACGACGCGATGCTGCCGTACCTGGGCCTGGTCGTCGGTCTCGCCTTCGTCCTGCTGGTACTCGTCTTCCGCTCGCTGCTCGTCCCGCTCAAGGCGGCCCTCGGCTTCCTGCTCTCCGTCAGTGCGGCCCTCGGTGCGGTCGTGGCCGTCTTCCAGTGGGGCTGGCTCGCGGACCTCTTCGGCATCGACCAGCCGGGCCCGATCATGAGCACGCTGCCGATCTTCATGATCGGTGTGGTGTTCGGTCTCGCGATGGACTACGAGGTCTTCCTCGTGACCCGGATGCGGGAGGCCTACGTCCACGGCGCGCAGCCGGGCGAAGCCGTGGTCACCGGATTCCGCTACGGCGGCCGGGTGGTCGGCGCCGCCGCGATCATCATGGTCAGCGTCTTCTCCGGCTTCATCATGGAGGTGAACGTCTTCGTCAAGATGGTGGGCTTCAGCCTGGCGATCGCCGTCCTGTTCGACGCCTTCATCGTCCGCATGGCCCTGGTGCCCGCGCTCTTCGCCCTGCTCGGCCGGTCGGCCTGGTGGCTGCCCCGCTGGCTCGACCGGATCCTGCCGAACATGGACGTCGAGGGCGAGAAGCTCGGCCGCACGACCGCCACCCCGGTCCTGCCCGCCCAGCAGCGCCGGGAGCAGGAGGCCAACCTCCCGGGCTGATGACCCACCGAAGCGAAAGCCCGTACGCCGACGGCCCCGAGCCGCCGGCGCGCGGGCTTGCCCGCTGCCGGATCCCGCCGGGCCGGATCCCGCCGGGCCGGATCCCGCCGGGCCGGATCCCGCCGGGCCGGATCCCGCCGGGCCTGATCCCGGCAGCGTGGGCCAACGGTGCACGTATGCCGATCAGGGGCCGACGGGCAGGCCGTTCGGTTCCTTGATGCGCTTCATGATGATCTGCGAGTTGACCTCGGTGATGCCGGTGAGGGCCGTCAGTTTCTCGATCCACAGGCGCTCGTACGCGCGCAGGTCCGCGACGGCGATGCGCAGCAGGCAGCCGGGGCTGCCGAAGAGGCGGTAGGCCTCGATGACGTCGGGGATGTCCTGGAGGGCCGCCTCGAAGGCCTCGACCGCCTCCCGGTCGCGGCGCACCTCGACCGATACGAGCACCTCGAACCCGCGGTCCACCGCCTCGGGTGAGATCACCGCGCGGTAGCCCTGGATCACCCCGTCCTGCTCCAGCTGCCGCACCCGGCGCATACAGGGGGAGGGGGTGAGTCCCACGCGCTGGGCGAGTTCCTGGTTGCTCAGGCGGCCGTCTGCCTGGAGCTCGCGCAAGATATCTCTGTCGATGGCGTCCATGGCGCAATTATCACCCGGCGAGTGTGAACGGGCCTGGCGGAAAACGCAATCACATTGCGCATGGATCGCTCTATCATTGCTGCTTTAAGCACATATGTACGAGTGACGTATGAGTGACACGAGTGAAGGGTGGCCACGGCCAATGGGACGGATCGTCGTCATCAGCACCGGCGGGACGATAGCCAGCCGCTGGCAGGGTTCCGGCTTCGCGGCGGAGGCCGACGGCAACGAGGTGATCGCGACCGCGCCCCTCCCCGAGGGCATCACCGTCGAACTGGTCGACCTGTTCAGCGTGAACAGCCCGCGGCTCACCACCGCGCACCAGCTCACCCTGCTGCGCACCGTGCACGAAGTACTCGCCGACCCCGGCGTCGACGGCATCGTCGTCACGCACGGCACCGACACCCTGGAGGAGTCGGCCTTCCTCCTCGACCTCCACCACCACGACCCGCGCTCCGTGGTCTTCACCGGATCGCAGCGCCCCATGGGAACCGCCGACGGCGACGGCCCGGGGAACCTCTACGACGCCCTGCTCACCGCCGCGAGCACGCGCGGGCTCGGCGTGCTCATCGCCTTCGCCGGACGGGTGCACGCCGCACGCGGCACCGTGAAGACCCAGGCCGTGGAACTGGACGCGTTCGCCGACCCCTCGAAGGAGCTCTTCGGGAAGATCGGCTTCGGCAAGGTCACCATCCTGCGCACGCCGCAGCGCCCGGCGCCGCTCCCGCTGCCTGCCATGCCGGAGATCCCGCCGCGCGTGGACGTGGTGGTGCACCACGCCGACGGCGACCCGGTCCTGCTGAACGCCGCCGTCGAGGCCGGCGCCCGCGGCATCGTCCTCGTCGGGACCGGCGCGGGCAACGCCACCCCGGAGATCGTGGACGCCGTCCGGGCCGCCGTCGCACGCGGAGTGCTGGTCGCCCTGAGCACCCGCGTCATGGCCGGACCGGTCACCGAGATCTACACGCACGGCGGCGCGGTGGACCTCGTCGCCGCCGGAGCCGTCCCGACCGGCACGCTGCGCGCCGGCCAGGCCCGTATCGCTGTCCTTTCCGCGCTGCTCGCCACGGACAACAAGGTGGAGCAGGCCCGCATCCTGCGCGAGGCGCTGGGCGCGGACGGCTCGGTACTCGTCGGGGCATAACCCTCCGGGGCGGCGTCGGCGACCGTTAGGCTCCGGGCCAACGGTCGCTACGCTGCGGGGGGTTGCATGGATCCCGTGAACATCGGTATCCGGCTGGCCTCGACGGCCGTCGGACCCCTCGTCAAGAAGCTGTTCGTCACGGAGGGCGGCGGAGCCGGCCTCGTCGACAAGCCGATCCGCATCTCGGGTCATGTGTCCTTCAAGGGCGAGAAGCGCTCGCTCACGGAAGCCGATCTGCGGACGCTGGCCGCCAAGCTGGTCACGCAGGCCTTGCGGACCGGCGGCGAGCGTCCGATCGCGGCGGACGAGCGGCAGGCGGTCACCGATGCCCTCGCGCAGACCCTGCGGGGCCTCGGCGAACTGAAGATGACCGACCTGGACGCCGTCCGGCTCGGCTCGGCGGCCTTCGCCGGGGCGCTGCGCGCAGCCGCCGGCCATCCCGAACGGGAGCTGAGCGCCGACGCCACGTACTTCTACGAGCGACTCGTCGACGCCGCCTGCCTCCACATCCTGCAGTTCTTCACGCAGCGCTCGACGTTCGTGGCCCACGCCCTGGTCCAGCAGACCCGCGGGATCGCCGAACTGACGGCCAAGGTCGACGAACTGATCCGCCGCGCCCCGCTGCCCGGCGGGCAGGACGCCGCGTTCGAGCAGCTGTACCTCCCGTACGTGGAGAAGAAGCACGGCCAGCTGACCATCTACGGCATCGACCTCATCAACTCCCCGACGCGCTGGCCGCTGGACGCGGCGTACCTGAGTCTGGAGGCGACGCCGCTCGCGTTCCGCCGGCCGGTGAACGGCCCACCGCCCCCGCCCGACCGGGAAGCGCGCGAACCGGACGCGGTCACCGACGTCGTCGCAGCGGCATCCCTCGCGCACCGCACCACGCGGGACCCGGGGCCCGCAGCGGCCCCCGGCACACGGGCCCACACGTCGGCGACCGGGCTCATGGGACTGCGACCGGCGGACCAGGAGCAGGTGGGCGAATGGGTGCGGAGGTTCGCCCGGAGGTTCGCGCCGAAGCCCGCCGACCAGGCTCTCGCGGAGAGCCCCCGGGTGCTGCTCCGGGGCGAAGCCGGGTCCGGAAAGTCCACGCTGGTGCAGTGGCTGGCCGTCACGGCCGCCCGTCAGGACCTCACCCCGCAGATGGACTACCTCTACGACCGCATCCCCTTCGTCCTGCCCCTGCGTACGCTGACCCGCCATGGTGAACGGCTGCCCGCCCCCGCGGACTTCCTGTCCTCCTCCGGCTGTCCGCTCGGGGCCGAGCAGCCCCACGGCTGGGCGCACCGCGTCCTCGCGGCGGGCCGCGGCCTGGTCCTCGTCGACGGCATCGACGAGATTCCCGACGCCGAACGGGAACGGGCCCGCCGCTGGCTGCGGGACCTGATGGACGCCTACGGCGGCGACAACCGCTGGCTCGTCACCTCACGGCCCTCCGCCGTGGGAGCGCACTGGCTCGCCGAGGAGGCCTTCACCGAGCTGACCCTGTCCGCCATGGGGCCGGTGGAGGTCGCCACCTTCATCAAGCGGTGGCACGGCGCCGCAGGCGACGACGACGGGGACCGGGACGCACAGCTGAGTGCGTACGAGGCGCAGCTGCTCACCGCCGTACGGATCAAGCCCGACCTCGGGAGGCTGGCCACCAACCCGCTGATGTGCGCACTGATCTGCGCCCTGCACCGGGACCGGCGCGGCTACCTGCCGCACGGCCGCAAGGACCTCTACGAGGCGGCCCTCTCCATGCTGCTGATCCGCCGCGACCGGGAGCGGGACATGAAGGTCCCGGATCTGCGGGAGGAGCCGCAGCTCGACCTGCTGCAACGCCTCGCGTACTGGCTGATCAAGAACGGCCGCACCGAGATGGACCGGTCCCGCGCCGAGGACATCATCGCCCGCGCGCTGCCCATGGTCCCCGAGGCAGCCGCCCTGGGTGATGCGCCCGTGGTCTTCGAGCACTTCCTCGAGCGCAGCGGGCTGCTGCGGGAACCGGCTCCCGGCACGGTGGTCTTCGTCCACCGCACCTTCCAGGACTTCCTCGGCGCGCGGGCCGCGGTGGAGGAGGGCGACTTCGGGCTTCTCATCGCCCATGCCGACGACGACCAGTGGGAGGACGTCATCCGGATGGCGGTCGCCCTCGCCCGGCCGGGGGAGCGCGGGGCGCTGATCCGCGACCTGCTCGACCGGGGAGACCGCTCCTCCGGCAAGCGCGCACAGTCCCGGATCTACCTGCTCGCCGCCGCCTGTCTGGAGCACGCCACCACACTGGATCCCGCGATCCGCACGGCCGTGGAAATCTGCACCTCCATGCTCATTCCACCGTCGAACGAGCAGGAGGCGCGCGCCCTCGCGGAGGTCGGCCCCCTGATCCTGGGCCTGCTCCCGGGACCCGAAGGCCTCGGCGACCGCGATGCCTACCATGTGGTGATCGCCGCCTCGCACGTGAAGTCGGACGCCGCTCTGTCCTTCCTCACGCAGTTCGCCAGGCACCCCTTGCTCCCGGTCCGGTCCCAGCTCCTTTGGGCCTGGTCGCGCTTCGACTGCGCGGACTATGCCGATGAGGTGATCGCACGGCTGGACCCCTCGGACCTGCGTTACTCCATCCGCTCGGACGAACAGCTGCACCAACTGGAACGTCTCCAACTCCGGCCGGACCGGCTGGACATCAGGACCGAGGTGTCCCTGGAAGCCCTGGCCGGGTACTTCGACCGGAAAAGGCTCACGGAAGTCGCGCTCGCGCACGACGCCGTGACCGATCTGGGCTTCCTGAGGCAGCAGTCCGCCCTGGAAGTCCTCGACATCAACCGCTGCCCGGACCTGATCGACCTCTCCGCGATCGGCGGCCTGCCGATCCGGCGGCTGAGCATCACGACGCACCGGCCGGACATCGATCTGAGTCCGGTCGCGGACCTGGGGCGGCTGGAATCACTCAGCGTCGAGGGAACCGGGGGCATGACCTGGTCCGCGCGGACCCTGCCGGCCGGTGCTCCGCTGCGTCAGCTGGCGGTGGGTGGCTTCGCGACTTCCGCGCACGGGCTCGACGGTCTCGGTGCGCAGTCCGAGCTGAGGGAGCTGATGCTCGACGAGCTGTCCAGCCCGGCCTCGGCGGCCGAATGGCGGGAGATCGGCGACCTGCCGGCCCTCTTCCACCTCAAGGTGTTCGCCCTGTCGCTCGAAGCGCTGCCGGCGGACGCGGTGCTGCCGGGCGTCACCAGTCTGGCCCTCCTCGCGGGCGGAGGGGACAGGACCGTACAGGCGGCGATCTCGCGATTGGCCGCAGCCTTCCCGCGGCTGAACGAGTGCACGTTCATGGGGGACTTCCCCGCAGAGGGAGACATCGACGTCGCGCCACTGGCCGGGCTGTCCCAGCTGCAGTACGTCGCCGTCTCCGTCGGCAGAGAGCGCATCCGCAATGCCGAGCTGCTGCGGCCGGCCGTGGAACTGATCTGTCTGTGAGGGACCGGCGCCCGCGTCGGGCGCCGGTCCGTCCTCAGCTTCCTGCGTTCCCGAACGCCGACAGGATGCGGTCCGCCGCCGACGTCGGTGTCACCGTGCCCGCCCGGACCGCGGACTCCAGATCCGGCGCCAGCTCCCGTACCGCCGGGTCCGCCCGCAGGCGTTCCAGCAGTTCGTCGCGGACCATCGACCAGGTCCACTCCACCTGCTGCGCCGCCCGCTTCGCCGTCAGCCGGCCCCCCGCCTCCAGCAGGGTCCGGTGCTGTTCCAGGCGGCTCCACACCTCGTCCAGCCCGGCCGACTCCCGCGCGCTGCACGTCAGCACCGGCGGCGTCCAGGCCGCGTCCACCGGGTGCATCAGGCGCAGCGCGCCCGACAGTTCACGGGCCGCGGCCTTCGCGTCGCGCTCGTGCGGGCCGTCCGCCTTGTTCACCGCCAGGACGTCGGCCAGTTCCAGGACGCCCTTCTTGATGCCCTGCAGCTGGTCGCCCGTACGGGCCAGGGAGAGCAGCAGGAAGGAGTCGACCATCCCCGCCACCGTGGTCTCCGACTGGCCCACGCCGACGGTCTCGACGAGGACCACGTCGTAGCCCGCCGCCTCCATCACGATCATCGACTCGCGGGTGGCCTTGGCGACCCCGCCCAGCGTGCCCGCCGAGGGGGACGGGCGCACGAACGCCGCCGGATCCACCGACAGCCGCTCCATCCGGGTCTTGTCACCCAGGATGGAGCCGCCCGTGCGCTTCGACGAGGGGTCCACCGCGAGGACGGCCACCCGGTGGCCGAGCCCCGTCAGCATCGTGCCGAAGGCGTCGATGAAGGTGGACTTGCCCACCCCCGGCACCCCGCTGATGCCGATCCGCCTGGCCCGGCCCGCGTGCGGCAGCAGCTCCGCCAACAGCCCCTGCGCCAGCACCCGGTGAGCGGGCAGGGTGGACTCGACGAGCGTGATCGCCCGCGCGACGAACGCGCGCTTCCCGTCGAGTACCCCCTTCGCGTAGGCCTCGATGTCGATCTTCGGCACCGGCGGCCGCCTACAGCTCGTGGCCCAGGTCCGCGGCCAGCCGCGTCACCAGGTCGTGGGCCGCGTCCGGGATCACCGTGCCCGGCGGGAAGACCGCCGTCGCGCCCATCTCCAGCAGCGTCGGGACATCGGCGGGCGGGATCACCCCACCCACGACGATCATGATGTCCTCGCGGCCCTCCTCCGCCAGCTGCTCGCGCAGCGCCGGTACGAGGGTCAGGTGGCCGGCCGCCAGCGACGACACGCCCACCACGTGGACGTCTGCCTCGACGGCCTGACGGGCCACCTCCGCCGGGGTCTGGAACAGCGGGCCGACGTCCACGTCGAAGCCCAGGTCGGCGAAGGCGGTCGCGATCACCTTCTGGCCGCGGTCGTGCCCGTCCTGGCCCATCTTGGCGACCAGGATGCGCGGACGCCGTCCCTCCGCCTCCTCGAACCGGTCGACGAGCGCACGGGTGCGCTCCACGGACGGGGACTCGCCTGCTTCGGTGCGGTACACACCCGAGATCGTACGGATCTGGCTCGCGTGCCGCCCGTACACCTTCTCCAGTGCGTCCGAGATCTCACCCACGGTCGCCTTGGCGCGCGCCGCGTCCACCGCCAGGGCCAGCAGGTTGCCGTCACCGCGCTCGGCGGCGTTCGTCAGCGCCCGCAGGGTGTCCTGGGTGACCGCCTCGTCGCGCTCCTCGCGCAGCCGCCGCAGCTTGGCGATCTGCTGCGAGCGCACCGAGGAGTTGTCGACCTTCAGGACGTCGATCGCCTCGTCGTTCTCCACGCGGTACTTGTTGACGCCGATCACCGGCTGGCGGCCCGAGTCGATCCGCGCCTGCGTACGGGCCGCGGCCTCCTCCACGCGCAGTTTCGGGATGCCCGCGTCGATGGCCTGCGCCATGCCGCCGGCCGCCTCGACCTCCTCGATGTGCTGCCAGGCCCGGCGCGCCAGGTCGTACGTCAGCTTCTCGACGTACGCGCTGCCGCCCCACGGGTCGATGGACCGGCAGGTCCCCGACTCCTGCTGCAGCAGCAGCTGGGTGTTGCGGGCGATGCGAGCCGAGAAGTCCGTCGGCAGTGCGAGGGCCTCGTCGAGGGCGTTGGTGTGCAGCGACTGGGTGTGGCCCTGGGTCGCGGCCATCGCCTCGATGCAGGTGCGCGTCACGTTGTTGAAGACGTCCTGCGCCGTCAGGGACCAGCCCGAGGTCTGCGAATGCGTGCGCAGCGACAGCGACTTGGCGTTCTTCGGGTCGAACTGCTTGACCAGGCGCGCCCACAGCAGGCGGGCCGCGCGCAGCTTCGCGACCTCCATGAAGAAGTTCATGCCGATCGCCCAGAAGAACGACAGGCGCGGTGCGAACGCGTCCACGTCCAGCCCGACGGCCTGACCGGCCCGCAGGTACTCCACGCCGTCGGCCAGGGTGTAGGCCAGCTCCAGGTCGGCCGTGGCCCCGGCCTCCTGGATGTGGTAGCCGGAGATGGAGATCGAGTTGTACCGGGGCATCTTCTGCGAGGTGAACGCGAAGATGTCCGAGATGATCCGCATCGAGGGCTTCGGCGGGTAGATGTAGGTGTTGCGGACCATGAACTCCTTGAGGATGTCGTTCTGGATGGTCCCGGCGAGCTTGTCGGGGGAGACGCCCTGCTCCTCCGCCGCCACGATGTAGAGCGCGAGGACCGGCAGCACCGCGCCGTTCATCGTCATCGACACCGACATCTTGTCCAGCGGGATCCCGTCGAACAGCTGCCGCATGTCGTAGATCGAGTCGATCGCCACGCCCGCCATGCCGACATCGCCCGTCACCCGCGGGTGGTCGCTGTCGTAGCCGCGGTGGGTGGGCAGGTCGAAGGCCACCGACAGGCCCTTCTGGCCCGACGCCAGATTGCGCCGGTAGAAGGCGTTCGACTCCTCGGCCGTGGAGAAACCGGCGTACTGCCGGATCGTCCAGGGCTGGTTCACGTACATCGTCGGGTACGGGCCGCGCAGGTACGGGGCCACGCCCGGGTACGTCCGCAGGAAGTCCAGGCCCTCCAGGTCCCGCCCGGTGTAGAGCGGCTTGACGCCGATGCCCTCGGGCGTCTCCCACAGCAGGTCGGCGGCCGCGGTGCCGGTGGACTCCTTCACCGACGAGCGCCACTGCTCCTCGGTCACGCCGGAGGGGGCGGTCGGGTCGAGCGCCAGCTCGGAGAAATCGGGGATGCTCAAGACGGCACTCCCATCCGGTCGAGTACGGAGGAGAGCACGGCGACGGCGTCACAGCCGGCGAAGACGTACTCGTCCACGGAAGCCTCTGCGGTGCCCGGCCGGCCGGCGAGGAAGACGGTCGTGGCGCCCGCCGCGCGCAGGGCCTCGGCCACCGCCGCGGCCTGGTCCTCGTACAGCGCGTCGCTGGAGCAGAGCACGGCCATGCCGTCGGCGCCGCTCGCGGCGTAGGCCTCGGCGGCCGTCGCCGGATCGACCGACACCGGATCGTGCACCGGTTCGATGCCGCCCGCCTGGAACAGGTTCGAGGCGAAGGTGGCGCGCGCGGTGTGCGCCGCCGCCGGGCCCAGCGCGGCGAGGAAGATCCTCGGCCGGGCGCCGGTCGCCGCCAGATGCGCGTCGCTGCGGGCGCGCAGGGCCTCGTACGCCTCGTCGCGCCGTACGCGCGGCAGGCCGCCGGTGGGACCGGCGGGCGCGGGCTCGCGGACGACCGGCTTCTCCAAGAGCAGCGGGAACTCGCTGACGCCCGTGATCGGCTCGCGCCGCTTCGCCAGCTTCTTGGACCGAGCGGCCCAGGTGGCGGCGAGCCGCTCGGCCACCAGCCCGGAGCGCAGGGCGGCGGCCTGACCGCCGGCCTTCTCCAGGGTCTGGAAGAACCCCCAGGCGGCGTGGGCGAGTTCGTCGGTGAGGCGCTCGACGTAGTACGAGCCGCCGGCCGGGTCGATCACCCGGGCCAGGTGCGACTCCTCCAGCAGGATGGTGGAGGTGTTGCGGGAGATCCGGCGCGCGAAGGCGTCCGGCAGGCCCAGCTCGCTGTCGAAGGGGAGCACCGTCACCGAGTCGGCGCCGCCCACACCCGCGGCCATGCAGGCCACGGTGGTGCGCAGCATGTTCACCCAGGGGTCGCGGCGGGTCATCATCACCGGCGAGGTCACCGCGTGCTGGAGCTGGGCACCCGCCTCCGGGGCCCCCGAGGCCTCGGCGATACGGGACCACAGCCGGCGCGCGGCGCGCAGCTTGGCGATGGTGAGGAACTGGTCCGCGGTGGCGGCGTAGCGGAACTCCAGCTGTCCGAGCGCCGCTTCGGTGCCGAGGCCCGCTTCGGTGAGCGCGCGGAGGTAGGCGACACCGGTGGCCAGGGACAGGCCCAGCTCCTCGGCGGCGCTGCCGCCGGCCTCGTGGTAGGGCAGTGCGTCGACGGTCAGGGCGCGCACCCCGGGCCAGCCGGCGGAGATTCCCAGGGCCAGTTCCACGGCGCCGGCCGGGTCCAGGACCTCACCGGTGCGTGCCTCGTGGCCCAGGGGGTCGGCGCCCAGCGAGGCCCGAGCGGCCTCGGGGGCCACCGCGCTCTCGGTGTAGAGGCGCAGCAACGCGCGGGCGGCTTCGGCGTATTGGGCTCCGGCGTCCAGGGCGATGGGGGCGAGGTCCAGATAGACCCCGTCCAGCGCCCGGGCGAGGCCCTCGACCGGGAGCCCGCCGCTGCCGACGGTGAGCCACAGGGAGGTGACGCCGTTCTCGAGGTCGGCGAGGGCCGCCTCGTTCAGGCGCGCCGGATCGGTTCCGGCGAGGCGCTGGCGCACGTCCCAGCCGTTCGCGGTGGTGCCTTCCGGCCTGCCTCCGCGGACGAACGGGGCGAAGCCGGGCAGACCGATATCGGGAGCCGACCCGTCGGGCGGCGCGGTGTAGAGCGGGCGCGTGATGAGCCCGTCCTCGATTGGGGTGGACAACGCGTCTTCTGCGGCCTCGCCGGAGACTTCCTTGCCCGACTTGCGCAGTACGCCTTCTACAAGGCGCTGCCACTGCTCATGCGTCGCGTCAGGGAACTCGGCGGCCAGGGAGAGCCCGTCGTCAGGCAGGACCGTCATGGCTCGAATGTAGGGGAGCGCGCTCAGGTGGCACCATACCGATGGGTGTGATCTCCCCCTCTCGGGCCATGCCGAATGGATCCTGGAACACCCGGCTGAGCAGCACGGTTGCCGCGGCCTCCGGGAGGACGGCAGGTCCCGCGTGCGGTACCACGATCCGCCCGGGGTCGTCGCAGACGTGCGAGAGCTCCATCGCGGCGGCCCGGACCTCCTCCAGATATCCCTCGTCCAGGACGCTCGCCAGCTCGGTCACGACCATGACCGCCGGATTGAAGACATCCAACAGAAGAGCCGCCGCGCGGCCGACCGCTCGGGCGCGCTCGCGCAGCAGCCGGTCGGCGCGCGGGTCGCCGGTGGCGGCCGCGTCCACCAGCAGGTTGACCGAAGGGTCCGGGACGATGCCCCGGCGCACGGCCTCGGCGCCGAGCGCGGTGTCGGACGCGGTCGCCTCCAGGCAGCCCGTACGTCCGCACGCGCACGCGGCCCGGGAGCGCGGCACCGGCAGATGGGCCACGTCGCCCGCGGCCGAGCCCGGACCCTGGTGCACGGTCCCCTCGATCCCGAAGGCGGCGTCGACGACCCGGCCGATGAACAGGTGCACCAGGCTCCGGCGGGCCTCGGGCCGGCCGAAGAGGATCTCTGCCCGCGCGACGGCCCGCGCGTGGTTGTCGATCCACACCGGCAGCCCGAGCGCGGCCGACAGTTCGGCGGCGAGCGGCTTGCGGCTCCAGCCGAGGGCTGGGTGCCGTACGACGATCCCCTCGTCGGGATTGATCCAGCCGCCCAGGGCCGCGCCGACACCCAGGAGCGGCCGCCCGGCGGTGAACTCGTCGAGGAAGCGGCGGAGTCCGGAGGCGATCACGGGGGAGAGGTCGGCCGTGGGCAGCCCCTCGTGCGGGAAGGCGCGGCGGGCGAGCAGCTGCCCCCGCAGGTCGACGAGGCTGAAGGTCGAGTGCGGCACCCCGATGTGCAGCCCGGCGGCGACCGGCCCGCCGACGGCCCCGGTGTGCAGGTCCAGCGGGATCCGCGGCCGCCCCACCCCACCGCCGGGCCCGGGCAGCTCGCGCAGCAGCCCGCGGCGGACCAGGCCGGTGGTCTGCCGGGACACGGCGGCGGGACTCAGCCCGCACAGCGGGGCGATGCCGCTGCGGGCGACCGGTCCGTGGTCGAGCACCGTCCGCAGCACGGTGGCGGCATTGGCGGCGGTCCGGCTGTCACCGGCCATATGCGTCACGCGGTCTCCTCGGGGGGCAGGGGGCGTGCCCCCGATCATGCCGGTTCCCCTGCGGGGGTCAGGGGGGTGTCCCGGCCGTCCCGGGCCGTCTCTTCCGGATCCTGCCGGATGAGCCCGGGGCGTCCGGTGCGGTACGTCGCCCGGCGGGATCCGGCGGGGACGGCCCGGTCGGGGTCGCTCCAGGGCCGCCCGGTCTGTCGGTCGGTAGGTCGGGCCGGGGGGTGTGCAGGCGCAGGGGCGGCGCCGGTCGTACCCGCGCGAGGCGACACCGCGGCGAGCGCGCGTGCCGGGCCGCGCCGATCGGGCGGGAGTTTCGGGCACGCCCCGCGGTCCGGCCCGATCGGCAGGGCGAGCCATGGGGGCGTGGCCGCACGAGAGCGGCGGCGGGTCGTACCCGCGCGGGACGCGCCGACGCGGCGAGCGCGCGTGCCGGGCCCCGCCGGCCGGGCGGGAGCTTCACGTCCCGGGCCCGCGACCGGGTGGCGGGGGCGGATCCCGGCGAACGCGTGGCGGCCGCATTGCGGGGCCATGAAATCCAGCCACGCTTTTCGGCCGCCGGGGCGGGCCGGGGCGCGGGTCGGCGCGCGGGGGAAAGTGCAGGTCGTGGGCGGTGTGCGGGGTGGACTCGGAGGCCGGCGAGGGGTGCGTTCGGCGGCCGCGGGCGGGGGTTGACCGCCGCCGGGGCCGCTGACACGCTCCGGGACATGTCCGCGAACGCATTCCTCGCCCCGCGGCTCCACACCACCGGCCTCTGTACCGAGCCGGGCGCGTGTCCGGGCCGCTGTCCGGCCCCCGGCCGCGCCTGACCGCGCCGATCCGGCGCCCCGCCTGACCGGTCCACCCGGTCCAGGACGGTCCCCCGGACCCGGCTCGCGCCCGCCCGACCCGCTCCCGTCCGGTGGTGCACCCCCAGGGGTGGTGCACCACCGGACAGGTGACCGCCCGGGCCCCGTCCGGGCGGTCACCTGCCGGGGCGGCACGTCTTCGCCGTCCGTGGTTCCGGGCGGGGCCGGGTCGCCCGAGGGCCTCCGCGGCCTCGGGCGGCCGGCTGCGTACCGCCTCGTCCCCGCACGACCGTGCACCCGTACTCGTCACCGCACCCGCACCCGCACCCGTACTCGCACTCGTCACCGCACCCGTACCGCTCGGCGCAGCGCCGCGCCCTGCTGCTCCGTCACGCCATTTCTTCCGCTGCGGAAATAACTCAGCGCCCCGACCCAGGGAGTCCTCATGGCCACTGCCACAACCACCGCCGCCACCACTACCGTCACCAGGATCGGCGGCCGCATCGGCGCCGAGATCGGCGGCGTACGGCTCGGCGGCGAGCTGCCCGACGGCACCGTCGCCGAGATCCGGGCCGCCCTCCTCGCCCACAAGGTCGTCTTCTTCCGCGGCCAGGACCACCTCGACGAGGCCTCGCACGAAGCCTTCGCCCAGCGGCTCGGTGCGCCCGTCGCGCACCCCACCGTCCCGTCCGCCGACGGCCGCTACGCCCTCGGCGTCGACTCCCACCACGGCGCCCGCGCCAACCAGTGGCACACCGACGTCACCTTCGTCCCCGCCTACCCCGCCTTCTCCATCCTCCGCGCCGTCACCGTCCCCCCGTACGGCGGCAACACCCTCTGGGCCAACACGGCCACCGCCTACAGCAACCTCCCCGAGCCGCTCCGCGCCCTCGCCGACAGCCTGCGCGCCGTCCACTCCAACGAGTACGACTACGCCGCCCTGAAGCCCGACGCGCTCCCCGAGGCCCTGGCCCAGTACCGCGAGGTGTTCACCTCCACCAAGTTCCTCACCGAGCACCCGCTGGTCCGCGTCCACCCCGAGACCGGCGAGCGCACCCTGCTCCTCGGCAACTTCGTCCAGCGGATCAACGGCCTCACCGGCCGCGACTCCCGCGCCCTCCAGGACCTCTTCCAGTCGCACATCGAGAGCCCCGAGAACACCGTCCGCTGGCAGTGGCGGGCCGGCGACGTCGCGATCTGGGACAACCGCGCCACCCAGCACTACGGCGTGGACGACTCCGACGACCACGAGCGCACCCTGCGCCGCGTCACCGTCGACGGCGACGTCCCGGTCGGCCCCGACGGCGAGCCCTCCCGGCTGATCAGCCCGGAGGCCGTCCCGGACCCGGCCTTCGGCATCGCTTCCGGAGCCTCCACCACCGCCTGATCCCCCCGCTCCCCGTACGAATCCCAAGGAGCCCCCGTGCCCAGCCTGCTCGCCATCACCGGCAGCCCCTCCGCCCACTCCCGCACCGCCGTCGTCGCCGACCACGTGCTGCGCCGCCTGGCCCACTCCGGCTTCGAGACCGCCCATCTCTCCGTGCGCGACCTCCCCGCCGCCGACCTCCTCGCCGCCCGCCGCGGCGAGCCCGGGATCCGCCGGGCGCTCGAGGCCGTCGCCGAGGCCGACGGCCTGGTCATCGCGACCCCGGTCTACAAGGCCTCGTACACCGGACTGCTCAAGGCCTTCCTCGACCTGCTCCCGCAGGACGGCCTCGACGGCAAGACGGTCCTGCCGCTCGCCACCGGTGGCAGCCTCGCCCACGTCCTGACCATCGACTACGCCCTGCGCCCCGTGCTCGCCGCCCTCGGCGCCCGGCACGTCACCGCCGGCCGGTTCGTCCTGGACTCCTCCGTCGAGCGCGGATCCGGCCCCGACCGGCTGCGGCCCGAGGCCGAACTGGACCTCTACCAGGCCGTCGACGAGTTCTCCGCCGCCCTGCGTTCGACGCCCACCGCCGCCCTCACCGCAACCCCGTAACACCGCCACCACGCAGGCCCGTACCCGTACCGACAAGGAACCGTCATGCCCGCAGCCTTCACCTCGACCACCACCTCCCGACGCCAGTTCCTCGCCCTGCTCGGCATCTCGGCGGCCGCGGTGAGCTGCGGCACGGCCACCGCGGGCAGCAGCGGTTCCGGCGCCCAGATCAAGACCCTGAAGTACCAGGGTTCGGTCGGTGCCGTCACGTTGCCCGAACTCGCGGCCGACCTCGGTTACTTGGAGGACCTCAAGCTGGAGTGGGTCGGCAACACCATCAGCGGCCCGCAGGACATCCAGTCCGCCGCCACCGGCCAGACCCACTTCGGCGGCGCCTTCAACGGCGCGATCGTCAAACTCGCCTCCAGCAAGGCCCCCATCAAGGCCGTCATCTCCTACTACGGCGTCGACGAGCACTCGTACAGCGGCTACTACGTCCTGGAGGACAGCCCGATCCGCTCCGCCCGCGACCTCCTCGGCAAGAAGGTCGGCATGAACACCCTGGGTGCGCACTCCCAGGCCGTCCTCGACATCTACCTGAGCCGCAACGGCCTCGCCAAGGCCGACTCCTCGAAGGTCGAGTCGCTCGTGGTGCCGCCCGTCAACACCGACCAGGTGCTGCGCCAGAAGCAGATCGACGTGGGCGTGCTGGGCGGCATCCTGCGCGACAAGGCCGTGGCGGCCGGCGGGATCAGGCCGCTGTTCAGCGACTTCGACCTGCTCGGCAAGTTCAGCGCCGGCTCCTACATCATGACCGAGCGCTTCATCAAGCAGAACCCGGACACCGCACGGACCTTCGTGACCGGCGTGGCCAAGGCCATCGAGTGGGCCCGCACCACCCCGCGCGAGGAGGTCATCGCCCGGCAGACCGAGATCGTCAAGAAGCGCGGCCGCAACGAGGACGCCTCGACCCTCCAGTACTGGCGCTCGTACGGGGTCGCCGAGACGGGCGGCCGGATCGAGGACAAGGAGTTCCAGCTCTGGCTGGACTGGCTCGGCGAGCGCGGCGACATCAAGCCGGGACAGCTGAAGCCCGCCGACCTCTACACGAACGAGTTCAACGGCTTCGGGAAGGGCTGATCCGCCATGGCGAAGATCGTGTTCGAGGAAGTGACCAAGACCTTCCCGACCAAGGACAGGAAGAGCAAGGAGCAGTTCACCGCACTCGACGGCATCGACCTGGAGATCGAGGCGGGGGAGTTCGTGGTGGTCGTGGGCCCCAGCGGCTGCGGCAAGTCCACCCTCCTGGACCTGCTCGGCGGGCTGACCCGGCCGACGTCCGGGCGGATCCTGCTCGACGGAAAGCCGATCACCGGGCCCGGCCTGGACCGGGGCATCGTCTTCCAGCAGTACGCGCTGCTGCCGTGGCGCACGGCGCTCGGCAACGTGGAGTTCGGCCTGGAGGCGACCGGCGTCCCGCGCCGCGAGCGCAGTTCGAGGGCCCGGGAGTTCCTGGACCTGGTCGGCCTCACCGGCTTCGAGGACCGGCACCCGCACGAACTGTCCGGCGGCATGCGCCAGCGCGTGGCCATCGCCCGCTCGCTGGCCTACGACCCGGACGTGCTGCTGATGGACGAGCCGTTCGCCGCGCTCGACGCGCAGACCCGCGAGTCCCTCCAGGACGAGCTGCGGCGCATCTGGCAGCGCACCGGCAAGACCGTCGTCTTCATCACGCACGGCATCGAGGAGGCGGTCTACCTCGGCCAGAAGGTGGCCGTCATGACCTCCCGTCCGGGCCGTGTCAAGGAGATCGTCCCGGTCTCCTTCGGCGCCCGCGGCGCCGGTTTCCTGGGCGAGGACCTGCGTTCCAGCCCCGAGTTCGCCCGGTATCGCCACGAGATCTGGACCCTGCTCCACGACGAGGTGGCCCGCGCCCAGCAACTGGAGAAGGAAGAGGCCACCGTATGACCACGAACATCACCACGCCCGCCACCGACGCCCCCGCAAGGCCTGCCGAGGAGGTACGTGGCTCCGCGGGGGCGCCGGTGACCCCGGCCCCGACCCCGGCCCCGACTCCGCCTCCGGCCCAGGCCCCGTCCGCCCCGGAGACCGGCACGGCGGATCCCGCCGATCCCGTACGCGGCTCCGACGGCCCGGCCCCGCGGCCCGCAGGGCGGCCGGCCCGCCGCCCGGCCCGGACCCTGGGCCGGTGGCTGCGCGCCGCCGCCCTGCGGTCGGCGGCCCTCGTCGCCCTGCTCGCCCTCTGGGAGACCGCGCCCCGCCTCGGCCTGGTCGACGCCACCTTCCTGCCGCCGGTCAGCGAGGTCGCCACGGCCTGGTGGGACCTCCTGGGCAACGGCCAGCTCGGCCAGCACACCCGGGCCAGCCTCGCCCGCTCCTTCGGCGGCTTCGGCATCGCCGTCGTCGTCGCGGTCCCGCTCGGCCTGCTCATCGGCTGGTACCGGCCGGTGGCCGCGTTCCTCGGCCCGCTGCTGGAGGTGTTCCGCAACACCGCCGCGCTGGCCCTGCTCCCGGTCTTCGTGCTGCTGCTCGGCATCGGCGAGACCTCGAAGGTCTCGATCGTCGTCTACGCCTGCCTCTGGCCGGTCCTGCTGAACACCATCAGCGCGGTGGGCAATGCCGACCCCACCCTGGTCCGACTGGCCCGCTCGATGGACCTGTCCACCCCGCGGCTCTTCCAGAAGGTGATCCTGCCGTCCTCCGTGCCGGCCATCTTCACCGGCATCCGGCTGGCCGGAGCGGTCTCCATCCTCGTGCTGGTGGCCGCCGAGATGATCGGCGCCAAGGCGGGCCTCGGCTACCTGATCAACGCCTCGCAGTACAACTTCGCGATCCCGCAGATGTACGCGGGCATCATCACCATCTCCGCCGTCGGCGTGGCCTTCAACCAGCTGCTGGTCACCGTCGAACGCCGTCTGAGCACCTGGCGCGTCCCCGCCTGACGTCCCCCGTTATGTTTTTCGCGGTCCTGCAATGGGGCCGCTGGCCTCCGGGCCCGGTATGACTGTGTCCCCTCTGTCGAACGGATGACCTGGGGGGTGGTGTCGCCGGGTCCGTGGGGTGCCGTCGGAGACGCTGATGAGAGACCCGACCACCGCCCGGCCCGGCGCAATGCCGGGCAGAAGCGTGGGCGGCAGGTCTGCATAACGTGGATGCGCGAGCACGGTGCCAACGCAGAGGCCGGCCAGGTCAACCACCCAGGAGGGGTGCGATGTTAGACACCGGCGATGTGGGCGTCTTCCTGGGTATGGACGTCGGCAAGACCGCCCATCACGGCCACGGGCTGACGCCGGCGGGCAAGAAAGTCTTCGACAAGCCGATGCCCAACAGCGAACCGAAACTGCGGGCCGTCTTCGACAAGCTGATCGCGAAGTTCGGCACGGTGCTGGTGATCGTGGACCAGCCCGCATCGATCGGCGCTCTGCCGCTGACCGTCGCCCGCGACGCGGGCTGCGAGGTCGCCTACCTGCCCGGACTCGCCATGCGCCGGATCGCCGACCTGTATCCGGGAGAGGCAAAAACCGACGCGAAGGACGCGGCGGTGATCGCGGACGCCGCCCGCACCATGCCGCACGTCCTGCGGTCGCTGGAGCTGACGGACGAGATCACCGCCGAGCTCACGGTGCTGACCGGCTTCGACCAGGACCTCGCCGCCGAAGCCACCCGCACCAGCAACCGGATACGCGGCCTGCTCACCCAGTTCCACCCGTCGCTGGAGCGCGTTCTCGGGCCCCGGCTGGACCACCCGGCCGTCACCTGGCTCCTCGAGCGCCACGGATCTCCGGCCGCTCTGCGCAAAGCCGGCCGCCGCAGACTCGTCGAACTCATCCGCCCGAAGGCCCCACGCATGGCCGCGCGGCTGATCGACGAGGTCTTCGACGCTCTCGACGAGCAGACCGTCGTGGTCCCGGGAACCGGCACCCTCGACATCGTGATCCCGTCCCTGGCGGCCTCGCTCGCGGCGGTTCACGACCAGCGTCGGGCACTGGAAGCCCAGATCAGCAGCCTGCTGGAGGCTCACCCTCTTCACCCGGTCCTGACCTCGATGCCGGGAGTCGGAGTCAGGACCGCCGCCGTCCTGCTGGTCACCGTCGGCGACGGCACCAGTTTTCCCAGCGCCGCCCACCTCGCCTCCTACTCCGGTCTCGCCCCGACGACGAAGTCGTCCGGGACCTCGATCCACGGCGAACACGCACCACGAGGCGGAAACCGGCAGCTCAAACGCGCCATGTTCCTCTCCGCCTTCGCCTGCATGAACGCCGACCCGGCCTCCCGCACCTACTACGACCGGCAACGCGCCCGCGGGAAAACCCACACCCAGGCTCTCCTCCGCCTCGCCCGCCAACGCATCAGCGTCCTGTTCGCCATGCTCCGAGACGGCACCTTCTACGAGTCCAGAATCCCCGCCGTCACCCTCGCCGCATGACCATCCCAAACGGTCCCATACCCGACACCACGTCCTTGACGAAAGACATAGAGACACCCCCCTGACGCCCGCGCCTGACGCCCGCGCCGTCCGGGCCCGCCACCGCACGCAACGCCACCGAACACAGGGAACAGCCATGACCGCGAACCGCACCCTCCACCTCAACGCCTTCCTGATGAACGCCGGTCACCACGACGCCGCCTGGCGCCACCCCGACAGCCGGCCCGAGCGGATCACCGACCTGCGCTACTTCCAGGACCTGGCCCGCACCGCCGAGCGCGGCCTGCTCGACTCGATCTTCTTCGCCGACGGGGTCGCCCTGTGGGGCAAGGCCCGCCACAACGCCCTCGGCGGATTCGAGCCGCTCACGCTGCTCTCCGCCATCGCCGCCGTCACCGAGCACATCGGGCTCATCGCCACCGTCTCCACCACCTTCAACGAGCCCTACAACCTGGCACGCAAGTTCGCCTCCCTCGACCACATCAGCGCAGGCCGCGCCGGCTGGAACATCGTCACCTCCGGCACCGTCGACGAGGCCCGCAACTTCAACCGCGACGAACACCTGGAGCACCACCTCCGCTACGAACGCGCCCGCGAGTTCCTGGACGTTGCCACCAAGCTCTGGGACAGCTGGGAGGACGACGCGATCGTCCTCGACAAGGAGCGCGGCATCTACGCCGACACCGACAAGCTGCACCCCGCCGCCCACCGCGGCGAGCACTTCGGCGTCGCCGGCCCGCTCAACGTCCCGCGCTCCCCCCAGGGGTACCCGCTGCTCGTGCAGGCCGGTTCCTCCGAGGACGGCAAGGAGTTCGCCGCCCAGTACGCCGAGGCCGTGTTCACGGCCCAGCAGACCCTCGCCGACGGCCAGACCTTCTACAAGGACCTCAAGTCCCGCCTGGCCAAGTACGGACGTACCGAGAACGACCTGCTCGTCCTGCCCGGCATCGCCCCCGTCATCGGATCCACCGAGGCCGAGGCGAAGGCCCTGGAGCAGCAGCTCACCGACCTCCAGGTGCCGGAGTACGGGCTCGCCCAGCTTTCCGGGATGCTGAACGTGGACCTCACCGGCCTGCCGCTGGACGGCCCGCTCCCGGACCTGCCCGAGGAGCGGGACATCAACGGCAACAAGAGCCGCTTCACCCTCGTCGCCGAGCTCGCCCGCCGCGACGGCCTCACCCTGCGCCCGCTGATCGCCCGCCTCGGCGCCGGCCGCGGCCACCGCGTCTTCGCCGGCACCCCCGAGCAGATCGCCGACCAGCTGCAGGAGTGGTTCACGCAAGGGGCCGCCGACGGCTTCAACATCATGGCGCCGGTCCTGCCCACCGGCCTGACCGCCTTCGTCGACCACGTCGTGCCGATCCTGCAGCGGCGCGGGCTCTTCCGCACCGAGTACACCGGCGCCACCCTGCGCGAGAACTACGGCCTCGGCCGGCCGGCCAACCGGCACACACGGGCAGGCGCATGACCGAGTACGCCGCCGACGTCCTCGTCGTCGGCGGCGGACCGGCCGCCACCTGGGCCGCCGGGGCGGGAGCCCGGTTCGTCCTCGCCGACAAGGGCTACCGCGGTACGAGCGGCGCCAAGGCCGCGGGCGGCACCGGTGTCTGGTACGTCCCGCCCGAGCCCGCCGCCCGGGAGGCCGCCATGGCCTCCCGGGAGGGCCTCGGCGGATAACCGGCGGACCGCCGCTGGATGGCCCGGGTCCTCGACGCCACCTACGACCGGATGAACGAACCGGCCGCGCGGGGGCGTTACCCGTTCCCCACCGGCCCCGACGGGCAGCCGCTCCGGGGCGGCCTGCAGGGACCCGGGTACATGCGGCGGATGCGCATCCGGATCCGCGCCCTCCTCAGCGGCGCCCTCGGCACCAACACCGACACCGGCGACGGCGCGCTGTTCGCCGCCGCCCCCTGCCGCAGGACCCGGCCCCGGCGGCGCGCACGTGTGCCGCGCGGCGGCTCAGACGGTGAGGACGATCTTGCCACGGGTGCGGCCCGCGGCGCTCAGCTCCCAGGCCTTCGCGGCCTCCGCGAGCGGCAGCACGCTCTCGACGTTGACCGTGAGGCGGCCCGAGTCCGCGAGTTCGGCGAGGAAGGTGAGGTCGGCGGTGTCCGGCCGGACCCACAGCTGGTGCGCGCCCTTGGCCGCGGCCTCGTAGTCGGCGATGGACACGACCCGGTCGCGCTGCTTGACCAGGGACTGCAGCACGTCGACGGCTCCGTCCCCATGGAAGTCGAGGCCCGCGTCGATGCCGTCCGGCGCCAGTGCGCGGATCCGGTCGGCCATGCCCTCTCCGTACAGGACCGGCTCGGCGCCGAGGGAGCGCAGGTAGTCGTGGTTGTGCGCGCCCGCCGTGCCGATGACCCGCAGGCCGAGCGCGATCGCGATCTGCACGCCGAAGGACCCGGTGCCGCCGGCCGCGGAGTGGATGACCACCGTCTCCCCGGCCTTGAGGCCCGCGCGGGCGAGCGACTGATAGGCGGTGAGGCCGGCCAGCGGGATGCCCGCGGCCTGCTCGAAGCTCAGCTCGCGGGGCTTGCGGGCGAGGGTGCGGACGGGGGCGGACACCAGCTCGGCGTACGTGCCGAGCTCGACCCACTCCTTGCGGACGTACCCGTACACCTCGTCGCCCACGGCGTAGTCGAAGGTGTCCTCGCCGACCGCTTCGACGACTCCGGCCACGTCCCAGCCGGGTATGACCGGGTGGCGGACCTCGAGGATCGGGTCGAGGTATCCGGCGGCGAGCTTCCAGTCCACCGGGTTGACCCCGGCGGCCCTGACGCGGACGAGCACCTCGCCCGGGCCCACCTTGGGCTGCGGCACGTCAACGAGCGTGAGGGAGGCGGGGGTTCCGTATGCGCTGTAAGTGATGGCCTTCATGATCGACCCCAACGCGGGGCCACGAACGCGTATTCCGGGCCGTCGGCCGTCGGCCGTCGGCCGTCGGCCGCCGGGCCGGCCGCGTCGTCAGGCCGGCAGGGTGTTGCGGTGCGAGCTGCGCCGGGCCGCGCTGAAGAGCGCCTGGATCTGCGTCCCCGCCTGTTCGACGTCGTCCAGGGGCGAGGGGAAGGGCAGCCGCACGTCGCGGTGGCCGCGCCGCTCCTCCAGCCGCAGGGTGATCCCGTACCGGTCCATGGCGACGGGCAGCGCGCGGACCACGGAAGCGGTCGGCAGCGGCCGGACCAGGCGCAGCAGCAGGGTGACGAGGTCGTGGTGGTCGTCGAGGAGGTGCGTGAGCATGCCCGCCTCATACGGGGCCAGCGGGTCGGGGCAGGCCGCGTCCAGCTCGTCGAGCCCGACGTGCGAGCGGCCGTCCGCGGTCTCCAGGACGGCCCGGTCGAATTCCATGCAGGTGGAGTTGACGCCGGAGTCGTCGGCCAGGTCGGTGTACGGGGTGAGCAGGCGGCCCAGCACGGTGACGCGGGCGCGCACCCGGTGCCGTACGGGGGTGGGGGCGACGTCGGTGAACTCCAGCCGGATGGTGGGCCGGTACTCGCCCTCGCCACCCGGTTCGGCGGGGTGCAGGTGCAGCCGCCCCATCGGGTCGCTGCCGTCGAGGTGGCGGACCTCCGACCGCAGGCCGTCGGTGACCACGGTCATGGAGTGGGCGGCGGTGAGGATCGACCGGATGCGCTCGGCATCGGTGGGCCGGTCGGCCGGGGTGGCGGGGGCACCGAACAGGCGCATGCGGATCTCTCCATCGTCCGAGTGACTTAGGTATGCCTAACCTAACCTATCTGGCTCTTGGAGGGCACCCGTCATGGCTCGTGTCGTTGTTGGGCTGAACGGGTGAAACGCGAGAGGATGGGGGGATGCACATGAAGCGCACGGCCGGGGCGGCCCGGTGAGCAGGTACGACGTCACCGACGAACAGTGGGAGGGGCTCGCGCAGGTGGTCCCCCTGCGCAGTCGCAACGAATGGCCCTCCCGGGTGGACCACCGCACGATTCCCAAGGCACCCGGAGCCTCGGCGGCGGAACAGCGGCGCTTCGTGGTGATCAGAGTCCAGATCTTCGCGGACGCCCGCGAGGTGGCCGAGTACCTGATCGCGCAGATCCCGGTGCTGCTCGACCTCACCGGGGCGGACAGCGAAGTGGCCAAGCGGATCCTGGACTTCAGCAGCGGCGTCGTCTTCGGACTGGGCAGCGGGATGCACCGGGTGGACCGGAACGTCTTCCTGCTCGCGCCGGTGGGGACCGAGGTCGAGGGGATCGCGGCCGCGGCCGTCCCCCGATCGTAGGAAGGTCTCCGCGAGGGAACGGTTCGCCGGAGCCACGGGGGGTCCGGCGGGCCGTACCGTCCCGCGCATGGACGCCACCCTGGACGCGACGGCGGGGCGGACCACCGCCACCGCCGCCGTCGCGTTAGCCGACACCCCTGCCGTTCCCGACGAGGCCGGGCGGGCCGGTGAGCCGCGCACCGCGGTACACCCGGCCCCGTGCCCGCCCCCGCCTCCCGTGACCTCGGCCGCGCCCGCGGGTGGCCGTCCCGCGCAGGCGGCGGAAGTCCCGGAGGCGGCGGGGGCCTCGGCGGGGACGGAGGTCCCGGGGACGGCGGGGGCCTCGGGGGCGGCGGAGGCCGACGCCCCGGTCGTGCCGGCGCAGGCCCGCCCCGGCGGTTCCGGCCGTCCTGCCGAGCCCGCGCAGCGGTACCCGAGGCCCGTGGTCACCGAACTGAGGCTCTCCGCCTTCGGGCCGCACCGCTCGGCGGTCTTCCCGCTCGGCCCCCTCACCCTCTTCGCCGGGCCGAGCGGCAGCGGAAAGTCCCAGGCCCTTCAGGCTTACGAGGCCATGGCCGCGCTGGGGTCCGGAGCCACCCTGGAAGAGGCCTTCCCCGACCCGCGCGCCCGCATCCCCGAGCGGGCCGTCCCCGACGCCGAGCGCCGGCGCGGGTTCCGCCTCGGCTGCACCGTCGACGGTCCGGCCGGCCCGGTCCGTCTCGACCTCGCCGTCCAGGCCGAGCCCACGCTGCGGATCGTCGGTGAACGCCTCTCGCAGGACGGGCAGATCCTGCTCGCCACCGCCCTGCGCGACCCGGGCCGGCGCTCCGTCCAGGCCGCCTGGCTGACCGGCGGCGCCGTCGGCGTCACCAGGGCCCCGCTGCCCGACGACCGGCTCGGCACGGCGCTGCTTCCGCTCCGCGTCGCCGGGTCCACGACCGGCCAGCGCCAGGTACTGGCCGCCGCCGAGCAGGTGGTCGTGGCCCTGCGCTCGGTGTTCCCGTGCGACCCCCGGCCCGGCCGCATGCGCACGGCCGTACCGCCGGGCGAGGGCCGGCTGCTGGGGGACTGCGCCAACCTGGCCGACGTGCTGCGCCGGACCCGCAGCGAATGCGGCACCCGGCACGCGCTGCTGGCGGAGGCGGCCCGTACCGGCTGTGCGGGGAGCGTCGTGGGGCTGGACGTACGGATTCCCGCCGGCGGCGGCCCCGTCACGGCGGTACTGGACCGCGGCCCGGGCCGGCCCGCCACCGAGCTCGCGCGGCTGGGCGCGGGCGAACTCCGCTTCCTCGCCCTGGCGCTGGTCCTGCTCACCGGGCCGGGGGTGCTGGCCATGGACCCGGCCGCCGAACTGCTCTCCGCGCGGCAGGCGCTGACGGTGCTGGCCGACGGCTTCGACCGGGGCCTCGACCGGCGGCAGAGCGCCGAACTGCTGCGCCTGGCCGGGCTGTCCTGCGGCCGTGGCCACATCAGGCTGGTGGCGGAGGTGGGGGAGGGGACGGCGGCCGCCGCCCGCGACCTGCCGGGCGTCGCAGTGGTAGACCTGGTGCCATGAACGAGACGCAGGAACAGCCGCCCGAGCCGACTCGGCCGCCCGAGCCGACTCGGCCGCCCGAGCCGACTCGGCCGCCCGAGCCGTCGGGGCCGCCCGAGCCGTCGCAGCCGGCCGGGCGGCGGCCCGACGAGCGGCTGGAGCAACTGCAGCGCCGGCTCGCGCAGTTCGCGGCGGCGCGCGGCTGGGAGCCGTACCACACGCCCAAGAACCTGGCGGTGGCGCTCAGTGTGGAGGCGGCCGAACTCGTCGAGATCTTCCAGTGGCTGACGCCCGAGGAGTCGGCGAGGGTCATGGAGAAGCCGGAATCCGCCCATCGCGTGGCCGATGAGGTGGCCGACGTGCTCGCGTATCTGCTGCAGTTCTGTGAGGTCCTCGGGGTGGATGTGCTGGATGCGCTCGCCGCGAAGATCGAGAGGAACGAAATCCGCTTCCCCGTGCCGGGTACACCGACACCGAATCGTCACTCTTCGGAGTGATGGACTCATCCACAATCACGTTTGTGTCCACATTTTCCGAATACCCCTGGCTTTACTGGCTCATTGCCCTCACTCTGGGTAGTGGTGAGGACGGCGGGATGTCGTGCGGACGGGGGACGGCATATGGATGCGGTACGGCTCATCGCGGCCGGCCGGCACGCGCTGGCACAGAGCGGGGCTGCGTGGGACATCGTGGGCGAGGCCTGGCAGACCCAGGCGCTCGCGCAGGGCATAGGGAGCTATCTGGCGGTCACCGGGCCGCCGGAACTGAGATCGGAGGCACGGGGACTGGGGGAAGCGGGAGGCAGAGGCTGCGGGGTGATCGACCGGGCGGCCCTGCGCGGAGAGGGCAGCGCGCCCGAGTATCCGCCGAGGGCGGCGCAGTTGAGCGAGGTGTCGGACGTCCGGCAGGCGCTGCTCGGACTCCAGGCACTGCTGGGTGAAGTGGGGATAGCCCTGGTCGGGGTGGCCTGCGGGACGGACGAGGAGGCCCTCTACTGGCAGTGCATAGAGTCGATCGACGCGGCCGACGAGTCGAGTGACCGGGTACGGGCGATCCTGCGCCGCATGACGGTGCGCGAGCGGGGTTCGGCTTCGGGCGTTGCCTGAGGGCGGTACGGGCGGGGTCCCGCCGTGCGCGACGGGACCCGCACGGTCAGGATGGCCGGGAGGACGGGCGCCCGCCCTCGGGGGTGCGGTCCGTGGAGGCCTGGAGATCGGCGTCGAGCCGGGACAGATCGGCGTTCAGTGCCGCCATCAGTTCTTCCATCTGCTGCAGGAGGCCCTTCGGCGCGCCTTCGGCCCGGTCGGGTACCGCGGGCTCCTGACCTGCAAGGTCGGGCGCTTCCTGTGCTGTCTGTCCGGTCGGTCCGGCGTGTGGGTGGGTCTCCGGCGCGGCCTCGTGGGACATCGCGGCCTCCTCGGCTCTGGCCCTTCCGGGGCGGAAGGGGGCGGTGGACGCACCGACGGGAAGCCGCCGGCGCGCGGGCCGGGCGGTCCGGCTCCGTCCGAGCCAACGATCACCGTCCGGGCTGGTCACTGGCGGGCCCGGGGGCGGGCCGTCCGGTTGACGAAGATTCACCCTGCCGGGGCGGGAAGTGCAGGATGGGGGGTATGGATCTTCGAATTTTCACCGAGCCCCAGCAGGGCGCGAGCTATGACACCCTCCTGACCGTCGCCAGGGCCACCGAGGACCTGGGTTTCGATGCGTTCTTCCGCTCCGACCACTACGTGCGGATGGGATCGGCCGACGGCCTGCCCGGC
Source organism: Streptomyces sp. NBC_01232 (assembly GCF_035989885.1). Lineage (GTDB taxonomy): Bacteria > Actinomycetota > Actinomycetes > Streptomycetales > Streptomycetaceae > Streptomyces. The sequence continues at coordinate 6,231,084 of NZ_CP108518.1, forward strand.
CCCACCGACGCGTGGATCACCCTCGCGGGCCTGGCCCGGGAGACCAAGCGGATCCGCCTCGGCACGCTGATGACGGCCGGCACCTTCCGGCTGCCGGGAGTCCTCGCCATCCAGGTGGCCCAGGTCGACCAGATGTCCGGCGGCCGCATCGAACTGGGCCTGGGCGCGGGCTGGTTCGAGGAGGAGCACAAGGCGTACGGGATCCCCTTCCCGGCGGACCGGATGTCCCGGCTGGAGGAGCAGCTGGCCATCGTCACCGGCCTGTGGGCCACCGGTGCCGGCGACACCTTCGACTACGAGGGCAAGCACTACCGGGTGGAGAACTCGCCCGCGCTCCCCAAGCCCGCCCAGGCCAAGGTCCCCGTCCTGATCGGCGGCCACGGAGCCAAGCGCACCCCGCGGCTCGCCGCCCGCTACGCCGACGAGTTCAACATGCCCTTCGCGTCGATCGCGGACAGCGAGCGGCAGTTCGGCCGGGTCCGCGAGGCTGCCGAGGAGGCCGGCCGCAAGGCCGACGACCTGCGCTACTCCAACGCCCTGGTCGTCTGCGTGGGCAAGGACGACGCCGAGGTGGCCCGCCGGGCCGCCGCCATCGGCCGCGACGTGGACGAGCTCAAGGCCAACGGCCTGGCCGGCTCCCCGGCCGAGGTCGTGGAGAAGATCGGCGCCTACGGCGCCACCGGCTCCTCCCGCATCTACCTCCAGCTGCTCGACCTCGACGACCTGGACCACCTGGAGCTGATCTCCGCCCAGGTGCTGTCCCAGCTCCGCTAGGGGCGCGACCGATGCCTCGCGCGACCGGCCCGCTCGCCGAAGCCCTGGCCCGCAGGGCCGTGCTCCTGGACGGCGGGCTCAGCAATCAGCTCGCCGCCCAGGGCTGCGACCTGTCCGGCGACCTCTGGACGGGCCGGGTGCTCGCCGAGCGCCCGGACCAGGTGGAGGCCGCCCACGCGGCGTACGCGCGGGCCGGCGCCGAGGTGCTGATCACCGCCAGTTACCAGATCGGCCCCGGCCACGCCGAGTCCACCGCCCTGCTGCACCGCAGCGTGGACCTGGCCGCCCGCGCGGCCGACGCCGCCGACCACGAGGTGTGGGTGGCCGCCTCCGTGGGCCCGTACGGCGCGGTGCTCGCGGACGGCTCCGAGTACCGCGGCCGCTACGGCCTGACCGTGCGCGAACTCGCCGCCTTCCACCGCCCCCGCATCGAGGCCCTGCTCGCCGCCGGGCCCGACGTCCTGGCCGTGGAGACCGTCCCGGACACCGACGAGGCCGAAGCGGTGCTCACCGTCCTCGCGGAGACCGGCGCACCCGCCTGGCTCTCGTACACGGTGGCCGACGGCCGCACGCGGTCCGGCCGGCCGCTCCCCGGGGCCTTCGCCCTGGCCGCGGCGTCCCCGCAAGTCATCGCGGTCGGCGTCAACTGCTGCGACCCCGCCGATGTCCTGCCCGCCCTCGAGGCCGCGGCCGCCGCGACCGCCAAACCGCTGCTGGCCTACCCCAACGACGGCTCGGTCTGGAACGCGGACACCCGGACCTGGCACAGCCCCCGCACCCCGGCCCCCTGGCCCACCGAGGCCTGGCACACCACCGGCGCCCGCCTCATCGGCGGCTGCTGCCGCATCGGCCCGGACCGGATCGCAGCCCTCCGTTCGCGGCTGCCCGGCCGGCCGCGCTGAGCTGCGACCTCGAAAAACCGGAGGCAGGCCGGGTGGGTGACCAGCAACAATCGATGGTGTGTTCCTGACGATCTCCACCACCGGCTCCCCCGAACGCCCCGCTACCGACCTGGGTCACCTGCTGCACAAGCATCCCGACAGGACGCAGGCGTTCTCCACCTCCCACGGCACCGCCCACGTGTTCTACCCCGAGGCCTCGGCCCAGCGGTGCACGGCGGCACTGCTGCTGGAGGTGGACCCCGTCGCGCTCGTGCGCCGCGGCCGGGGCAAGGGCCGCGGCGGGGCGCCGGACGCCGCCCTCGCGCAGTACGTCAACGACCGGCCGTACGCCGCGTCCTCGCTGCTCGCCGTCGCGCTCAGCGCAGTGTTCCGCACCGCGCTCAAGGGGCAGTGCGCCGCCCGTCCGGAACTTCCGGAGCAGGCCCGGCCGCTGCGCATCGAGATCCCGGTACTGCCCGCCCGCGGCGGCGCCGAGCTCGTGCACAGGCTGTTCGGCCCGCTCGGCTGGGACCTCGTACAGGCCGAGGCCGTGGCGCTCGACGCGCAGTTCCCCGAGTGGGGGGACTCCCGCTACGTACGGCTCGTCCTGGAGGGCGAACTGCGCCTCGCCGACGTCCTGCGCCAGCTCTACGTACTGCTCCCGGTGCTCGACGACGGCAAGCACTACTGGGTCTCCCCGGACGAGGTCGACAAGCTGCTGCGCGCCGGAGACGGCTGGCTCGCCGCCCACCCCGAGAACGGCCTGATCTCCTCCCGCTACCTGGCCCGCCACAAGCGGCTGACCCAGGACGCCATCGAGCGCCTGGAACTGGTCCGCCTCGCCGAGTCCGACGGCAGCGAGGTCGAGGAGCTCGACAACGCGGTGGACGAGGACCGCGACACGGAGGAGCGTCCGGTGCCGCTCGCCGTGCAGCGGCGCGAGGCGATCCTCGCCGCGCTGCGGGGCGCCGGCGCCCAGCGGGTACTGGACCTCGGCTGCGGACAGGGCCAGTTGGTCCAGGCGCTGCTGAACGACCCGGTGTACACCGAGATCGTCGGTATGGACGTGTCCGTGCGCGCCCTGCAGATCGCGGCCCGGCGGCTGCGGCTTGACCGGATGGGTGAGCGGCAGAGAGCGCGCGTCACCCTGCTGCAGGGCTCGCTCGCGTACACCGACAGGCGGCTCGGCGGCTACGACGCGGCCGTGCTCAGCGAGGTCATCGAGCACCTGGATCCGGAGCGGCTGCCCGCCCTGGAGTACGCGGTGTTCGGCTCGGCCCGTCCCCGGACGGTCCTCGTCACCACCCCGAACGTCGAGTACAACGTGCGCTGGGAGACCCTGCCCGCCGGGCACGTCCGCCACGGCGACCACCGCTTCGAGTGGACCCGCGAGGAGTTCCGAGCCTGGGCGGACGAGGTCGCGCGCCGCCACGGCTACGGGGTCCGGTACGTGCCCGTCGGCGACGACGACCCCGAGGTCGGGCCGCCGACCCAGATGGCCGTCTTCACCCAGAACGACACCACCGACACCGCTGACACCACCGACACCCCGAAGGAGGGCGAGGCAGCATGACCGGCACCGAGACCCCCCGTACGCGCACACTTCCCGTCACCGACCTGTCCCTCGTCGTCCTGATCGGGGCCACCGGATCGGGCAAGTCCACCTTCGCCCGCAAGCACTTCAAGCCCACCGAGGTCATCTCCTCCGACTACTGCCGGGGCCTGGTCTCGGACGACGAGAACGACCAGAGCGCCAGCCGGGACGCCTTCGACGTCCTGCACTACATCGCGGGCAAGCGCCTCGCCGCCGGCCGCCTCACCGTCGTCGACGCCACCAGCGTCCAGGCCGAGGCCCGCCGCGGGCTGGTCCAGCTCGCCCGCGAGCACGACGTCCTGCCGATCGCCATCGTCCTGGACATGCCCGAGCAGGTCTGCGCCGAGCGCAACGCCGCCCGCCCCGACCGGGCCGGCCTGCCCCGCGCGGTCATCCAGCGGCACCGCCGCGACCTGCGCCGCTCGCTGCGCGGCCTGGAGCGCGAGGGCTTCCGCAAGGTCCACGTACTGCGCTCCGTCGACGAGGCCGAGACCGCCGAGGTGGTCCTGGAGAAGCGGTTCAACGACCTCACCCACCTCACCGGCCCCTTCGACATCGTCGGTGACATCCACGGCTGTTCCTCCGAGCTGGAGACCCTGCTCGCCAAGCTCGGCTACGAGGACGGCGTCCACCCCGCTGGCCGCACCGCCGTCTTCGTCGGCGACCTCGTCGACCGCGGCCCCGACAGCCCCGGCGTGCTGCGCCGCGTCATGGGCATGGTCAAGTCCGGCAACGCCCTGTGCGTGCCCGGGAACCACGAGAACAAGCTCGGCCGTTATCTGAAGGGCTCCAAGGTCCAGCGGACCCACGGCCTCGCCGAGACCATCGAGCAGCTGGAGGCGGAGCCGGAGGAGTTCGTCCAGGAGGTGCGGGAGTTCATCCGCGGCCTCGTCAGCCACTACGTCCTCGACGGCGGCAGGCTGGTGGTCTGCCACGCCGGGCTGCCCGAGAAGTACCACGGCCGCACCTCCGGCCGGGTCCGCTCGCACGCCCTGTACGGGGACACCACCGGCGAGACCGACGAGTTCGGCCTGCCCGTGCGCTACCCGTGGGCCGAGGACTACCGCGGCAAGGCCGTCGTGGTCTACGGCCACACCCCGGTCCCGGACACCACCTGGATCAACAACACCATCTGCCTCGACACCGGCGCCGTCTTCGGCGGCCGGATGACCGCCCTGCGCTGGCCCGAGCGCGAACTGGTCGACGTACCGGCCGAGAAGGTCTGGTACGAGCCGGTCAAGCCGCTCGTCGCCGAGGCGCCGGGCGGACACTGGGGGTCCCCCCGGACGGAGTCCGGGGGAGGGCGCCCGCTCGACCTGGCCGACGTGCACGGCCGCCGGGTCGTGGAGACCCGGCACCTGGGCAACGTCAACGTGCGCGAGGAGAACGCGGCGGCGGCCCTGGAGGTCATGAGCCGCTTCGCCGTGGACCCCCGCCTCGTCCCCTACCTGCCGCCGACCATGGCGCCGACCGCCACCTCGCGGGAGGAGGGCTATCTGGAGCACCCGGCCGAGGCCTTCGCCCAGTACCGCAAGGACGGCATCGCCCAGGTGGTGTGCGAGGAGAAGCACATGGGCTCCCGCGCGACCGTCCTGGTCTGCAAGGACGCCGACGCGGCCCGGACCCGCTTCGGCGTCGACGGCCCGACGGGCTCCGTCTACACCCGTACCGGGCGGCCCTTCTTCAAGGAGCCGGAGGTCACCGAAGAGGTCCTCGCACGGCTGCGCGCGGCGGTCACCGACGCCGGTCTCTGGGAGGAACTCGGCACCGACTGGCTGCTGTTCGACGGGGAACTCCTGCCCTGGTCCCTGAAGTCCACCGGCCTGCTGCGCAACCAGTACGCCGCCGTGGGCGCGGCATCCGGCGCCGTCTTCCCGGACGCCGTCGCGGCCCTGGAGGCGGCCACCGCCCGGGGCGTCGACACCGGTGCACTGCTGGAGCGCCAGCGCGGCCGGGCGACCGACGCGGCCGCCTTCACCGACGCGTACCGGCGCTACTGCTGGACCACCGACGGGCTGGACGGCGTACGGTTCGCGCCGTTCCAGCTGCTCGCGGCGGCCGGGCGGTCGCTGGCCGCCGTGCCCCACGACGAGCAGCTGTTCTGGCTGGACCGCCTGGTCGCCGCCGACGAGGCGGCCGGCACCGGGCTGCTGCGCCGCACCGGCCGGATCCTGGTGGACACCGCGGACGAGGACTCCGTACGGGCGGGCACCGACTGGTGGCTGGAGCTGACGGCCGCCGGCGGCGAGGGCATGGTCGTCAAGCCGCTCCAGGCGTACGCCCGGGACGGAAGCGGCCGGCTGGTCCAGCCCGGGGTGAAGGTGCGCGGGCGGGAGTACCTGCGGATCATCTACGGCCCGGAGTACACGCGTCCGGACCACCTGGAGCGGCTGCGCGAGCGGTTCCTCGGGCACAAGCGCTCGCTCGCCCTGCGCGAGTACGCGCTCGGGCTGGAGGCACTGGACCGGCTGGCGGCCGAGGAGCCGCTGTGGCGGGTCCACGAGGCGGTCTTCGCGGTGCTCGCGCTGGAGTCGGAGCCGGTCGACCCGCGCCTGTGAGCGAGCACGCTCGCGGGCGCCGTCGCGGGGGCGGGCCGCGTCAGCACGGTACGTAAAGGAGTGGCCCCCGTACGGCCTCTAATTAGGTCGTATGGGGGAACTTTCGCGGAGAACTCCGGGAAACCCACCGGCGGGATCGTTCAACCAGGGCAGCGGAATGTCCGCGACCCTGGAAGGACGGAACGTCACCTATGAAGATGACCGCGCGCGGAAGCATTGCGGCACTCATGACCTGTATGGCTGCGGCCGGCGCGGCCACCCCGGCCGTGGCCCAGTCGGTACCGGTCGATGTCCCGCTGGACGCCGTGAAGGCCACGCTGGGCGTGGACACCCCGCGCGTGGGCACCGGCGTGCCGATGCCGGTCGTGGGAGCGCCCGAGTCACCCCGCTTCCACAAGGGGAACATGCTCCCGACCCCACTGCTCCCGTCGGTACCGGTCGGCACCGAGCTCGGCAGCACCCTCGTCACCTCCCCGGTGCCGAACCTGCTGGGCAAGCCGGAGACGGACGGCGAGGGATCCGTGAAGGCGCCGGCCACCGACCTGCTGGCCCGGACGCCCGCCCTGGTCGCCGGCGGTCTGCTGACGATGCCGGACGCCTCCAACTCCGGGGTGCCGAACCTGACCGCGCCCGAACTGGGCCTGACCACCCCGGAACTCACCGGCGCCCCTTCGGCGCTTCTCGGCCTCGCGACCCCTCGCTGAGCGGACGCCACGTCAAAAAGCCGTTCGGTCTGGGAATGTGTACGGCATGGGATTCCATGTCGACTCCGAGACCGGGCGGCTTCGCCGCGTCATCCTCCACCGGCCCGACCTGGAGCTGAAGCGGCTCACACCGAGCAACAAGGACGCGCTCCTCTTCGACGACGTGCTGTGGGTGCGCCGGGCCCGCCAGGAGCACGACGGCTTCGCGGACGTGCTGCGGGACCGGGGCGTGGAGGTCCACCTCTTCGGGGACCTGCTGTGCGAGGCCCTCGACATCCCGGAGGCGAGACACCTCGTACTGGACCGCGTCTTCGACGAGAAGGAGTACGGACCGCTCGCCACCGACCACCTGAGATCGGTCTTCGACGGGCTGTCCTCGGCCGAACTGGCGGAGGCGCTGGTCGGCGGGATGACCAAGCGGGAGTTCCTGGAACGGCACGCCGAGCCGGTGTCCGTGCGCTTCCACGCGCTGGACCTGGACGGGTTCCTGCTGGGCCCGCTGCCCAACCACCTCTTCACCAGGGACACTTCCGCCTGGATCTACGACGGGGTGTCCATCAACGCGATGCGCTGGCCCGCCCGGCAGCGCGAGACGGTCCACTTCGAGGCGATCTACAAGCACCACCCGCTCTTCACCACCTCCGGCGCCTTCCACACCTGGTCGCAGGGGCAGGCGGACTATCCCTCGACGATCGAGGGCGGGGACGTACTGGTCATCGGCAACGGCGCGGTGCTGATCGGGATGAGCGAGCGGACCACCCCGCAGGCGGTGGAGATGCTGGCACGGGGTCTGTTCGCGGCGGGTTCGGCGACGACCATCGTGGCGCTCGACATGCCCAAGTCGAGGGCCTTCATGCACCTGGACACGGTGATGACCATGGTCGACGGAGATACGTTTACTCAGTACGCGGGGCTCGGCATGCTCCCCTCCTACACGATCGAGCCGGGCGGCGGGCCGCATGAGCTGAAGGTGACCGACCACCCCGAGGACCACATGCACCGGGCCATCGCGGGGGCGCTCGGTCTGGACTCGATCCGGGTGCTGACCGCGACGCAGGACGTGCACTCGGCGGAGCGCGAGCAGTGGGACGACGGCTGCAACGTGCTGGCCGTGGAGCCTGGAGTGGTCGTCGCGTACGAACGGAACGTGACGACCAACACCCACCTGCGCAGGATGGGCATCGAGGTGATCGAGATCCCGGGCAGCGAGCTGGGGCGGGGCCGGGGCGGCCCGCGCTGCATGAGCTGTCCCGTCGAGCGGGACGCGGTCTGAGACCGGCCGGGCCCGGGGAAGGGGTCCCGGGCCCGGCCGGTGGACCGGTCTGTATATCAATACAGAGGATCGTATAGACTTCCAGCATCCCCTGTCACCGTGACGCTGGAGCGACCCCATGGCCACCGACCTCGCCGGCCGCAGTTTTCTCAAGGAGCTGGACTTCACGGCCGCCGAGTTCCGCGGCCTGATCGAGCTCGCCGCCGACCTGAAGGCGGCCAAGAAGGCCGGGGTCGAGCAGCGGCTGCTGCAGGGCAGGAACATCGCGCTGATCTTCGAGAAGACCTCGACGCGGACCCGCTGCGCCTTCGAGGTCGCCGCCGCGGACCAGGGTGCCCACACCACCTACCTCGACCCCGCCGGATCCCAGATGGGCCACAAGGAGTCGGTGAAGGACACCGCCCGCGTGCTGGGCCGGATGTTCGACGGGATCGAGTACCGCGGTGACAGCCAGGAGGCCGTCGAGGAGCTCTCCGCCCACGCCGGCGTCCCCGTCTTCAACGGCCTCACCAACGACTGGCACCCGACCCAGATGCTGGCCGATCTGCTCACCATGACCGAGCACACCGCCAAGCCGCTGAACCACGTCGCGTTCGCCTACCTCGGCGACGCCCGCTTCAACATGGGCAACTCCTACCTCGTGACCGGCGCGCTGCTGGGCATGGACGTACGGATCGTCGCGCCCCGGGCCTACTGGCCCGCCGAGTCGGTGGTGGCCGCGGCCCGGGAGCTCGCGGCGGAGAGCGGCGCCCGCCTCACCCTGACCGAGGAGGTGGCCGAGGGGGTCGCCGGGGCGGACTTCGTCGTGACCGACATCTGGGTTTCCATGGGCGAGCCCAAGGAGGTCTGGGACGAGCGGATCGCGGCCCTGTCCCCGTACGCGGTGACCATGGACGTGCTGCGCGCCACCGGGAACCCGGACGTGAAGTTCATGCACTGCCTGCCGGCCTTCCACGACCTCGGCACCAAGGTGGCCCGGGAGATCCACGAGCGGCACGGCCTGGAATCCCTGGAGGTGACGGACGAGGTGTTCGAGTCCGAGCACTCCATCGTCTTCGACGAGGCCGAGAACCGGCTGCACACCATCAAGGCCGTACTTGTCGCCACGCTCGGCCGGCCCGGCCGGAGTGACGCATAGTCATACGCCGGAGCCGAATGCCGTGCCGTGGCCGGGTCACGCCCTGCCGGGGCCGGTCCGCTGCGCGGGCAGGGTGAACCACACGGCCTTGCCGCCCGGGGTGGCGCGGTGACCGCAGTCGGAGCTCAGGGCCCGGATCAGCAGCAGCCCGCGGCCGTGCTCCTGCCAGGGGTCGGGGCGGTCCGCGGCCGGACGGGCCGACAGATTGCCGGGCGGGCTCGGATCCCCGTCGTGGACCTCGACCTGGCAGCCGCTCGCCAGCAGTTCCACGACCAGCTCGATCGGGGCGCCGGAGCGGGTGTGCTCCACGGCGTTCGCGACCAGTTCCGCCGTCAGGAGCTCCGCGGTGTCCCGGTCGGCGGGCGCGTCGGTGTCGGCCAGCGCGGTGCGGACGAGGGCGCGGGCGAGGGGCACGGCGGCCGCCGTGCGGGGCAGGGCGATCCGCCAGGCGGAGGCGTCGGGCAAGGAAGGACCATCCGTTCCGGTGTCGGGTGTCGCGTCGGGAGCGAACCGTGCGCAAGTGGAGAGCTCCCGCTTTCAACGATACGAAGTCGAATTCTCGTCCCGCAGGGCACCCCGGGCGCGAAAGTGTCGCGCTTCTGTGACGGCAGTCACGATCTGGTGATACCTTCGGTGGTGTGAGCCCCTTCACCGGTTCCACACCAGCGACCGAACGGTGGCACCACCTCCGGATCACCCGGCAGGACGGCGTCGCCACCGTCACCTTCGACCGCCCCCAGAAGCTGAACGCGCTCACCTTCGGTGCCTACGCCGACCTGCGCGATCTGCTCGGCGAACTCTCCCGCGAGCGCTCCGTGCGCGCCCTCGTGCTCGGCGGCGAGGGGCGCGGCTTCTGCTCCGGCGGGGACGTCGACGAGATCATCGGCGCCACCCTCGCCATGGACACCGCCCAGCTCCTCGACTTCAACCGGATGACCGGCCAGGTGGTCCGCGCCATCCGCGAATGCCCCTTCCCGGTCATCGCCGCCGTGCACGGCGTGGCCGCCGGTGCCGGGGCCGTACTCGCGCTCGCCGCCGACTTCCGGATCGCCGACCCCACCGCCCGCTTCGCCTTCCTCTTCACCCGCGTCGGCCTCTCCGGCGGCGACATGGGCGCCGCCTACCTGCTGCCCCGGGTCGTCGGCCTCGGCCACGCCACCCGGCTGCTGATGCTCGGAGAGCCCGTGCACGCGGCCGAGGCGGAGCGGATCGGCCTGCTCAGCGAGCTCACCGAGGAGGGCAAGGCCCACGTACGGGCCGCCGAACTCGCCGCGCGCCTGGCCGCGGGCCCCGCCCTCGCCCATGCGCAGACCAAGGCGCTGCTCACCGCCGAGCTCGACATGCCCCTGGCCGCGTCCGTGGAACTGGACGCCGCCACCCAGGCCCTGCTGATGCACGGCGAGGACTACGCGGAGTTCCACGCGGCCTTCACCGGGAAGCGGCCGCCGGAGTGGAAGGGCAGGTAGTCACATGACTCCGGGTGCCATGCGGGTCGCCGTCGTCGGCGGGGGACCGGGAGGGCTGTACGCCGCCGCACTGCTGGCCCGCCAGGGCCACACGGTGGAGGTCTGGGAGCGGGGCGCCCCGGACGACACCTTCGGCTTCGGCGTGGTGCTCTCCGACGAGACTCTCGGCGGCATCGAGCGGGCCGACACCGTCGTCCACGCCGCCCTGAGCGCGGAGTTCGTGCGCTGGGACGACGTGGACATCGTCCACCGGGGCCGGCTGCTGACCTCCGGAGGCCACGGCTTCGCGGCCATCGGGCGGCGCCGGCTGCTGGAGATCCTGCACGAGCGCTGCGCCGGGCTCGGCGTCCGGCTCCGTTTCCGCTCACAGGCCCCGGCGGCGGCCGTGCTCGCGGCCTCGTACGACCTGGTCGTCGCGGCCGACGGGGTGCACAGCGCCGTCCGGGAGGCGGACTCCGCGCACTACGGCCCCATGCTCACCGCCGGGCGCTGCCGCTACATCTGGCTCGCCGCCGACTTCGCCTTCGACGCCTTCCGCTTCGAGATCGCGGAGACCGAGCACGGGGTCATGCAGCTGCACGCCTATCCCTACTCGGCGGACGCCTCCACCGTGATCGTGGAGATGCGCGACGAGGTGTGGCGGGCGGCCGGCTTCGACCTGTGCGACGAGGAGGAGTCGGCGGCCCGCTGCGCCAAGATCTTCAGCGAGGCCCTGCGCGGACGCCCGCTGCACGGCAACCGCTCCACCTGGACGCAGTTCCGCACCGTCGTCAACGCGCACTGGTCGCACGGCAACACGGTGCTGCTCGGCGACGCGGCGCACACCGCCCACTTCTCCATCGGTTCCGGCACCAAACTGGCGGTGGAGGACGCGCTCGCGCTCGCCGAAGCCGTGGCCGCCGCGCCGGACGACGTACCGGCCGCCCTCGCCGCCTACGAGACGGCCCGCCGCCCCGCGGTCGCCAGCACCCAGCGGGCGGCGGCCGCGAGCCGGCACTGGTTCGAGGAAATCGCCGGCTACGTCGACCAGCCCGCGCGGCAGTTCGCCTTCAACCTCCTCACCCGCAGCCGCCGGGTCACGCACGAAAACCTGCGGCTGCGCGACGAGCGGTTCACGCGGGCGGTGGAGCGGGACTTCGGCTGTCCGGACGGCACCCCCGCGATGTTCACGCCGTTCACCCTGCGCGGCCTGACCCTGCGCAACCGGGTCGTCGTCTCTCCGATGGACATGTACTCCGCCGAGGACGGTGTGCCGGGGGACTTCCACCTCGTGCACCTGGGCGGGCGGGCCCTCGGCGGGGCCGGGCTGGTGATGACCGAGATGGTCTGCGTGTCCGCCGAGGGCCGGATCACCCCCGGCTGCGCGGGCCTCTACACCCAGGAGCAGACGGCCGCCTGGAAGCGGATCGCCGACTTCGTCCACACCTCGGCGCCCGGCACCGCCCTCGGAGTCCAGCTCGGGCACGCCGGCCGCAAGGGCTCGACGCGGCTGATGTGGGAAGGCATGGACGACCCCCTGCCGGAGGGCAACTGGCCGCTGGTGGCCGCCTCCGCGCTGCCCTACCGGCCCGGCGTCTCGGCGCTCCCGCGGGCCCTGGAGCGCACGGACCTGGCGGCGCTGCGCTCCGAGTTCGCGGCCGCCGCGGTCCGGGCCGCCGACGCCGGATTCGATCTGCTCGAACTGCACTGCGCCCACGGCTACCTGCTCTCCGGGTTCCTGTCCCCCCTGACCAACCACCGCACCGACGAGTACGGCGGCTCCCTGGAGAACCGGCTGCGCTTCCCGCTGGAGGTCTTCGACGCGGTGCGTGCCGTCTGGCCCGAGGAACGCCCGATGACGGTCCGCCTCTCGGCCACCGACTGGGCACCCGGGGGCACGTCGCCCGAGGAGGCGGTGCGGATCGCGGCCGCCTTCGCCGCCCGCGGCGCGGACGCCATCGACGTCTCGACGGGCCAGGTGGTCGCGGACGAGGCCCCCGAGTACGGGCGCTCGTACCAGACCCCGTACGCCGACCGGATCCGGGGCGCGCTCGGCGTCCCCGTCATCGCGGTCGGCGCCATCTCCTCCTGGGACGACGTGAACTCCCTGCTGCTGGCCGGCCGCGCCGACCTCTGCGCGCTGGGCCGCCCCCACCTCTACGACCCCCACTGGACCCTGCACGCGGCCGCCGACCAGTCCTACGAAGGCCCTGGTGCGCCCTGGCCGGCCCCGTACCGCGCGGGCAGCCGCCCCCCGCCGACGGGCCGCGGCTAGGCCGTCTCTTTCGGATCTTGCCGGGCCCGCGTCGCCCGGCACCGCACCTCGCCGCGTTGTCGGAGCACCGCAGTACGTCCAGTACAACGGCGCTCCTCCGCCTTGCGATGCACGGCACCGGACGACGCGGGCTCGGCCGACAAGATCCAAAAGAGACGACCCAGGCCGTCCGGCCCGTCAGGCCGAGACGATCTCCGTGCGGTCCTCGACCGGGGTGTAGCCCAGACGCAGGTACACGCCGTTGCTGGTGGGGTTGGCCAGGTCCGTGAAGAGGAGGACCTCGGCGGCGCCGGTCGCGTACGCCGCTTCGCTCGCCGCGTGCGTGACCCCGGCGGCGTAGCCGCGGCCGCGGTGCTCCGGCGGGGTGTAGACCGGGCCGATGCGGGAGGCCGAACCGATCGCGCGGGAGAAGCCGGCCAGCGAGACGGGGGTCCCGGCCCGCTCCCACAGCAGGGCCCCGCCATAGGAGATCCGGTCGCGCAGCACGGGCTCGGAGGCGCTGCCCGGCACGCCCGCCTCGGCCTTGAAGGCCGTGACCCACTCCAGCAGCAGCGGTAGATCGGCCTCGGTGGCGGGCCGGGCCCGCCCGGCCGGGGCGGGGTCCGGGGCGGCCAGGGCGGCCAGCCGGTACAGGCGCTGCTCCTCGGAGGTCCGGGTGGGCCGCCCCCATGCCTCGGCCAGCACCCGGGCGTCCGGGCGGCGGGCGTTGAGCGTGCGCACCCCGGCGAGCAGCGGTTCGGTGGCGAGCGCCGCCCCCAGCGCGCGGACCGCTTCCTCGGGCACCACGCCGAGGTGCAGCGGGAACGGCGGGGTGCACAGCAGGCCGCCGGCGACGGCGCCGTCGGTGCCGGTCCACCAGCCGAAGAAGGGGGTGCCGCCGCCGTAGGCATCGGGACCGCGCCGCGCCAGAGCGTCGGTCACGGTCAGCAGGACGGTGTGGGGGACGGGCCGCGCGGCCAGGGCCGGGCCCGCCGCGCGCACGAAGGCCGCCAGATCTGTGGTGAAGGTCCAGTTCATGTCCCATGCTGGCGCGGTGCCCGGCCCGCCCGCATCCGGTTTTCCCCTGCCAGGCCCCCCGGAGACGGCCTAAGCGGGCAGCCAACCCGGCCACCACGGCGGCACGTTGCCGGGTCCGCACCTGGTGCGGTCCCCGGGATAGCCGTCGAGGGTGCCGCGCACGGCGAAGTACAGGACCGTCAGGCCTGCCAGCACGAACAGGACGGTGCCCAGTTGCAGCGCCACGGGCTGCCGGTCCAGCAGGTACGCCACGAACAGGGCGATCGCCGTGAAGGCCACGGTCAGCGGGAGCAGCGTGAGGCTCAGCTCCAGGATGCCGCCCGGGTCCGCGCCGGCGTCGCAGTAATGCCGGGCGTGGGAGGCCAGCGAGATGGCGGCGCAGCCGAACGCGAGTCCGGCGAGTGCGGCCGGGCCCAGCGTGAGGAGACGCCTCTTGGGGGAGGGCCGCGCAGCAGGTGACGTCATGTGTGGGTAGGACGTGCCCCGGCCCGTCACGGTTGCGCGAAGCGCTCCCCCGCATCCCGCAGGCGTTCGTGCAGTTCGGCGAAGACGGCCGCCGAGCGGTCGCCCGGCCAGCCCGCCGGCAGCAGCGCGCGCGGCAGGCCCGGGTCGGCGTACGGCAGCCGGCGCCAGGTGTCGAGTGCGAGGAGGTAGCCGCGGTAGGCCTCCTCCGGGGTCGGCTCCGGGCCCGACTGGAGGGCGCGCAGAGCCGGTTCGTGCAGGTCGAGGAACTCCTCGTGCTGCTTGGCCAGGGCCGCCAGGTCCCACCAGCGCGCCACCGTCTCGGCGGTCGGCGCGAAACCGAGGTGGGCGCCGCGGAACAGTTCCACGTACGGCGTCAGGTGCAGCCGCTCCAGCGTGTGCGCGGCCTCCTCGTACAGCTGGGCCGGGGCGATCCACACGCCCGGCGCCACCGCGCCGAAACCGAGCCGGGCCAGCCGCGAGCGCAGCAGGTGGCGCTTGTTCCGCTCCTGCTCGGGGACGGAGAACACCGCCACCAGCCACTCGTCCGACAGCTGCGGGCTGCCGTAGATCCGCCGGTCGCCGTCGTCCAGCAGCTGCCGCGCCTCCTCGGAGAGCCCGTACGCCGCCGAACCGTCCGCCGCGCGCCCGGGCAGCAGGAAGCCGCGGCGCTTCAGCCGGGACACCGACGAGCGGACCGACGGGGCGTCCACGCCGGCCGCGCCCAGCAGGCGGATCAGCGCGGACACCGGGACCGGGCCCTCGAAGGCCCGCCCGTAGGCTCCGTAGAACGTGACGATCAGGGATCGCGGGGTGTGCTGCTCGACCACGGGTTCACTCTAGATCCTGTCGGGCGGATCGGGCCGGGCGCCGGGTTCGCGCAGCCGGAAGCGCTGCAGCTTGCCCGTCGCGGTGCGGGGGAGCGCGGGCAGGAAGACGAAGGAGCGCGGGCACTTGTGCGGGGCCAGTTCCGCCCGCATGAAGGTGCGCAGGACCTCCTCCGTCAGCACCGCGCCGTCGCGTGCCACGGTGTACGCCACCACGATCTGTCCGCGCCGCTCGTCCGGGAGGCCCACCACGGCCGCCTCCACCACGTCCGGGTGGCGCAGCAGGGCTTCCTCCACCTCGGGCCCCGCGATGTTGTAACCCGCCGAGACGATCATGTCGTCGGCGCGGGCGACGTAGCTGAAGTAGCCCTCCGGATCGCGGACGTAGGTGTCACCGGTCAGGTTCCACCCGCCCTGTACGTACTCCCCCTGCCGGGGGTCGGCCAGGTAGCGGCAGCCCACCGGGCCGCGTACGGCCAGCAGCCCCGGCTCGTTGTCCGGGACCGGCCGCCCCGACCGGTCCACCACCCGGGCCTCCCAGCCCGGGACCACCCGGCCCGTCGTGCCGGGCCGGATGTCCTCGTCGGCGGCGGAGATGAAGATGTGCAGCAGCTCCGTCGCCCCGATGCCGTTGATGATGCGCAGGCCGGTGCGCTCGTACCAGGCCTGCCAGGTGGCGGCGGGCAGGTTCTCCCCGGCCGAGACGCAGCGGCGCAGTGCGGACAGGTCGTACATGCCCACGTCGTACGGGCCCAGGGCGTCCAGCATCGTCCGGTAGGCGGTGGGCGCGGTGAACAGCACCGTCACCCGGTGCTCCGCGAGCGCCGGCAGCAGCCGGCGCGGTACCGCCTCCTCCAGCAGCAGCGCCGAGGCCCCGGCCCGCAGCGGGAAGATCACCAGCCCGCCGAGACCGAAGGTGAACCCCAGCGGCGGACTGCCCGCGAAGACGTCGTCCGGGCGGGGCCGCAGCACGCTGCGGGAGAAGGTGTCGGCGACGGCGAGCAGGTCGCGGTGGAAGTGCATGCAGCCCTTGGGGCGTCCGGTGGTCCCTGAGGTGAAGGCGATCAGGGCGACGTCGTCCGCTGAGGTCGGGGCGGCCGGGAAGGGCTCGGGATGTCTTTCTGCCAGCCGGAGCAGATCGCCCGGCGCCCCGCCCCCGTACACGGTGATCCGCAGCCCCGGCACCTCGGCCTTGACCAGGTCGTCCAGTACGTCCGCGTGGCACAGGGCGTGCCCCACCCGGGCCATCGCGCAGACCGTGGCCAGCTCCTGCGCGCGCTGCTGCGGCAGTACGGTGACCGCCACCGCGCCCGCCTTCATCACCGCGAGCCAGCAGGCGGCGAGCCAGGGGCCGGTGGGTCCGCGCAGGAGCACCCGGTTGCCGGGGACCACGCCGAGGTCGGCGGTGAGCGCGTGGGCCAGGCGGTCCACGCGCTCGCGCAGGCCGCCGTAGGTCCACACCTCGCCCGCGCCGCTGCGGAAGGCCGGACGGTCGGCGCCCGCGGGACCGAACCGGGCGATGGTGGCGTCGAGCAGCTCGGCACCGCAGTTCAGGCGGTCCGGGTAGGCCAGTTCGGGCAGATCGAAGACCAGCTCCGGCCAGGTGTGCGCGGGTGGCAGATGGTCACGGGCGAAGGTGTCGGTGTGAGCGGAAGGCTTGAGGTCCAAGGCGGGTCGCCCCCTGCAGCGGTCCGGGGTGGGGTGGAGCCGGCCGTGCGGTAGTTCCTCCAGCCACCGCTGGAGGTCCTTCCAGGAGCGTATCGTGATGGTGACGGCAGTCAACAGGACGCGATAGAAGCGGGGATATTCGGATGACCGGATTCGCGCTCGGGGTGGACCAGGAGGAGTGGTGCGGGCAGTTGCGCGCACTGGCGGCGGAGCGGCTGAGGCCACTGGCCGAGAAGGGGGAACCGGGTCGGGTCAACCGGCCGCTGCTGGCGGCGCTGGGGGAGCTGGGTCTGCTGGATCGGGTGTTCGCCTCGGGCGCGCTGGACCTGTGCCTGCTGCGGGAGTCCCTCGCCCACGGTTGCACGGAGGCCGAGACGGCGCTCGCCCTGCAAGGACTGGGCGCGTACCCGGTGCTGCACGCGGGGAGCGAGGCGCAGCGGGAACGTTGGCTGCCGCAGGTGCGCGCCGGGCGGGCGGTGGCGGCCTTCGCGCTGAGCGAGCCGGGGGCGGGCTCGGACGCCGCGGCGCTGGCGCTGGCGGCGACCGTCGATCCGGCCGCAGCTCCGGCCGACGGTGGGGGCTGGCGGCTCAGCGGTGAGAAGCGCTGGATCTCCAACGCCCCCGAAGCGGATTTCTACACGGTGTTCGCCCGAACGGGCGAGGGGCCGGGGGCGAAGGGGGTCTCGGCCTTCCTGGTCCCGGCCGACCGCCCCGGACTCTCCGGCGCTCCCCTGGACATGCTCTCCCCGCACCCCATCGGCTCCCTCGCCTTCGACGGGGTACCGGTCGGCCCGCAGGACCTGCTCGGCGAGCCGGGACGGGGCTTCCGGGTGGCGATGGACACCCTGAACCTCTTCCGGCCGAGCGTCGGCGCCTTCGCGGTGGGCATGGCCCGGGCCGCGCTGGACGCGACGCTCGCGTACACGGCCGGCCGCAGCGCGTTCGGCGGGGCGCTGAGCGACCTTCAGGCGGTGGCGCACCGGGTGGCGGAGATGGCCACCCGCACGGAGGCGGCCCGACTGCTGGTGTACGCGGCGGCCGCGGCCTACGACAGCGGGGCGGGCGACGTCCCGCGCCGGGCGGCGATGGCGAAACTGCTGGCCACGGAGACCGCCCAGTACGTGGTGGACCACGCGGTCCAGCTGCACGGGGCGGTCGCCCTGCAGCGGGGCCATCTGCTGGAACACCTCTACCGGGAGGTGCGGGCGCCACGGATCTACGAGGGGGCGAGCGAGGTGCAGCGCACGATCATCGCGAAGGAACTGTACGGAGCCCTGCCGCAGGCCCGGCCGGGGAAGGTGGCGGCGCGATGAGCCTCGACCGGATCAACCCGGCGGAGCTGTCGCCCGCGACGGGCTTCTCGCACGCGGTCGCGGTGACCGGCACCCGGCTGGTGTTCCTGGCGGGCCAGACCGCGCTGGACGGCGAGGGCAAGGTGGTGGGCGACAGCCTGCCGGAGCAGTTCGAGGTCGCCCTCGCCAACCTCCTGACGGCCCTCGCCGCGGCGGGCGGCGCCCCGGCGGACCTGGCCCGGGTGACGGTGTACGCGGTGGACGTGGCGGCGTACCGGGCCCATGCGGCAGAACTGGGCCGCATCTGGCGGCAGTCGGCGGGCCGCGACTATCCGGCGATGGCCGTCATCGGCGTGGTCCGCCTCTGGGACGACCGGGCGATGGTGGAGCTCGACGGCGTCGCGGTCCTCCCGTAGCCCGGACGCCGCCCGCGTCGGGCGGACACTGCGCCCGACGCGGCGCCGCGGCCCGACGAGGCCCGGCCGCTACGACCGTGCGCGGCGGCGGTACTCATCCGTCGGGACGCCGCCGACGCCCCAGTCCTCCAGGTCGACCTCGTCGATGAGGACGAACGTGGTGGCAGGGTCCTTGTCGAGGACCTTGACCAGCAGGTCGGTCACGCCGGCGATGATCGCGGCCTTCTGGGCGGCGGTGGCGCCTTCGCGGGTGATCTTGACGTTGACGTACGGCACGGTGGATCGGTCTCCCATTTTCTCGGGGGCAGGGCAGGGCAGGGCAGGGCAGGGCAGGGCAGGGCAGGGCAGGGCAGGGCAGGGCAGGACAGGACAGGGCCGGGGCAGGGCCGGGCGGGTTGCGGCTCAGGCGCGGCCGGTGACGTGGCCGCCGTCCACGCGCAGGGCGTGGCCGGTCACGAAGGTGGCGCCCGCGAGGTAGAGCACCGCCCCGGAGACCTCCGAGACCTCGCCCACCCGCTCCAGCAGGGCGAGCCCGCCGAAGGCGTCCACGTCGGAGCCCGCGTGCAGCGGAGTGCGGATGATGCCGGGCGACACGAGGTTCACGCGGATACCGTCCGCGGCGAGTTCGGCGGCCAGGCTGGTCGTCAGCGCGTGCACCCCCGCCTTGCTGACCACCGGTGCGGAGGACGGGAAGCCCGCCAGCGCGTGGTCCACGAGGACGGTGCCGATGTTGACGATGCTGCCGCCCCGGCCCTGTGCGCGCAGCGCCCGTACCACGGCCTGGGTGGTGAGGTAGGTGCCCTTGAGGTTGCCCGTCAGGAAGCCGTCGAGTTCCTCCTCGGTGACCTCGGTGAAGGGCTTGGGAGCGAAGGTGCCCGCGTTGTTGACCAGGACGTCGATGCCGCCGAACCGGTCGAGGGCGGTACGGACGAGGGCCTCGCCGGTCGCCGGGTCGGCGATGGCGCCCGCGACCCACGCGGTCCGCTCGGGATGGCCGAGTCCGGCCGCGGCCTTCGCGAGGCGGTCGGCGTCCCGGCCGTTCAGGACGACCTCGGCGCCGCTCTCCAGGAAGGCGCGGGCGATGTCCAGGCCGATGCCGCTGGAGGAGCCGGTGACGATCGCGGTGGTGGTGGCTGACGTGGTGGCCGTGGTGGTGGTGTCGGTCATGGTGCTGGTGCCCTTCGTGGGAGGCCGGGGGTCCGGCCGGCTGACACCACGAACCTAGGAGCGCCCAACTCATAACACCACGACGAAGATTGGAGCGTGTGATAATCCAGTGTTATGGATGTGGACCTGCGTGACCTGGAGCTGCTCGCCGCCACCGCCGAGGCCGGCTCGCTGACCGCCGCCGCCGAGCGGCTCTACGTCAGCCAGCCCGCCCTCAGCCAGCGGCTCACCCGGCTGGAGGCGCGCCTGGGCATGGCCCTCTTCGATCGCAAGGGCCGCCGCCTGATCCCCAACGCCGCCGGCCGCCGCCTGCTGGTCGCGGCCCGCCACGTCCTCGGCGAACTGGACTCGGCGGCCCGGGACCTGCGCGAGATCCGCGACGGGCGCGACCGGCGGGTCCGCTTCACCGCGCAGTGCAGTACGACCTTCCCGTGGCTGCCGCCCGTACTGCGGGCCTTCCGCGAGCGCGCACCGGACATCGACGTGCGCATCGAAACCGTCGCCGACGACGCGCCCGTCCCGGCCCTGCTCGCCGACCTCGTCGACGTCGCCCTGGTCACCAAGCCGGACCTGCAGATGGACCGGGTGTCCCTGACCCGGCTGTTCGAGGACGAGATGATGGCCGTGGTGCCGGCCGGCCACCCGTGGGCGTCGCGCGCACACCTGACAGCCCGTGACTTCGACGGCGCCGACCTCGTCCTCTACGACTTCTACGACCAGAAGCGGATCCCGTCGATGCCGCTGCCGATCCCCGCGGGGGCCAGGCCGGCGAGGATCACCACCATGCCGGTGGTGACCGACCTGGTGATCGAGATGGTGGCGGGCGGCCAGGGCGTGACCGTGCTGCCCAACTGGGTGGCCGCCCCCTACGCGGCCTCGCACGACCTCGCCCTCGTCCGCATCGGCGCACGGCCGCTGACCCGCACCTGGTACTGCGCCACCCGGACCGGCCCCCGCCCGCCCCACCTGGAGGCCTTCGTCGAGGAACTCACGACCCGGCTCGGGGACACCCGCGCGGACGGGCGGACCGGCCACCTCGGCACGTGAGGCGGGGCCGAGGGGCTCAGCCCTCCAGCAGCCGGCCCATCCACTCCTCGATCCCGGCCACCGTGCGCGGCAGCGCGCCCGACATCAGGCGGGCGCCGTCCGACGTGATGACCAGGTCGTCCTCGATGCGCACGCCGATGCCCCGCAGCTCCGCAGGGAGGGTCTCGTCGTCGGGCTGGAGGTAGAGGCCCGGCTCCACCGTCAGGACCTGTCCCTCCTCCAGGACTCCGTCCAGGTAGGTCTCCGCCCGCGCCTTCGCGCAGTCGTGCACGTCCAGCCCGAGCATGTGGCCGCTGCTGCACAGCGTGTACCGCCGGTGCAGGTCGCCCTCGGCGTTCTTCAGGACGCCCCACTGCGCCAGGCCCTCCGCGATCACCCGCATCCCGGCCCGGTGGAAGTCCCCGAAGCTCGCTCCCGGGCGGAGCGCCGCGATGCCCGCCTCCTGGGCGGCCAGGACCAGCTCGTACACCTGGCGCTGGACGGGGGAGAAGCGGCCCGACAGCGGGAGGGTGCGGGTGATGTCCGACGTGTAGAGGGTGTCCGTCTCCACGCCCGCGTCCAGCAGGAGCAGTTCCTCCCCGTTCAGCCGGCCGTCGTTGCGGATCCAGTGCAGGGTGCAGGCGTGGGCGCCCGACGCCGCGATCGTCTCGTACCCGGTGCCGTTGCCCTCCGCCCGGGCGCGCAGGCCGAAGACCCCCTCGATCCACCGCTCCCCCCGCGGGTGGGCCAGCGCGCGCGGCAGGGCCCGTACGACGTCCTCGAAGCCCGCCGTCGTGTGGTCGACGGCCAGCTGGAGCTGCTCGACCTCCCAGGCGTCCTTGACCAGGCGCAACTCCGAAAGGGCGGAGGCGAGTTCGGCGTCGGTCGCCGCATTGCGGCCGGACGGTGAACCGAGCCGGTCCAGGTGCGCGCAGCGGATGCCGGTGAGGCGTTCGGCCTCCGCGAGGTCCGGCCGGCGGCCCACCCAGAACTCCCCGTACCGGCGGTCCCGGTAGAACTCCCCGTTCCCGTCCGCCCGCGGCGAGCGCGGCCGCAGGTACAGGACGGCCTCGTGCGCGTGCGGGCCCGACGGCTCCATGACCAGGACGTGGCCCGCCTGGTCCTCGCCCGTGAGGCCGGTCAGCCAGGCGTAGGCGCTGTGCGGCCGGAACCGGTGGTCGCAGTCGTTGGAGCGGACCTTCAGCTCGCCGGCCGAGACGATCAGCCGCTCGCCCGGGAAGCGGGCCGAGAGCCGGGCCCGCCGGGCCGGTGTGACGGCGTGGCCGGGGACGCGGGTGGAGTCGGACAGCGGGGTCGGGGTCCAGTTGCCCGCCATGAACCGGGACAACTCGGGTGACACCGGGCGGTCGTGACTGCCCGTGTTGAGGTGGGCGGAGGCGTCGGTGGGGGCGTCGGTCACGAGGGCTCCCTCAAGAAAGATGCGAACTGGTGGGCGCATAGGGCTTGTCAGTGCAATTTCACATTACTATGTTACAGCTCACACCGCGGCACGTTAACCCCCGTCAAACGCCGTGTGACGCAGGGCAGTTCACGCACCACCCCCCACTTCACCTCTCTCCAATCAGGAGTTCTCGGTGCTCAAGCACAGAGCTGTGCGCTCTTCCCTTCTCGCCTCCGCCGTAGCCGTGACCCTCCTCGCCGGCGCGGGTCAGGCCGTCACGCAGGCCGCCGAGTCCGCGGCCCCGGCCACCTTCACCGGCGCACAGGCCGCCCCGGCCACCCCCGCCCCCGGCCCCACGGGGAACCCGTTCGACGAGGTCGAGCGCCTGGCCAACCCGAAGGACAACGCCCCGGCGCCCGCCCCGGCCCCCGGCGGGCAGAAGATCGCCGGACAGGTCCCCGGCGCCTCGACGGCCGCCGCCGCGCCCGCCGACGACCTGGAGAAGCGCGGCAGGGCCGCCAAGTCCGTCCCCACTGCGAAGAGCGTCGCCGCGGGCGTCCCCTGCACCCTCGACGGGATCACGAACCTCACCCCCGAGCAGTTCGCCGACTTCCTCGCCGACCAGGCCGTCACCGCCGACGGCTGCCTGCGCGGCCTCATCTGGACCTGGGACGCCCGCCTGACCCCGGTGATGTCGGACGCGCACGTCCAGGCCGTCTCCCGCCGGATATCCAGCCTGGCCGCCGCCCACGACGGCCGTAACTCCTCCCACCTGGAGGAGATGTTCACGTACCTGCACGCGGTCGCCTACCACGACTACTCGCGCACCGAGATCGACGTCACCGACGCCCCCACCGTCGACGCCATGCGCCGCGCCATCGCCGACTTCGGCGCCGCCGCCCACACCTTCGACGCGACGCCCTCCAACGCCCGCACCCTGCGCGAGGCCCTCTACGCCGGCAGCGCGCCCGGCCTGCGCCAGCACCAGCTCGGCCTCATCAAGCAGGTCCTGGCCACCATGGACCCGGCCCACCCGGCCACCCACCACGACGCCGGCTGGGCGGGCGCCGCACTGGCCGCCCTGTCCGTCACCTACCTGGGCGTCTACCCGGGCAACCAGGACGCCGCCTTCCATTCCGCGGTGGCCGCCGACGCCACCTACCGCCAGGCCTTCAAGGCCTTCGCGACCTACACGCACCTCAAGGACACCGGCAACGCCTGGGTGGTGCGCGACGCGCTGAGCGAGTACGCCCGCTTCGGCCAGGTCGAGGGCCTGCGCGACCAGGTCGTCGCCGAGCTCGGCGCGATGCTCGGGCCCGTCAAGGCCGCCTTCGGCAACGGCAGCGAGCCCTGGGCCAAGGTCGTCTCCTGGCTCAACTTCTACGACGCCTGCAAGCCGTACGGGGTGTGCAAGGAGGACATCGAGAAGCAGCTCTTCCCCTACACCTACTCCTACGACAACGGCGCCATCAAGGTCCGCACCGCCCTGGACAGGGCCACGGTCGACCAGCTGTACTACGCGAGCAAGCAGGTGAAGGCCCAGTACCACCGCGTGCTCGGCACCGACCAGCCGCTCGCCGGCGACCCCAACTCCACCCTGAACATCGTGCTCTACGGCTCGCGCGCCGATTACGTGAACTACCACCCGATCCTGACCGGCTACGACACCAACAACGGCGGCATCTACATCGAGAACGGCGCCACCTTCTACACCTACCAGCGCCGCGTCCCGCAGGACTCCTCGCTCACCCTCGAGGAGCTCTTCCGCCACGAGTACACCCACTACCTCAACGGCCGCTTCGCCGTCCCCGGCTTCTTCGGCGAGGGCCCCTGGTACGAGGGCGACCGCACCACCGCCATGGACGAGGGCACGGCCGAGTTCTTCGACGGCGCCACCCGCGACAACGGCATCGCCGTCCGCAAGTCCCTCGTCAAGAGCATCATCAGCGACACGGCCGGCGGCGGCCCGCGGATGAGCGTCGAGCAGCTGCTCAACGCCACGTACGACGGCGACGGCTTCCGCTTCTACAGCTACGCGGGCACCTTCTTCGAGTTCCTGTGGACCGAGAAGCCCGCCCTGCTGCGCGAGATGTACACGCACCTGCGGGCCAACGACGTGGCGGCCTACGACGCCTGGCGCCACCGGACGGGGGCGGACACCTACCTCCAGCGCGACTACGACCGCTTCCTGGACGCGCAGATCGCCAAGGTCGACCAGCTCTTCGTGCCGAACACCACCTTCACCCCGAACGGGCAGCTGCGCGACGCGGCGCTGGCCTCGGTGAAGTCGTCCTTCGCCTCGGCCACGCAGAACACTCCGGACTGTGTGGAGAACGGCGACGCCGCCAAGCGCCGCTTCACCTGTACCGGCCGGATCACCGCGAACCTGAAGAACTGGCGCAGCGACGACCAGGTTTTCAAGGACATGTCGGAGACGGTCGACTACTTCATCCTCGACCGGGCGGGCGCGGCCTCCAACAACCTCGCCGACATGAACTGCTCCTTCGGTCCGGTGGAGATCTGGACCAACAAGGTCGCGGGAACCTCCAGTTACAGCTGTGAGGGTCCCCTCCGCAGCTGACCGGCAGCGCCTTCGGCCCGGCATCTGGGCAGGCCCTAAAGAATGTGACATATTACTGTCGTGCTCAAGAGACACTCCCTGGACGCCGTGATCATCGGCGCCGGCGTCGTCGGGGCGGCCTGCGCGTACTACGCGGCCCGCGCCGGACTCTCCGTGGCCGTGGTCGACCGGGGCCCCGTCGCGGGAGGCACCACCGGCGCCGGCGAAGGCAACCTGCTCGTCTCCGACAAGGAGGCCGGACCCGAACTCGACCTCGCCCTGCTGTCCGCGCGCCTGTGGACCGAGCTCGCCGCGGTCCTCCCGCGGGAGATCGAGTACGAGTCCAAGGGCGGGCTCGTCGTCGCCCCCGACGACAGGACCGTCAAGGCCCTGCGCACCTTCGCGGAGGGCCAGCGCGCCTCCGGCGTCGACGCGGTGGAGGTGGCGGCGGACGCCCTGCACGAACTGGAGCCGCACCTGGCCCCGGGACTGGCGGGCGGCTTCCACTACCCGCAGGACGCCCAGGTCCAGCCCGCGCAGGCGGCGGCCCGGCTGCTGGCCGCGTCGGGCGCCGAGGTCCACCTCGGTGAGGAGGTGACCGGGATCCTGCTGGACCGGGGCGCCGTACGCGGAGTGCGCACGCCGCACCGTGAACTCCTGGCCCCGGCCGTGGTGAACGCGGCCGGCACCTGGGGCGGCCGCATCGCCTCGCTGGCCGGGATCACCCTGCCCGTCCTCCCTCGCCGCGGCTTCGTCCTGGTCACCGAACCCCTGCCGAGGGTGGTCCGGCACAAGGTCTACGCCGCCGACTACATCGCGGACGTCGCCAGCGGCTCGGCCGCCCTGCAGTCCTCGGCGGTGGTCGAGGGCACCCCGTCGGGCCCCGTACTGATCGGCGCCACCCGCGAGCGGGTCGGCTTCGACCGCACCCTCTCGACAGAGGCCCTGCGCCGCCTGGCCGCCCAGGCCGCGGCACTCTTCCCCGTCCTGGCCGACATCCGGGTGATGCGCGCCTACCACGGCTTCCGCCCCTACCTGCCCGACCACCTCCCGGCGATCGGCCCGGACCCGCGGCGCCCCGGGCTGCTGCACGCCTGCGGCCACGAGGGCGCGGGCATCGGCCTGGCCCCCGCGACGGGGCTGCTGATCGCCGCCGCCCTGACGGAGGCCGAACCGCCGCTCCCCGTGCACCCGTTCCGCCCGGAGCGCTTCGCCGCGGACCCGGACCCGGCCGCCTTCGACATCCCCGAGGAGCAGCACTGATGCGCAGCCCCCGCTCGCTGGTCGGCGGCAGCCCGGCAGCCGTGCACGAGATCACCTTCGACGGCCGGGAACTGGCCGCTCAGCCCGGCCAGAGCATCGCCGCCGTGCTCTGGGGCGCCGGCATCCTCGCCTGGCGGACCACCCGCGAGGGCGGCGCCCCGCGCGGCGCGTTCTGCGGGATCGGCAGCTGCTACGACTGCCTCGTCACCGTCAACGGCCGGCCCAACCAGCGCGCCTGTCTGGTCCCGGCCCGGCCCGGGGACACCGTCACCACCCAGGAGGGAACCGGCCGTGCCGACCTCGCCGTCTGAACCCGCCGGCCCCGGCGCCGCCCCCGTGGCCGACCTGGCCGTCGTCGGGGCCGGGCCGGCGGGCCTCGCCGCCGCCGTCACCGCCGCCCGCCTCGGGCTGCGGGTCACCCTCCTCGACGCGGGCGATCGCCCCGGCGGGCAGTACTACCGCCACCCCGCCCCGGGCCTGGGTGCGGCCCGCCCCGAGGCCCTGCACCACGGCTGGGACGGGTTCGCGACCCGCGAAGCCGCCCTGCGCGCCCACGAGTCGGCCGGCCGGATCCGCCACCTCGCGGGCCACCACGTCTGGACGGTGCTCCCGCACGAGGACGCCTGGATCCTGCACGCCGTGGCCGGCCACGCCCCCGAGGAGCGGGCCGCGACCGTCACCGCCCGCGCCGTGCTCATCGCCACCGGCGCCTACGAGAGGCAACTGCCCTTCCCCGGCTGGACCCTGCCCGGGGTGGTCGGGGCCGGCGGGGCGCAGGCCATGCTCAAGGGCGGGCTGGTGCTGCCGGGCAGGCGGGTGGTCGTCGCCGGGAGCGGGCCGCTGCTGCTCGCCGTCGCCGGATCGCTCGCCGCCGCCGGAGCCGCCGTGCCCGCCGTGGTGGAGGCCGCCGCCTACACCGCGTACGCCGGCCGGCTGCCCGCCCTGCTGCGCAATCCCGGCAAGCTCGTCGAGGCCGCGGGCTACGGCGGGGCGCTCGCCCGCCACCACGTCCGGCTCCTGACCCGCCGCGCCGTCACCGAGGCGCACGGCACCGACCGGGTCGAGGCCGTCACCGTGGCCCGGCTCGACCGGAACTGGCGTCCGCTGCCCGGCACGGCACGCCGGATCCCCTGCGACGCCCTCGCGGTGGGCCACGGGCTCGTGCCCCAGCTGGAACTGGCCACCAACCTCGGCTGCGCCACCCGGCCCGCCCCCGACGGCACCGTCGCCCTCGTCCTGGACGCCGGGCAGCGGACCTCCGTCCCCGGCATCTGGTCGGCGGGCGAGACCGGCGGCATCGGCGGGGCCCAACTGGCCATGATCGAGGGGGAACTGGCCGCGCACTCCGTGGCGGGGGCACGGCCCGCCCCCCGGCTGATCCGGAGCCGTGCGCGGCTGCGCGCCTTCGCCGACGCGATGGCCGCCGCCCACCGCCCCGGCGAGGGCTGGACCGGCTGGCTCCGCGACGACGCCGTCGTCTGCCGCTGCGAGGAGGTGCCGGCCGGGCGGATCCGCGAGGCCACGGACGACCTCGGCGCGCGTGACGCCCGTACCGTCAAACTTCTCACCCGGGCCGGGATGGGCTGGTGCCAGGGCCGGATGTGCGGTCCCGCCGTCGCGGCCCTGGCCGGAGAGGGGCCCGCGCCCGACCGGCGGCCGCTGTCCTGCCCGGTGCCCCTGCGCCACCTCGCCGAACTTCCGCCCGCCGGGCACTGATCGGGTGCCTGTGGCCCTTGTGGCCGCACCACACCCACTAGTAAAATGTCACACACCACTCTAGGGAGCTCTCACATGACCCACGCGCACACCCCCGCGCCCCGCACCCGCCCCTGGCACGGAATCATGGTCGCCACCGCGCTCCCGCTGCGCGAGGACCTCACCGTCGACCACGACGCCTACGCCGAACACGTGGCCTGGCTGATCGCCAACGGCTGTGACGGCGTGGTCCCCAACGGCTCCCTCGGGGAGTACCAGACCCTCACCGAGGAGGAACGGGCGCGCGTCGTGCGCACCGCCGTCGAGGCGGCCGGCGACGGCGACCGCGTCATGCCCGGCGTCGCCGCCTACGGCAGCGCCGAGGCCCGCCGCTGGGCCGATCAGGCCGCCGAGGCCGGAGCCGGCTCCGTCCTGCTGCTGCCCCCCAACGCCTTCCGGGCCGACGAGGACGCCGTACGCGCCCACTACGCCGAGGTCGCCCGCGCCGGGCTGCCCGTCGTCGCGTACAACAACCCCATCGACACCAAGGTGGACCTGACCCCGGCCCTGCTCGCCCGGCTCCACGCCGACGGTTCCATCGTCGCCGTCAAGGAGTTCAGCGGCGACGTGCGCCGCGCCTACGAGATCGCCGAACTCGCCCCCGGCCTCGACCTGCTCATCGGCGCCGACGACGTCCTGCTCGAACTCGCCCTCGCGGGCGCCGTCGGCTGGATCGCCGGCTACCCCAACGCGCTCCCGAACTCCTGCGCGCGCCTTTACCGGGCCGCCGTCGCAGGAGACCTGGAGACCGCCCTGCCGCTCTACAAGTCCCTGCACTCGCTGCTGCGCTGGGACTCCAAGACCGAGTTCGTCCAGGCCATCAAGCTCTCCATGGACCTGGCCGGGCGCCCCGGCGGCGCCACCCGCCCGCCCCGTTTCCCGCTCACCGGCGAGACCGAGGCCGCCGTCCGCGCCGCCACCGAGAAGGCCCTCGCCGAGGGCCTCAACTAGTCACCGGGGGGAATCCGGAATGCGTACGCGCCACGTCTACCACGCGGTGGACTCGCACACCGAGGGCATGCCGACCAGGGTCATCACCGGGGGAGTCGGGGTGATCCCCGGCGCCACCATGGCCGAGAAGCGGCTCCACTTCATCGAGCACATGGACCACGTCCGGACCCTGCTCATGTACGAGCCGCGCGGGCACTCCGCGATGAGCGGCGCCATCCTGCAGCCCCCGACCCGCCCGGACGCCGACTACGGCGTCCTCTACATCGAGGTGTCGGGCCTGCTCCCCATGTGCGGGCACGGCACCATCGGGGTCGCCACCGTCCTCGTCGAGACCGGCATGGTGCCGGTCGTCGAGCCCGTCACCACCGTCCGGCTCGACACCCCGGCCGGGCCGGTGAGCGTCGACGTACGCGTCGAGGACGGTGCGGCCACCGCCGTCACCCTCACCAACGTCCCCTCCTTCAGCGTCGGCCTCGACCTCAAGGCCGACGTCCCCGGCTTCGGCACGGTCACCTACGACCTGGCCTACGGCGGCAACTTCTACGCCTTCGTCGAACTCGACGCTCTGGGCCTGCCCTTCGACCGCGCCCGTAAGGACGACCTGATCGCCGCCGGACTCGCGGTGATGGACGCGATCAACGCCGGCCCGGACCGGCCCGTCCACCCCGAGAACCCCTCCATCGCCGGGGTCAAGCACGTCTACCTGACCGCCCCCGGCTCCGACGCCCGCCGCAGCCGGCACGCCATGGCCATCCACCCCGGCTGGTTCGACCGCTCGCCCTGCGGTACGGGCACCAGTGCGCGGATGGCCCAGCTGCACGCCCGCGGCCTGCTGGAACTCGGCACGGACTTCGTCAACGAGTCCTTCATCGGCACCGAGTTCACCGGCCGGCTGGTCGGCGGGACCACCGTCGGCGGGCTCCCCGCCGTGGTCCCCACCGTCACCGGCCGGGCCTGGATCACCGGCACCGCCCAGTACTTCCTCGACCCGACCGACCCCTTTCCCGGAGGCTTCCTCCTGTGATCACCGTCCGCACGGTGGACTACCACACCGCCGGCGAGCCCTTCCGGATCGTCGATTCCGGCGCCGCGGGAATGCCACCGGTCCCCGGGGACACCGTCGCCGAGCGCTGCGCCACCGTCATCGGCCCGGGGGGCTCGGGGACCGCCCCGCGCCGGGGCGCGCTGGACGACGTACGGCGCCTGCTCGTGCAGGAGCCGCGCGGACACGCCGGGATGTACGGGGGGTTCGTGGTCCCCCCGGACGACGACGGGGCCCACTTCGGCGTGCTGTTCTGGCACAAGGACGGCTACTCCACCGCCTGCGGACACGGCACCATGGCCCTCGGCGTCTGGGCCGTGGAGAGCGGGCGCGTGGCCGCCCCGGACGACGGGGACGCCCCGGTGCGCATCGACGTACCGTCCGGGCGGGTCACCGCCACCGTGCACCGCGGCGGGGGCCGCACCACCGGGGTCACCTTCCGCAACGTCCCTGCCCGGGTGGGCGCCCGCAAGGTCCCCGTCGCCACCTCGCTCGGGCTCGCCGACGTGGACATCGCCCACGCCGGGGCCTGTTACGCCTCGGTCCGCGCCCGCGACCTCGGCCTGGACGTCTCCCGGGCGGCGCTGCCCGCCCTGGTGCGGGCCGGACAGGAGATCAGGGCGGCGCTGGCCACTCATCCCGCCACCTGGCACCCGGGCGGCCCGCTGCTGTCCGGGATCTACGGGGTGATCCTCCACGAGGAGCTGCCCGACACCCCGTTCGGGCCGCACCAGCGCAACGTCACCGTCTTCGCCGACGGGCAGATCGACCGCTCGCCCTGCGGCTCGGGCACCTCGGCGCGGCTCGCGCTGCTCGCCGAGGACGGGCGGATCGGCCCGGGGGAGGACCTGCTGCACGAGTCGGTAGCCGGCACGGTGTTCACGGGGCGGATGCTGGACGGCGGGGTCACCGAGGTCAGTGGCACCGCCCACCGCACCGGTGAGCACGCCTTCGTGATGGACCCGCACGACGCGCTCGGCGCCGGGTTCCTCCTGTGACGGACATCCCCCGGCTGGGCGCCGGGCGGATGGCCGCACTGATCACGCCGGCCGCGGCCGCCGACGCCGTGGCCGCCGCCCTGCTCGGCGGCCTCGACCCGGAGAGCTGCCCGCCGCGTTCCGCGATCGGGGTGCCCGGCGGGGGCGAACTGCTGCTGATGCCGGCCGCGTCCGGCGCGTACGCCGGGGTGAAGATCGCCGGGGTTGCGCCGGGCAACCCGGCCCGCGGGCTGCCCCGGATCACCGGCTCCTACCTCCTGCTGGACGGGCCCACCCTGCGCCCGCTGGCCCTGCTCGACGGGGCGGCGCTGACCACCCTGCGCACCCCGGCGGTCTCCGCCCTCGCCCTGCGCCACCTGGCGCCGGCCGGCCGGCCGTTGCGGCTGGTGCTCTTCGGCTCCGGGCCGCAGGCGTACGGGCACCTGGAAGCAACCTCGGCCGTACGGGAGCTGGCCGAGGTGGTGGTGGTCGCCCGTGACGCCGCGGGCGCCGAGCGGCTCGCCGCGCACGCCCGGACGCTGGGCCCGCGCGCCCGGACCGGCACCCCGAAAGAGGTGGCGGACGCCGATCTGGTGATCTGCTGCACCACGGCCCGCGAACCGCTCTTCGACGGCGGGCTGGTCGGCGCGGGCGCCACCGTCGTCGCGGTCGGATCGCACGAACCGACGGCCCGGGAGACGGACACCGCCCTTGTGCGACGGGCGGCGGTGTACGTGGAGTCCCGGGCGGCGGCCCTGCGGGAGGCCGGGGACCTCCTCGTCCCGGAGGCCGAGGGGGCGATCGGGCCCGGTCACATCACCGGCACCCTCGCCGATCTGGTCGGCGGGCGGATGCCCGCGGGCGGGCCGCGGAGTTGTCCACAGCTCTTCAAGAGTGTGGGCATGGCCTGGGAAGATCTCGCTGTGGCGGTCGCGCTCTACGAGGCCGCCGGAGTGTGAGCAGCGCAACGTGACATTGTACGCTGGTCCTCTCCTCGTCGGTCGTGTACGGGGGTCTCGGAGGAAATGCAATGGGTGACCTGAAGCAGCACAGTCTCATCAAGGCCCAGGAACGCCTCCGCGACCAGGTCGGCCACGCACTCCGAGCCGCGCTGATAGCGGGAGAGCTGCGCCCCGGGAGCGTCTACTCGGCTCCGGGTCTCGCGGCCGAACTCGGCGTCTCGGCCACACCGGTGCGCGAGGCCATGCTGGACCTGGCCCGGGAGGGCCTCGTCGAGCCCGTCCGCAACAAGGGCTTCCGCATCACCGAGGTCAGCGAGCGCGACCTGGACCAGTTCACCGAACTGCGCACCATGATCGAGGTGCCGACCATCGGCCGGATCACGAAGATCGCCACGGCCGAACAGCTGGAGGCGCTGCGTCCCATCGCCGAGGAGATCGTCACCAGCGCGCGCGAGCACAACCTGATCGGCTACCTGGAGGCCGACCGCCGCTTCCACCTGTCGCTGCTGGCTCTCGCGGGCAACGACCGGCTGGTGGAGACCGTCGGCGACCTGCGCAAGCGCTCCCGGCTGTACGGCCTGACCGGCCTGGACGAGGCCGGCAAGCTGGTCTCCTCCGCGCAGGAGCACATCGAACTGCTCGACCTGATGCTCAGCGGCGACGCCGAGGCGGCACAGGAGTGCATGCTCCGCCACCTCGGCCACGTCCGCTCCCTCTGGGCCCAGGGCCGCGACGAACCGGTCGGCCGTGTCCCCGGGGGCCTCGGCTCGGGCGTCCAGTAGCCTCCGGGGCGATCAGCAGGGGGCACGGCCCCCGCCGCGGACCGGCTGCGGCCGGTCCGCGGAAATGATCGCCGCCTCCGGGCGCGGCACGGGCGTGCCGTCGGGCAGGAGCAGGACCGGCGGGTCCACCACGGTCCCCACGTCGGCCGCCGCGCCGCTCGTGTTCGCCGCCGTGACCCGCCCCCGGGGCGGCGGCGTCAGCACCGCCGTCTCGCGGACGTACGCGACGAAGCTCTCGAAGTCGCGCTGGTGCCGGTAGGGCTCACGGAAATCGGAGAGCGCCGGGTAGCCGTCGCTCGCGAGGAGCGTGTACGAGGGCGCCGCGAGCCGGTAACTGCCGCCGAGATCGAGCGGGTTGCCGTCGATGAACACCTCCTCGGGGTGCACCCGGTCCCCGGCCGGCCCCTGCGCGTCGAAGCTGTAGCGGACGTTGCGGGAGACGGCCAGGGGAGCGAAGCGCAGCTCGCCGTCCTCCGTCGTCGTCCACTGTTCCTCCAGGGCGTCGTGGATCCGCTGCCCGGTCACCCACGCGCTGACGACCGGGTCACCGAACCCGAGGGCCCGCCAGGCGCTGCCGAAGGTGACGGCGCCGTCCGAGGCCGCGTCCAGGACCAGGTCCCCGGCGATGACCGTCTGGCCGACCCGCGGCGCGGCTGCGACCACGGCGAGCTGGGCCGGGACGTTGGGGTGGATGTTGCCGTCGTTCTCGGGATCGGCGGGCCGGCTGCCCGCCCACAGCGCCCAGTCGGCGGCCAGATTGCCCATGGTGCTCTCGCCCGCCGCATTCCGGGCCCGCAGGAACGAGCCGGTCTGCCGTCCGATCCGGGTCCGGTCGCGCTCGGCCGCCTGCCCCGCCCAGTGGTCGACGACCTCCTGCAGCCCCGGATGAGGGGCGATGTCACGGGTGTTGGGGTGGTTGGTGGAGACGGTCAGTTCCCGGACCACCCGGCCGGTGAGCGGGTCCAGCCGCAGGCTGATCTCGTTGATGATCTGGCCGTAGCAGCCCGCCTCGACGAATGGGCGGGGGACTCCGTTCGGATCGGGGACCATCATGTTGAAGCGGGTGTGCCAGTGCCCGGTGACGATCGCGTCGATGTCCGGGGAGACCCGCAGCGCGAGGTCGAGGGCCGGCCCCGAGGGCGCGGAGCCGCTGTTGAAGTCCGCGCCCGCGACCGCCCCGTCGTGCAGGCTGAGCACGATCGCGTTCACTCCCTGCGCCTTCAGCAGCGCGGCGCAGCGATCGGCGGTGGCGACCTCGTCCAGGGTGGCGAGGCCCGGCTGGAAGGAACCGGGGAAGCGTTCGCTGCCCAGGGCGGTGAGGTGGATGAAACCGATCGGCAGCTCCCGGCCGTCGGCCGTGCGGACCTGTTCGACGTGGTAGGCGGGCAGGACCGTACGGCCGTCCGCGCCCCAGACGAGGTTGGCGCTGTAGTAGCGGAAGTCGGCGCCGTGGAAGCGCAGGCCCGAGGAGTCGGTGAAGGAGTGGTCGCGGCCCTCGACGGGGAAGGGGACACCCTGCTCCATGTGCCGCTGGAGCATTGCGGGGGACTTGTCGAACTCGTGGTTGCCGGCCGTGGCGAAGTCGAGCCCCATCCGGTTGAGGGCCTCGATGGTCGGCTCGTCCGCGAAGGCCGCGGCGTCGAACTCCCAGCCGGAGAAGGCGTCCCCGGGGGTGAAGAAGAGCGAGTTGGGGCGCCCCGCACGGAGCCGTTCGAGGTGCGCGGCCATATGGGCGACGCCTCCGACGGTGTGGCTCCGGCCGCCATTGCCGATGATGACGGAGTTGCTCCCGGGGGCGCCCTGCAGGAAGCCGTGCAGGTCGGTGATGCTGAGCAGCTGGACGTCGACGTACTCGACGGCGGTGACGGCGTCCCGGCCGGCGGCGGTGGCCCGTGCGGGAACCCCGAGGGCGAAGGTCGCCGCCGCCGCTCCCGCGGCGGTGAGGAAGTCCCGCCGCCCGGGCTCCCGCCGGTCCGGCTCCCCTCGCCCCGGATCCCGCCGGTCCGGCGTCCGGCTTGGTGAACTCCTGCTCCGCTGCGCGGCCTTGGCCTGCGTGATCACACCCGGCATGCTCCCGCCCGCCGGGCCGGGTGTCGCGCCGACGCGCCGACCAGTCGTTCGGGACACGGCTGGATAACGGCGCGGCCAACCCCTTGTCAGTGCAATTTCACATTACTATGTTACCGGTCACATCCTAGAGCGCGGCCCTTCACTGGAGTGACCATGACCAAGCGCACCCAACTCGCCCTCGCCACCGCCCTGGTGGCAGCTCTCGCACTCGGCGCCTCGGGCTGCTCCGGCACCACGAAGGGCTCGGCCGACGCGGGCGCCTCCAACCCCGCGGCCGCCAACGACGGCAAGATCCTCGGCGGTACCCCGGCCAAGGGCGGCACCCTCACCGTCCTGTCCAACCAGGACTTCGCGCACCTAGACCCGGCCCGCAACTGGACCATGCCGACCATGGACTTCGGCACCCGGCTGCTCTACCGCACGCTCGTCACCTTCAAGGCCGAGCCCGGCAAGGCCGGCAGCGAACTGGTCCCCGACCTCGCCACCGACCTCGGCACCCCAACCAACGGAGGCCGCACCTGGACCTTCACCCTCAAGGAGGGCGTCAAGTACGAGGACGGCACGCCGGTCAGGGCCCAGGACGTCAAGTACAACGTCGAGCGCTCCTTCAGCCCCGACCTCACCGGCGGCCCCGATTACGCCGCCCAGTACCTCGCCGGGACCGAGGGCTACAAGGGCCCGCTCCAGGGGCAGCACCTGGACTCCGTCAAGACGCCCGACGACCGCACGATCGTCTTCGAACTGAAGCGTCCCGTCGCCGAGTTCTCCGCGACCGCCACCCTGCCGACCTTCGCCCCCGTGCCCCAGTCCCAGGAGAAGGGCACCCAGTACGACGCCCGCCCGTTCTCCTCCGGCCCGTACAAGATCGAGTCGTACGACCGCGACAAGAAGCTGGTCCTGGTCCGCAACGAGCACTGGGACGCGAAGACCGACACCGTCCGCAAGGCCTACCCGGACAGGTTCGTGGTCGTCATGGGCCTCAAGGGCGGCCAGATCGACGACCGGATCATCGCCGGCGAGGGCGCCGACGCCTCCGCCGTCCAGTACTCCGACATGCGCCCCGAGAGCGCCCCCAAGGTGCTCCCCAAGCCGGACGTCAAGGCCCGGCTGCTCGCCGAGTCCCAGGGCTGCACGGAGATGCTCCACCTGAACAACTCCCGCGCCCCCTTCAACGACCCCAAGGTCCGCGAGGCCATGCAGTACGCGGTGGACAAGGAGGCCGTGGTCACCGCGGGCGGCGGCCCGGCCCTCAACGAGATCGCCACCGCCTACCTGCCCCCGGCCCTCTCCGGCGGCAAGCAGGCCGACGTCCTGAAGATCGCCCCGGCCGGCGACCCGGCCAAGGCCAAGGAACTCCTCAAGGCCGCCGGCAAGGAAACCCTGAAGGTGTCCCTCTCCGTCTCCACCGGCGACAAGGGCAAGGCGGAGGCCATCCAGCAGGGCCTGTCCCGCGCGGGCATCGAGGTCGTCATCGACACCGTCGACCCGGGCGCCTACTACGACGTCATCGGCGACCTCTCCACCACCCCCGACATGACCCTCACCGGCTGGTGCCCCGACTACCCGTCGGGCTCCACCTGGATCCCCTTCGTCTTCGACGGACGCACCATCAAGGACAAGGGCAACCAGGGCAACTACAGCCAGTTCCGCGACGAGGCGACCATGAAGCGGATCGACGAGATCAACGCCATGGCCGACGCCAAGGAGGCCAACCAGGCCTGGATCGACCTCGACGCGGCCCTGATGGCCAAGTCCCCGAACGTCCCGCTCCTCCTGGAACGCAAGCCGCTCCTCGTCGGCACCAACATCGCGGGCGCCTTCGGCCACCCCGTGTGGACCGGCACCGTCGACTACGCGACCGTCGGTCTCAAGGACCCCGCGAAGAGCCAGGGCTGAGGAAGCCGGAGGCCTGCGACACCATGACCACCACCGCACCGGTCCCGGACGACCGGGCACCCCTTAGCCCCGACGGCACCCCGGCCACTGATGCCGCACGGGCCCCGGGCAGCGGCGCACCAGCCCCCGGCGCAGCCCCTGCCCCCGGCACGGCCTCAGCCCCCGAAGCCGCCACGGTCCGGCCCGCGGCAGCGCCCGGCAGCAGCCCCTGGCAGCTCGCCCGGCGGGAACTCCGCCGCCGCCCCGCCGTCCGCGTCAGCCTCGGCGTCGTCCTGCTCTTCGTCCTCATGGCCGTGACCGCCCCCTGGCTGGGCGCCCTCGGCGGCTGGTCCCCGAACGAGTTCGACAAGACCGCCATCGACCCCTACCTCGGGGGCCAGCCGCTCGGCGCCCTCGGCGGGATCAGCTCCGAGCACTGGCTCGGCGTCGAACCCGTCACCGGCCGCGACCTGTACGCCCGGGTGATCCACGGCGCGCAGGTCTCCCTCCTGATCGCCTTCGCCGCCACCGCCATCGTCGTGGTCGCCGGCACCGCCGCCGGGATCGCCGCCGGCTACTTCGGCGGCCGCACCGACGCGGCCCTGTCCCGGCTCATGGACCTGACCATGTCCTTCCCCTCGCTGATCTTCATGATCGCGATGCTGTCCGTGGCCAAGGACGTCAACCGGATCGTCCTCATGACCACCGTCATCGGAGTGTTCGGCTGGCCCGGCGTCGCCCGCGTGGTCCGCGGCCAGACCCTCTCCCTCAAGCACCGCGAGTACGTCGACGCCGCCCGCGTGGGCGGTTCCGGGCCCTGGCGGATCCTGACCCGCGACATCCTCCCGGGCGTCTCGGGCCCCGTCATCGCCTACACCACCCTGCTGATCCCCGGAATGATCAGCACCGAGGCCGCCCTCAGCTACCTCGGCGTCGGCGTCCGCCCGCCCACCCCCTCCTGGGGCCAGATGATCGCCGAGTCCGTGGCCTACTACGAGACCGACCCCATGTACTTCGTCATCCCCAGCGTCTTCCTCTTCCTCGCCGTGCTCGCCTTCACCCTGCTCGGCGACGCCCTGCGCGACATCCTCGACCCGAGGGGCGGCCGCAGTTGATCCTCTACCTCGCCCGCCGGCTGCTCGCCCTCGCCGGCGTGCTCCTCGCCATCGCCGCCGTCACCTTCCTCATCTTCTACGTCCTGCCCTCCGACCCGGCCGCGGCCGCCTGCGGCAAGACCTGCAGCGCCGAACGCCTGGCCGACGTACGGGCGTACCTCGGCCTCGACCAGCCCCTGTGGCGCCAGTTCACCGACTTCCTCACCGGCATCTTCACCGGCCGCACCCTCGGCACCGGCCAGTACGCCGTCGACTGCGACTTCCCGTGCCTGGGCTACAGCTACGAGAACTCGCTGCCCGTCTGGGACCTCCT
The DNA here is from genome assembly GCF_035989885.1 of Streptomyces sp. NBC_01232. Classification (GTDB taxonomy): domain Bacteria; phylum Actinomycetota; class Actinomycetes; order Streptomycetales; family Streptomycetaceae; genus Streptomyces. Next base: position 6,268,668 of record NZ_CP108518.1, read on the forward strand.
GACGGACCGGCTCCCGGTCTCCGCCTCCCTCGCCTTCGGCGCCGCCGCGCTCTGGCTGGTCCTCGGCCTCGGCGCCGGGGTCACCGCCGCCCTGCGCAAGGACACCGCCACCGACAAGGCCCTGATGGTCGGCGCCGTCGCCGCCGCCTCCCTGCCCGTGTACTTCACCTCCGTGATGCTCATCTACGGGGTCATCCGCATCGCCGGTCTCCTGCCCTACCCCACCTACCAGGCCTTCACCGACAATCCGCTCGCCTGGGCCTCGAACCTGGCCCTGCCCTGGATCGCGCTCGCCCTGCTCTACGCCGCCATGTACGCGCGCCAGAGCCGCGGCTCGATGATCGAGGCGATGGCCGAGCCGTACATCCGCACCGCCCGTGCCAAGGGCATGCCCGAGCGCACGGTCGTCGTCAAACACGGGCTCCGCTCCGGCATGACCCCGATCCTGACCATCTTCGGCATGGACCTCGGCGGGCTGCTCGCCGGAGCCGTCATCACCGAGTCCATCTTCGGACTCCCGGGCATCGGGCGGCTGTTCTACGGCGCCCTGGTCAACTCCGACCAGCCCGTGGTCCTCGGCGTCACCCTGCTCGCCGCCTTCTTCATCGTCGTCGCCAACCTCCTCGTCGACCTCCTGTACGCCGTCATCGACCCGAGAGTGAGGTACTGATGGCAGCCGACACCGCCGCTCCGCTCCTCGAAGTACGAGATCTGCGCGTCACGTTCACCACCGGGCGCGGGGCCGTACGGGCCGTCGACTCGATCGGCTTCACCGTCGAGGCCGGACGCACCCTCGGCATCGTCGGCGAGTCCGGCTCCGGCAAGTCCGTCACCTCGCTCGCCGTCATGGGACTGCACCGGGGCCCGGTCGAGGTCAGCGGCTCCGTGGCGCTGGCCGGACGCGAGCTGACCGGGCTCCCGGAGCGCGAGCTGTCCAAGGTCCGCGGCCGCCGGATGGCGATGATCTTCCAGGACCCGCTCTCCAGCCTGCACCCCTACTACACGGTCGGCGAGCAGATCGCCGAGCACTTCCGGGTGCACTTCAAGGCCGGCCGGGCCGCAGCCCGCAGGCGCGCCGTCGACATGCTCGGCGAGGTCGGCATCCCGGAACCGGCCCGTCGCGCGGGGGAGTACCCGCACCAGTTCTCCGGCGGCATGCGCCAGCGCGCGATGATCGCCATGGCGCTGGCCTGCGAGCCTGACCTGCTGATCGCCGACGAGCCGACCACCGCCCTGGACGTCACCGTGCAGGCGCAGATCCTCGAGCTGATCGCCCGGCTCCAGCAGGAGCGCGGACTCGGCGTCGTGATGATCACCCACGACCTGGGTGTCGTCGCCCGCGTCGCCCACGAGGTGCTCGTCATGTACGGCGGCCGGGCCGCCGAACACGCACCGGCCGACGAGCTGTTCGCCGACCCCGCCCACCCCTACACCCGGGGCCTGCTCGACTCGCTGCCCCGCCTGGACACCGCCGACGACGTCCCCCTGCCCTTCATCCCCGGCTCGCCGCCCTCCCTGCTCACGCCCGCCCCCGGCTGCGCCTTCGCCCCGCGCTGCCCGAGGGCGGCCGCGCGCTGCACCGACGTACGGCCCGAACCGGCGGCGTACGGGGACGGACCCGCGCGGACCGTGGCCTGCCACTTCGCCGGGGACCGCACCGCCCAGGAGGCGGCCCGATGACCGAGACCGCAACGCCCCTGCTGTCCGTACAGGACCTGACCATGACCTTCCCCGGCCGGCGATCCGTGACCGGGCGCCGGGGGGCGCCCGTGCGCGCCGTCGACGGGGTGTCCTTCGACCTGGCGGCCGGGCAGACCCTCGGCCTGGTCGGGGAGTCGGGGTGCGGCAAGTCCACCACCGGCCGGATGCTCGTGCGGCTGCTGGAGCCCACGTCGGGCCGGGTCGCCTTCGAGGGCAAGGACATCAGCCGCCTCTCCCCGTCCGCGATGCGCCCGCTGCGCAAGCACATCCAGATGGTCTTCCAGGACCCCCACTCCTCTCTCAACCCCCGCCAGACCGTGGCCCGGATCATCTCCGACCCGCTGCTGGTGCAGGGCTGGAGCGCGGGCGATGCCCGCCGGCGGGCCGCCGAGCTGATGGAGCTCGTCGGACTGATCCCCGAACACATCGACCGCTACCCGCACGAGTTCTCCGGGGGCCAGGCCCAGCGCATCGGCATCGCCCGCTCGCTGTCCACCAGCCCCCGGCTGATCGTCGCCGACGAGCCGGTCTCCGCGCTGGACGTCTCCGTCCAGGCCCAGATCGTCAACCTGATGGAACGGCTGCGGGCCGAACTCGGCCTCGCCTACGTGTTCATCGCCCACGACCTGTCGGTGGTCAAACGGGTCAGCGACCGGGTCGCCGTCATGTACCTCGGCAGGATCGTCGAGATCGGGGACAAGAAGTCCCTCTACGAGGACCCGCAGCACCCGTACACCCGGGCGCTGTTGTCCGCCGTCCCGCTGCCCGACCCGGCGGCGGAACGGCGGCGGGAGCGGATCGTGCTGCTCGGCGACCCGCCGAGCCCGGCCGCTCCACCCCCGGGCTGCACCTTCCACCCGCGCTGCCCCAAGGCCCAGCAGCTCTGCCGCACGGAGCGCCCGCTCCTGCGTCTTGCCGCCTCCCGCGAGGTGGCCTGTCACTTCCCGGGGAACTGACGGGACCCACGGGAGGAAGCGGCGCCCCGGGGACAAAGACGTCCCCGGGGCGCCGCCGCGTAGGCTCGTCCGCATGGATGACACCGGGCCGGCCCTGCCCCGGCTGTGACTCCGGGCGCCGCCAAGGGCATTCGGCATTCGGTCCACGACATCGAGGAAACGAGGCGCGCGCCGCATGACCGAGCAGATACCGAGGAGCATCCGGGGCGGTCCGTTGGTGACAGTCGTAGCGGCGGTCCTCCTGCTGCTGCTGCACACCGCTGCGGGCTTCTTCGTCCTCGGTGCGCTGCTCACTGAGTCCGAAGGACCCTGGGATCGTACGGTGACGGGCACCGCGCGGCTGATGGCGGGGCTCGGGCTGGTGGTGGAGCTGGTGGCCCTTGCGGGGACGGCGGCCGGTGTGAACACGGGCCGGCTGCGGCGTTGGTGGTACGCACCGGTGGCGGTGCTGGTCGTCATCGCCCTGGTGCGCATCGTGTTCGCCCCGCAGCCCTGACCGCCCCGCCGGCGGGGCGGTCAGGGCCGAGACGGCCTAGGCCAGTTCGCGGCGGAAGAACTCCAGTTCCAGGGCCATCAGCTTCTCCCGGGTGCCGCCCGGGGTCATGTGCGTGACGCCGGGCAGCGCCAGGAGCTGGTGCGGGCGGCCCGCGTCCGTCAGCGCCTGCGAGAGGCGCAGGGTGTGCGACGGGTGGACGTTGTCGTCGGCGAGGCCCGTGATCAGCAGCAGGGGGCGGGAGAGCTTCGGGGCGTCGGGGACGAGGGAGTCCCGCTCGTAGACCTCCGGGTGATCCTGCGGGAGGCCCAGGTACCGCTCGGTGTACGCGGTGTCGTAGTGCCGGAAGTCGGTCGGCGCGGCCCCGGCCGCCGCCGCGTGGAAGACGTCCGGGCGGCGCAGTACGGCCATGGCCGCGAGGTAGCCGCCGTACGACCAGCCGCGCACCCCGACCCGGCCGAGGTCGAGGTCGGTGTGGCGGGCGGCGAGCGCGTGGAGGGCCGCGACCTGGTCGTCGAGGGTGACCTCGGAGAAGCCGCGGTACATGGCGTGGGTGTGGGCGGGGGAGACGTACGGGGTGCCGCGGTTGTCGACGGTCACCACCGCGAAGCCCTGGTCGGCCCACCACTGGCGGTGCTGGCGGCGGCGCGGATCGGCGGTGATGTCCTGCGCGCCGGGGCCGCCGTAGCCGTCGACCAGGACCGGTAGCCGCCGGCCGGGGACGTGGTCGCGGGGCAGTACGAGGGCGGTGGGGACGCCGTGTTCGGTGACCCGCTCCAGGATCGCGTCCACCCGGTAGGGCAGTGGCTCGGACAGGTCGGCGGGGGACAGCTCCCGCCCGTCGGGGGTGCGTACGGTGCGGCGTACCCCGTCGGGCCCGGCCGAGGTCAGCAGCAGGGTCCCGGCCGCCGCGGACACGGTGTGCACCCCGGGCCCGTCGGCGAGCGGGGTCAGCTCACCGGTGGCCGGGTCCAGCAGCAGCACCTGCTGCTCGGACGGGTCGCGCAGGCCCGCCTCGATCAGCAGCCGGCCCTCGTGGACCCCGGCCACGCAGCGGACCTGGATCCCGTCGCCGGTGAGCAGCTCGCCGTCCACCGCGAGGGCGCGGGCGGCGCCGCCCGGGGTGTCGGCGGCGGTGAGCATCCGCCCGTCGGCGAGGCGGGCCGGAGTGCCGGGGACCAGCGGGTCCACCCACTGCGGGTGGGTGGTGCGGGACAGTTCGGTGGTGCGGCCGGTGGCCGGGTCGGCGGAGAGCAGCAGGACGCATCGCTGGAGCCGGTCCTGGACGGTGAGCAGGATCTCGGTGGCGGACTCCCAGCCCGCGTCGCTCACGTACGGGAAGGCCCCGGCGTCCCAGTCGAGCCGTGTCCGGGATCCGCCCTCGCCGAGCACCCACAGCTGGACGTCGGCGTTGGGCCCGCCGGCCTCGGGGTACGCGAAGTCCTCGGCGGGGAGCTCGGGGTGTGCCGGGTCGGCGAACCAGCGCCGCTGGAGGGCGGATTCGTCGACGCGGGCGGCCAGCAGGGTGACCCCGTCGGGGGACCACCAGTGGCCCCGGGTGCGGCCCAGCTCCTCGGCGGCGGCGAACTCGGCGAGGCCCCAGCGGGCCCCGTCGTCGGGGCTGACCCGGCCGCCCGGGGCGACGTACAGGACGTCGTCGGCGACGTATGCGGTGCGCGAGCCGTCGGCGTTCGGCCGCGGGTCCAGGGCGGGACCGGCGGCCGGGATCTCCTCGGGCGTTCCGGCTTTGCCGGCGGTGACCTCGAAGAGCCGCCCGTACAGGGCGAAGACGGCGTGCAGTCCGTCGCCGGAGAGGGCGTACGAGCCGATTCCGGCGGCGACGAGCCGGGTCCGCTCGCGGAGCCGGCGCTCGGCGACCGGCAGGGACCCAGGCTCGGGGCACAGTTCGCGGGGATCGGCGAGCCGGGTCTCGGCGCCGGTGGCGGTGTCGAGCACCCAGAGGCTGTCGAAGGCGTCGGTGGGGCCGGTCGAGCGGAGGAACCAGAGCAGCCGGCCGTCGTCCCCGAAGGAGAACGCGCGCGGGGCGCCGTGGGTGAAGCGGGCCGTGCTCGCGGAGAGCCTGAGGAAGTCATCCATGATCGTAGTGTGACATGTGAAATGTCACCCCCACTAGGCTGTTCGAGTGGTGACCCCTGGGGCACGGGCTTAGCGTCGAAAAGGTGGACCCGAACGCATCGCCTGGCAACAACGGGACCGACGGCAAGGTCCGGGCAAGCGGCAGCGGACTCGCCCTGTTCGTCATCGCCTCCTGCCAACTCATGGTGGTTCTCGACATCACGATCGTGAACATCGCGCTGCCGCACATCCAGACCGCTCTCGACTTCTCGACGGAGAGCCTTTCCTGGGTCGTCAACGCCTACACGCTGGCCTTCGGCGGCCTGCTGCTCCTCGGCGGCCGCACCGGCGACATCCTCGGCCGCAAACGCGTCTTCATCTTCGGTGTCCTGCTCTTCGGACTGGCCTCCCTCCTCGGCGGACTCGCCCAGAACGAAGGCCAGTTGATGGCCGCACGCGCCCTCCAGGGCGTCGGCGGCGCCATCGCCTCGCCCACCTCCCTCGCCCTGATCACCACCACCTTCCGCGAGGGACCCGCCCGCAACCGGGCGTTCGGCGTGTTCGCCGGGGTCTCGGCCGCCGGCGGCGCCATCGGACTCCTCGCGGGCGGCATCCTCGTCGAATGGCTCGACTGGCGCTGGGTGCTCTTCGTCAACGTCCCCATCGCCATCGTGATCGCGGTCCTCGCCACGAAGGTCCTGCGCGAGTCCGAACGCCACCCGGGCCACTTCGACTTCGCCGGCGCGCTGCTGTCCACCCTGGGCATGGTCTCGCTCGTCTACGGCTTCATCCGGGCATCCCAGGAGGGCTGGGGCGACCCGGTCACCCTCGGATCCTTCGGCGCCGCCGTGGTCCTGCTGACCCTCTTCATCCTCAACGAACGGCGCTCGCCGCAACCGATCACCCCGCTGCACATGTTCGCCGACCGCAACCGGGCCGGGACCTACGGCATCATGCTCATGCTCGCCTGCGCGATCTTCGGCATGTTCTTCTTCCTGACCCTCTTCGTGCAGATCGTGCTGGGCTTCAGCCCGATCCAGGCCGGCCTCGCCTTCCTGCCGGTCAGTGCCGTGATCGCCGTGGGCGCCGCGATCACGGCGAAACTGCTGCCGAAGTTCGGCCCCAAGCCCTTCATGGTCACCGGCGCGCTGTCCTCGGCGGCCGGCCTCGCCTGGCTGACGCAGACCGACGTCGACTCGACGTACCTCGGCAGCATCCTGGGCCCGATGCTGCTCTTCGCCCTGGGCATGGGCCTGCAGTTCGTCTCGCTGACGCTGATGGCCCTGTCCAACGTCACCGACCGGGAGTCGGGCGCGGCGTCCGGCCTGCTGAACACGATGCAGCAGGTGGGCGGCTCACTGGGCCTGTCGATCCTGGTGACCGTTTACGGCACGGCCAGCCGCAACGAGGCCAAGGAGCAGATACCGGAGTTCCTCAGCACGGCCGGCCCGGTGCAGAAGGCCTTCTTCCAGCGCACCGGGCAGCTCCCGAAGCCGTGGAGCGACCAGGTCCTCACCTCGGGCATAAGCTCGGCCTTCGTCGTGGCCGCACTGTTCACGCTGGTCGGGGCGCTGATCGCACTGTTCGTCATCCAGGTCCGCCCCTCGGACCTGGAACGTCTCAAGGGCAACCACACACCGGCGGCCGACCACAGCTGACGGCGCGGGCGGCGACGGCAGCGGTAGCGGCAGCGGCGACGGGAGCGGCAACGGCAGCCCCCTGGGTGGGCCGGCGGGTCACGCCGCGGTGTCGGTGACGCGGGCCGCGAAGGCGTCCAGGTTGTCCGTCATGCGGGCGAGCCGCTCGTCCAGCGTGAGGGACTCCTCGTACCGCCCGGCGCGCAGCTTCGGCTGCCGCTTGCCGCGTACGTAGAGGGGGCAGGCGAGGTCCGCGCAGATGTACGTGCCGACCGTGTTGCCCTCACGGCCGCGGGCCCCCGCCAGCGGGGCTGCCAGCAGGGTGACCCCGGAGGAGGCGTGACCCGTGAGGCAGATCTGGCACAGGCTGGACTTCACCGCGCTGGTGCGGCCGAGGGCCGGTACGCGCAGCGAGATCCCCAGCGGTCCGCCCTCCCGGGGCAGCACCAGATGGGCCCGCAGGGGCGCGCCCGGGTCCACCCACCCCAGGAAGTCGAGCTCCTGCCAGGGCAGTTCGGCGAAGTCGAGGGGCAGCCGCAGCCGCGCCGCCTCGCCCTTGGTGCTGTTCACGAACGACGAGCGGATCTGTTTCTCGGTGAGTGGTTCCACGTGGACCGACCCTACGACCGGTTCCGGACCGCCCGCACCCCAATATCCACGGACAATCCGCCCGGAACCGTCTCCGTCGTCCGTTCGTCATGACCGGACGCCCGGCCGCTACCCGTCCGAGCGGCGGATCCGGCACCGCGCCGGACCGTTCGTCCGCAGGGTGATCCCCGCGCCGACCGGGATCTCGGTGTCCACGGCTTCGAACTCGTACGCCCGCAGGATCATCGCCAGCGCGATCACCGACTCCAGCATCGAGAAGTGCTGCCCGATGCAGGCGCGCGGTCCCCCGCCGAAGGGGAACCACGCGTACCGCGGACGCCCCGCCTCCGCCTCGGGTGAGAAGCGCTCGGGGTCGAAGCGGTCCGGGTCCGGCCAGTGGGCGGGGTGGCGGTGCGTCACCCAGGGCGCCAGGATCACGTCCGCGCCCGCGGGGATGGTGTGCTCCCCGATCCGGGTGGTGGCGACGGCCTTGCGGCCGATGACCGGCGCGGCCGGATAGAGCCGCATGGCCTCCTTGAGGACCTGGGTGAGGTACGGCAGCCGCTCCAGGTCGGCGGCCCCGGGCGTACGGTCGCCCAGCACGCGGGAAATCTCCTCGCGGGCCCGGTCCTGCTGCTCGGGATGGCGGGCCAGCAGGTGCAGGGCGAAGCAGAGGGAGGTGGCGGTCGTCTCGTGCCCGGCGAGCAGGAAGATCAGCACCTGGTCGCGCAGCTCGGAGGCGTCGAACTCCCCGTCGTCCGAACTCCTGGCGGCGGCGAGCAGCGTCAGCAGGTCCTCACCGGCGGCTCCGGCTCCGGACTCCGCCTCCGCCTCCGTCCCGGTCCCGGCGCGCCGACGCTCCGCGATGATCCTGTCGCACACCCCGTAGAGCTCGTCCATCGCGGCGGCCGCCCGCCGGTTGCCGGGGGTGGGCCAATGGCGCGGGATGTTGGCGGGGGAGTAGCCGCGGCGCAGCACGTAGTCGGTGATGACCGGAAAGCATTCGGCCACGACATCGGCGGTGGCCTCGACATCGGTGCCGAAGAGGATGCGGGCCACGGCACGCAGGGCGAGGTGCATCATCTCGTCCGAGACGTCGACGACACCGTCGACGGCCTCGCCCCAAGCGCTGATGACCGATGCGGTCTCGGCGGCGATCGCCTCGGCGTAACCGTCCACCCGGCGCCGGGTGAACAGCGGCTGCACGAGCCGCCGCTGGCGCAGGTAGTCCTCGTCCTGACTGGTCAGCAGCCCGTTGCCGAAGGACTCCCGGACCTCCTGGTAGAAGCGGTTGTCCTTGCGGAAGCGGGCGGCGTCGGTGGCGAGCACCTGCTGGGCGCCCGCGGGGGAGAAGACGCAGTACAGCTCGGCCCGCATCCCGGGCGGGCCGGCCGAGATCCGTACCAGGTCACCGTGCTGGTGCTGGGCCCGCAGATAGGTGCCGAGGGAGTCGGACTTCAGGTCGAACAGCGACCCGAGCAACGGCACCCCGGTCAGCCCGGGCACCTCCGTCCCCGTGTCCGCGCCGGAGTTCGTTCCCACTGCCATGGCCGCCCCTTCGTCCTACGGAGGCCCGATTCTGCCGTGCCGGCGCCGCATATGGCGAGGACGGCAGCCGGATCGGGCCGCAGAGTGGCCTGATCACGTTCTTCCCGCCTGCGTGGCGATCAGTGAGGGGTGAAGCCACAATGGAAAGGCTTTCCGTGCGTCGCACCCCGAGGTGATCGCTCATGTGTCGATGGCTCGCGTATTCGGGAACACCCCTGCTGCTCGAAACCATCCTCTACAGACCGGCCCACTCGCTGATCGACCAGAGCCTGCACTCCAAGCTGGGTGTGGAGACGACCAATGGCGACGGGTTCGGCGTCGGGTGGTACACGGAGGAGGAGACGGGCTCCCCGGCGATCCTGCGGGAGATCGGTCCCGCCTGGAACAACCGGAACCTGCGGGAGATCTCGGACCACGTCCGCTCCCCGCTGTTCTTCGCCCACATCCGGGCGTCGACGGGTACGGCGGTGCAGCAGACGAACTGTCACCCCTTCCGGCACGGCCGCTGGATGTTCATGCACAACGGGTCGATAGCCGAGTTCCACCGCATGCGGCGGGACCTCACGCTGCTCATCGACCCCGAGCTGTACCCGTACGTCGAGGGAACGACGGACTCCGAGGTGATGTTCCACCTGGCGCTCACCCTGGGCCTGGAGGAGGACCCGCCCGGCGCGGTGGCCCGGATGGCGGGCGTGGTGGAGCGCGTCGGCCACGAGCACGGTGTGGAGTACCCGCTCCAGATGACGCTCGCCATCAGCGACGGCGAACGCCTGTGGGCCTTCCGCTACTCCAGCCAGGGCGCGTCGAGGTCGCTGTTCTACAGCAGCCGCGTGGACGCCCTGCGCAAGCTGCACCCGGACATGGCGTTCCTCCAGGAAGTCTCCGACGAAACCCGCCTGGTCGTGTCGGAACCCCTCGGTGACCTGCCGGGGGCCTGGAACCAGGTCCCGGAGAGCTCCTACGGACTCGTCGAGCCGGGCAAGGACGCGCTGTACCCCTTCACCCCGCAGGCCGCGTAGGCCCGGGGAGGTCAGTAGCCCCAGCGCTGACCGACGCTGCTGTCCTTGCGGCAGTGGATCGTACGTCCTCCTGCGTCGCGCCCGGACGTGCCGACATCGGCCTTCCGGCATATCTGCCCGGCCTTGTAGCAGTTGCCGGCGTTGGAGAGGGGATAGCAGTCGGCGGCCGCCTTGGTGGGCGCGGGTGCGGGCGCCTGGGTACGGGTGCGGGTGGGAGCCGGCGGCGCGGGCTTGGCGGCTTCCGGTGCCTTGGTGGTGCGCTCGACGGCAGGGGCCGCAGAAGTCGGCGCGGCCGTGGTGGGCGGGACGCTGGCGCTCGGACTGGGACTGGGACCGGTCGGCGCGACCGAGGGACTGGCGCCGGCGGTGGCCGTGACGCCGACGCTCGGGGTACCGGCGGCCGGCGCGGCCGGATCGCAGGCGACGAGCGACAGAACGGCGGCGACAACGGCAAGGGCGCCGCCGAAGCGCCTGCCGCCGGACAGCATGGTCATAGGGAACTCCCGGGTGCCGAGGATGCCTTGAGGGGCGCCAAGATACCCAGAAAGTTGAATCCGGAACCGGTTGTTGAAAAGAAATGAGATGCCACGACAAAGCGACCGCACAACATGGACGCCGATCCGCCGTGCACGGTCCCTTCCGGCGGGGAGACGAGGGTCCCTGTGTTTCCGGGTGCTTGGTGCGCCCCCGCCGGAGGCGCCTCCTGGCCTGGACTGAACCGCAGCCCACACCACCACCGGGTCCGGTCGCATACCGAGACGCCCGGCAGTCGGGTACGCCGGTCTTCGCGAACCGGCCTCGCCTGCCTCTGGATTGAGGCCGCCACCGCTGCGTCGCCCTTATCTCTCGCCGACACCTCGCTGGAACTCACACGCAGCGTCAAGGAGAGCCAGTGGTTTCCAGTGGCTGCGGCACGGGCGTCACGTGTCGCAGCGCCGCATTCGGCGCATCGCCCGCGACAGGGCGGACAGGCCCGCAAAACCCTTGGGAATCCCATCTCGTGAGCGTCATCCTGCCTGGCACCCGCGGAAACATCTGTCGGATGGAGCCCAGAGCCGCCTATGGTGAATCGCTGGTGTGCGCCCGGCGTCGCTGTGCCCGAATCTGGGACGCGCGCCGCTGGCTGCAACAGGTCATTGTCGGTGAGTGCATGTATCCTGCGCCGCTGACAGCCAACCTGGCGGGTGTCCACATTCTGATATGCACAAACCGACATCATTCGGTTTCGAAAGTGTGTGCACTGCGTCACTCATTTGATGTGACAAGCGTCACGTTCGCATGGATGCGAGCTCGTTGAACAGGCCGTTTGCTGGTTCGGCCCCGCATGGAGAGTGTCTGCCCGAGTGATCGACATCCTTGTCGGTGTCGCTATCGACCTCGCATGCAAGGCAAGATGGGACCGCCGACTGAAGCGTTGGTGACTCACGTCACACTTCCCGCTGCTCTACCTGCGTTACGAGCGTTGCCGTTCCGGGAAGGGTGAAGGCCCCACCTCCCGTCGCCTGGCAGCAGCGGAGATGAGGCCCTCGGCAAACACCACATTGCAGTGAGGGGCCCCGACCGCCAGGTCGGGGCTTTTCCCTTACTGGCTCAGGAACTCCTTCACGATCTTGTAGACCGTGTAGATCGGTCCGAGCCAGCGGACCCGGCTGTAGACCTTGTCCGCCTTACTGCTGTGGTGCCCCTTTGACTGTGGCGCCATCGGGCCGCCCCCTTTCTGGACCCACGACTTTCGCGGACCCCGCGGGGAAACCCACGACCGTGCTCGGCCCCGGGGAGCGGTTGGCGACTTAGATTACCGGTGCCGCGCGACGCCGTTGTTCGGCCACCGCGGTTGACGGTCAAGGTACTCGGTGCCACTCAACTTCCATGTCATGTGCGGACATTGACGATCATTCATCCGACCTGGGGTCTTCTGTGTCCGGCGCAGGGACTCCGTGCCACTTCGAAGGTCTCGGCCACCTAAAACACACGCAGCGTGTGGGCTGAGTCACCAAGGAAATTCGTCGTCCCGTTCGGTGTCGTGGGCCTTGATTTCCCGCGATCATGCCTGCTACCTGCAGGAAGGCTGAAGCGCTAGAGGTATGGATTCATGAGCGAGCTGGGGCGGAGATCAGAGACGGCCGGCGGGGGACGCGGGAGCCCCGCACCGTCCAGGGCCGGCTGCCCGGCAGTTGTAGGTGCAGCTGTGGGGAGGTCTGCCAACATCGCCCGCCCAAGCGTCAGTCAGGTGCAGGTCGCCTGGCAGGAGCGGCAGCAAGCTGGGGCGGAAAGCGAATCATGCGGCGGGGCGGGGCGGGGCGTGGCAGGGGGCGAGGATGTATTTCTCGGGAGCGTCGTGCAACTCGTGCGCCGGGTGACGATGATCAGGGGTGCGGCGAGTGTTCGCCTCCCCGAACGGCGGGGAGTTCCGTGCCGTACCGCTGCGCGATTCGATGGCCTTCGCCATCGCGAGTACGTCAACACGAGCGCGGAAGCACGGATTTCGGCACTTCTACGCGTTCCGAGCTGTTGGGCGTACGAGAGAGCGTCAAGGCTCCTGTTGGGGCGGTCACGGTGCCTCGGGGCTCACCCGGCGTGCGCATGCGCACCGCATGCCTATCGCGCGGGCGTGTGCGCGGAGGGCCGTCTTCGGTGTCTCCGCAGGGGCGGAGGCGCCGGAGACGGCCCACGGGCGGCCCGGGAAGGCGGGGTCGGTCCGGGCTGCGGCGGACTTAGATGTCGCGGAAGATCTCGATCTGGGCGCCCACCGAGTTGAGGCGCTCGGCCAGTTCCTCGTAGCCGCGGTTGATCACGTAGACGTTGCGCAGGACCGAGGTGCCCTCCGCCGCCATCATCGCCAGGAGGACGACCACGGCCGGGCGCAGGGCCGGGGGGCACATCATTTCTGCCGCGCGCCAGCGGGTGGGGCCCTCGACCAGGACGCGGTGGGGGTCCAGGAGCTGGAGGCGGCCGCCCAGGCGGTTCAGGTCCGTCAGGTAGATGGCCCGGTTGTCGTAGACCCAGTCGTGGATCAGGGTCTGGCCCTGGGCCACGGCGGCGATGGCCGCGAAGAACGGGACGTTGTCGATGTTCAGTCCGGGGAACGGCATGGGGTGGATCTTGTCGATCGGGGCTTCGAGCTTCGAGGGGCGGACCGTGAGGTCGACCAGGCGGGTGCGGCCGTTGTCCGCGTTGTACTCCGGCGAGCGGTCGTGGTCCAGGCCCATCTCCTCCAGGACCGCGAGCTCGATCTCCATGAACTCGATCGGCACCCGGCGGATGGTGAGCTCCGACTCCGTGACGACCGCGGCGGCGAGCAGGCTCATCGCCTCGACCGGGTCCTCGGAGGGGGAGTAGTCCACGTCCACGTCGATGCTCGGCACGCCGTGCACGGTGAGCGTCGTGGTGCCGACGCCGTCGACCCGGACGCCCAGCGCCTCCAGGAAGAAGCACAGGTCCTGGACCATGTAGTTGGAGGAGGCGTTGCGGATGACGGTGACGCCGTCGTGCCGGGCGGCGGCCAGCAGCGCGTTCTCGGTGACGGTGTCCCCGCGCTCGGTCAGCACGATCGGGCGGTCCGGGGAGATTCCGGGGGCGACCTTCGCGTGGTAGATGCCCTCGGTCGCGGTGATGTCCAGGCCGAAGCGGCGCAGGGCGATCATGTGCGGCTCGATGGTGCGGGTGCCGAGGTCGCAGCCGCCCGCGTAGGGCAGACGGAAGGTCTCCATCCGGTGCAGCAGCGGACCCAGGAACATGATGATGCTCCGGGTCCGGCGGGCCGCGTCCGCGTCCATGGCCTCCATGTCGAGGCGGGCGGGCGGGATCAGCTCCAGGTCCACGCCGTCGTTGATCCAACGGGTGCGCACGCCGATGGAGTTGAGGACCTCCAGGAGGCGGTAGACCTCCTCGATGCGGGCCACCCGCCGCAGTACCGTACGGCCCTTGTTGAGCAGTGAGGCGCAAAGCAGCGCGACGCACGCGTTCTTGCTCGTCTTGACGTCGATGGCTCCCGACAGGCGGCGGCCGCCGACCACGCGCAGGTGCATCGGGCCGGCGTAGCCGAGGGAGACGATTTCGCTGTCGAGCGCTTCGCCGATCCGGGCGATCATCTCAAGGCTGATGTTCTGGTTGCCGCGCTCGATCCGGTTCACGGCGCTCTGGCTGGTGCCGAGGGCGTCCGCGAGCTGACTCTGTGTCCAGCCCCGGTGCTGCCGGGCGTCACGGATGAGCTTGCCGATGCGTACGAGGTAGTCGTCTGCCATGGGGGCACGCTATCTCAGATATGAGATGACTCCCGCGTCAGGTGTGGCAAATGGGTGATTTGAGAGGGTGTTACCGGTCTCCGGGCTCCATGGCGGGGTCTCCGTGGGCGTGATGCTCGACGATCCGGCCCAGCAGGCGCACCAGCTGCTGCCGCTCCTGGGCGGACAGCGGCGCCAGGAGCTCGTCCTGGGCCGCGTCGAGGATCTGCTCCAGGGTGCGCAGCCGGCGCCTGCCGAGCGCCGTGACCGTGATGACGTTGCGCCTGCGGTCCTCGGGGTCGGGGGTCCGTTCGACCAGTTCGCGTGCGGCGAGTTCGTTGATGACGGCGACCAGGTCGCTGCGGTGGATGCCGGTGCGGGCGCTCAGGCCGGCCTGACTCGCCGGGCCGGATTCCTCCAGGGCGACCAGGGCTGCATAGTGCCATTTGCGGGCATCTGCCCCACTCAGTCCCTCGGTTACGAGTCGCTGCGCGTGGGTGGAGGCCTGTCCGAGCAGTCGGCTGGGCAGCTCGCGCAGCCGTGCGGGGACGAGGGTTCCGTTCTCTTCCGTGGTCATGGGGCGATGGTACTCATTGCGTTAGTGCCACTAACGATATAGTTTCGTTGGTGTCACTAACGTTAGATGCCCGAACGATATTCGGAAAGGGTCTCCATGGCCACGATCGACGTGCTCGACTCGACCATGTACTACGAGGACCGCGGCGCGGGCACCCACGGTGTGCCCTTCGTCTTCCTGCACGGCAACCCGACCTCCTCCCACCTCTGGCGCGGCGTCCTGCCCCGCATCGAGGGAGGGGTCCGCGTCCTGGCCCCCGACCTCATCGGCATGGGCCGCTCCGGAAAGCCGGGCGGGGAGTACCGCTTCGAGGACCACGCCCGCTACCTGGACGCGTGGTTCGACGCCCTCGGCCTCGACGAGGTGGTGCTGGTCGGTCAGGACTGGGGCGGCGCACTCGCCTTCGACCGGGCCGCCCGGCACCCCGGGCGGATCCGCGGCATCGCCTTCATGGAGACGATCGTGCGGCCGCTGAGCTGGGAGCAGTACCCGCCCGCCGCGCGGGTCCGGTTCGAGGCCCTCCGCACGCCGGGCGTCGGGGAGGAGATGGTCCTGGACCGGAACATCTTCATCGAGGACAGCATCAAGCAGACGGTCCTGAACCCGATGAGCGAGGATGACCACGCGGTCTACGCCGCCCCCTACCCGACCCGCGAGAGCCGGCTGCCCATGCTGCGCTGGGCCCGTTCGCTGCCGATCGACGGCGATCCGGCGGACGTGCACGCCGTCGTGGAGAAGTACGACGCCTGGCTGGCAGACAGCCCGCAGGTGCCCAAGCTGCTGCTCACCTTCGACGGCTCGCCGGCGCTCATGACCGACCCCGGAACGGTCGCCTGGTGCGAGGAGAACGTCTCGGCGCTGGAAACCGAGTACTGCGGCCCGGCCGCCCACCTCTGCCCCGAGGACCGGCCCGAGGAGATCGCCGCCGCCGTCAACGCCTGGGCCGCCCGGCACGGCCTCGCAGCAGGCTGACCCGGGCGCGGCAGGCCACTGCCGGCCGCAGCAGGCCAGGCCGACCCCGGCCGCAGCGGTCCGGCCCCGGCAGCGGCGCCCCGCTCAGTGCTTGCAGGCGTGGTGGCGCCCCCCGGCGTGCACCGTCGCGTACGAGGCCGGGCGCGGGCCGGAGGCGGCGCCGGCCACCCGCGCCGACGCGGCTTTCCCCGACGCCGAATCCGCGTCGTGCACCACCCGGCCGCCGACCAGGGTCATCCGTACCCCCGTCCCGCTGATGTCCGCCACCGGGCAGCGCGTCACGTCCCGGTCCAGCACCACCAGGTCCGCCGCCCTGCCCTGCTCCACCGTGCCCGTCAGCCCCTCCTGGCGCAGCTGCCACGCGGTGCCCGAGGTGTGCATCCGCAGCACCGTGTCCCGGCCGAGCCCCTCCAGTTCGCGGTACAGCGGGCCCGCCCCGAAGGCGCCCTGCCGGTCGATCGCCGTCCGCAGCTGGTTCCACACCTGGAGGGCGTCCACCGGCCAGTCGGAGCCGCCCGACAGCCGCGCCCCCGCCTTCTCCAGGCTCCGCGCCGGGTACATCCACCGGTGCCGCTCGGGGCCGATGTACGGAAGCAGCGCCTCCATCGTCCAGGTGTCCTTCGCCGCCCACTGGAGCTGCATGCACGCAGTGACCCCCAGCTGCGCGAAGCGCCGCAGGTCCGCCGGGTCCACGAGCTGCAGGTGCGCCACGGCGTTGCGGGCGTCCCGTCGGCCCGTCACCCGCTTGGCGTACGCGTATCCGTCCAGAGCGGTGCGCACCGCACGGTCGCCGAGTCCGTGGGCGTGCATCTGCCAGCCCGCCCCGTTGAAGGCTGCGGCGAGCCGGCCGTAGTCCGCCGCCGAGGTGTAGAGCTCGCCCCGGTTGCCGGTCGGCCCGCCGTTCCCGTCGAGGTACGGCGCCAGCAGCGCGGCCGTCTGCGCCGGGTACTCGATGACCCCGTCCAGGAAGACCTTGATCATCCCGAACCGGAGCCCCCGCACCCCCTCGAACTCCCGCCGCAGGCCCCGCGCGTACGCCAGCGCGCCCGCCGGGTCCCTGGTCTGCTCCGCCTCCAGCCGGATGGCCGGCACGATCCGCTGCGGCAGCTTCCCCGCCGCCGAGAGGGCCTGGTACAGCTCCAGCTCGTGCCGTCCCACCAGCGCGTCCATCATCGTCGTGACCCCGGAGGCGGCCGCCAGCTCCAGCACCTTCGCGCACGCCGCGACCAGCTCGGCCCGGGTGGGTTCCGGTATGTGCCGCCGCACCAGGCCCTGGGCGTCGTCCTTGAGGACGCCCGTCGGCCGGCCGTCCGCACCCTTCACCACCTTGCCGCCGACCGGGTCGGGCGTGGCCGCCGTGATCCCGGCGATGTCCAGGGCCCGCTGATTGGCCCACAGGTTGTGCCCGTCGCCGCCGACGAGGGCGATCGGGCGCCGGGTCGGGAGCGCGTCCAGCACCGCGTGGTGCGGGTGGGTGCCCACGGGGAGCAGTCCGACCGGGTTCCAGTCCTCGACCACCAGCCAGCGGTTGGGCTCCGCGCCCGCGCCGCCCGTGTCGGCGAGGAAGCCGGTCAGGATCTCCTGGAGCTCGGCCGGGGTGGTCTCCGCGCCGCCCAGCGAGGGGGACAGCGAGCGTTCGCCCGCGCCGAGCGGGTGGACGTGGCCGTCGTGGATGCCGCTCATCACCGTGCTGCGGCGGGCGTCGACGACCTCGGTGTCCCGGCCCACGTGCCGGCGTACCGCCGCGTCGGTGCCGGTGGCCAGGATCCTGCCGTCCCGGCCGACCGCGACGGCCTCGACGGGTGCCCGGCCGCCGGTCCCGGTGAACACCGAGGCGTTGTGGACCACCAGGGCAGCCGACCCCCGCCCGGCGGTGGCGGGGGAGGCCGAGGCTGCCGGGGAGGCGGCGGCCGGAGCGGCTCCCAGCAGGCCAGCCGCCCCGGCGACGCCGGCGACCCCGGCGGCCGCGAGGAGGCCCCGGCGGGAAAGAGGAGAAGACGTCATGCTCACTCCAAACGTTGGTGTGGCCAGGACACTGTTTGATTAACCGCTTAACCAGAAGCCGCCTCCGTCGACGAAATCCGTACGATGGCCGCGTGCCAGAGCACCCACCCGCGCCCGGCCCGACACCCGCACCGGGCCTCCCGTCCGGCCCGGCACTCGCACCGGGCCCCACGCCCCCGCCCGGCCCGACCCTCGCCGACATCGCACGCGCCGCCGAGGTCTCCACCGCGACCGTCTCGCACGCGCTCAACGGCACCGGCCGCCTCGGGGGTTCGACCCGCAGACGGGTCCGCGAGGTGGCGGGCGCGCTCGGCTACGGAGCGCGCCGCGGCCCGCGCACCCGCAGCCTCGGCCTCGCGGTGACCACGTACGCCGGCGACGCCTGGGACTTCGCGGGGATCGCCTACTTCTCCCACTGGCTCACCGCGGCGACCTCGGCCGCGCACGCGCACGGGTACGCCCTGACCACCCTGCCCGCCGACCGCGGCGCCGAGCCGCTGTGGCACACGCTCGCCGTGGACGGGATGCTGCTGCTCGACAGCCCGGCCGGCGACCCGGTGCTGAGGGCCCTGCGGGCGCGGGGCATGCCGGTGGTCTTCGACGGGCGGCCGCCCGACCCCTGGCCGGGGGACGTTTGGGTGGACAACGACCACACCGCCGCCACCCGCGAGGTGCTCGACCATCTCGCGGCGTCCGGCGCCCGGCGGATCGCACTGCATTCGGGCTACGGCCGCGAGTTCTACACCGGGGCCGTCACCGCGGCCTACGAACAGTGGTGCGCGGAGCGCGGCCTGGCCCCGCTCCTGGTCCCCTTCGACCCGGACGACACGGCCGGGCACGCCTTCGACCCCGCGTTGGCCGGAGCGGACCGGCCCGACGCCGTGTACTGCGTGTACGACCCGGGGGGCCGCCAGGTGCTGGCCGCCGCCGAGCGCCACGGTCTCCGGCTGCTGCTGGTCTGCGCCAGCGAGGATCCGGCGTACGCGGAGACCGAACCGGCCGTGACCACCGTCACCCTGAATCCGGAGCGGATCGCCGCCTCTGCGGTGTCTGTCCTGGTCAACCTGATCGAATCCGGGCATGCGGAATCGACTGGTCAGCTGACGGTCCCGGCAGGACTGCGGGTGCGCGCCTCGTCCCTCCCCCCGGACATGTACTAGAGTTATCTCGACATCGAGATATCTGCCGAAGGCGTACCGCAGCCGCCCCCGCTGGTAAGGGTTACCTAACTTAGCCCTACCTTAGCGGATTGGCCAAGGGGCGTGGCGGCAGGATTGCGGTTATACGCGCGAATTCATGCATGAAGGAGACTGTCGTGTCGGCGAACAGCTTCGACGCCCGCAGCACGCTGCAGGTGGGCGACGAGTCGTACGAGATCTTCAAGCTGGACAAGGTCGAGGGCTCCGCCCGCCTTCCCTACAGCCTGAAGGTCCTGCTGGAGAACCTGCTCCGTACCGAGGACGGCGCGAACATCACCGCCGCCCACATCCGGTCGCTCGGCTCCTGGGACTCGCAGGCCCAGCCCAGCGAGGAGATCCAGTTCACGCCGGCCCGCGTGATCATGCAGGACTTCACCGGCGTTCCCTGCGTGGTGGACCTCGCCACCATGCGCGAGGCCGTCAAGGCCCTCGGCGGCGACCCGGCGAAGATCAACCCGCTCTCGCCCGCCGAGATGGTCATCGACCACTCCGTCATCGCCGACAAGTTCGGCACGCCGGACGCCTTCGCGCAGAACGTCGAGCTGGAGTACGGCCGCAACAAGGAGCGCTACCAGTTCCTGCGCTGGGGCCAGACCGCCTTCGACGACTTCAAGGTCGTCCCCCCGGGCACCGGCATCGTCCACCAGGTCAACATCGAGCACCTGGCCCGCACGGTCATGGTCCGTAACGGCCAGGCGTACCCCGACACCCTCGTCGGCACCGACTCGCACACCACCATGGTCAACGGCCTCGGCGTGCTGGGCTGGGGCGTCGGCGGCATCGAGGCCGAGGCCGCGATGCTCGGCCAGCCGGTCTCCATGCTGATCCCGCGCGTCGTGGGCTTCAAGCTGACCGGCGAGCTGCCGGCCGGCACCACCGCCACCGACCTCGTGCTGACCATCACCGAGATGCTCCGCAAGCACGGCGTCGTCGGCAAGTTCGTCGAGTTCTACGGTGAGGGCGTCGCCGCCACCTCGCTGGCGAACCGCGCCACCATCGGCAACATGTCTCCGGAGTTCGGCTCCACCGCCGCGGTCTTCCCGATCGACGACGAGACCCTGAAGTACCTGCGCCTGACCGGCCGCGACGCCCAGCAGGTCGCGCTCGTCGAGGCGTACGCCAAGGCCCAGGGCCTGTGGCTGGACCCGGCCGCCGAGCCCGACTTCTCCGAGAAGCTGGAGCTCGACCTCTCCACGGTCGTCCCCTCCATCGCCGGCCCGAAGCGCCCGCAGGACCGCATCGTCCTCGCCAACGCCGCCGAGCAGTTCGCCGTCGACGTACGCAACTACGTCTCCGACGACGAGGAGGCCGGCAAGGAGTCCTTCCCGGCGTCCGACGCCCCGGCGTCCTCCAACGGTGTGCCCACCAAGCCCACCGCGGTGACCCTGGCCGACGGCACCTCCTTCGAGATCGACCACGGCGCCGTCACCGTCGCCGCGATCACCTCGTGCACCAACACCTCGAACCCCTACGTCATGGTCGCGGCCGCCCTCGTGGCGAAGAAGGCCGTGGAGAAGGGCCTCGCCCGCAAGCCGTGGGTCAAGACCACCCTGGCCCCGGGCTCGAAGGTCGTCACCGACTACTTCGACAAGGCCGGCCTGACCCCGTACCTCGACAAGATGGGCTTCAACCTCGTCGGGTACGGCTGCACCACCTGCATCGGCAACTCGGGTCCGCTGGAGGAGGAGATCTCCAAGGCGATCAACGACGCCGACCTGGCGGTCACCTCGGTCCTCTCGGGCAACCGCAACTTCGAGGGCCGCATCAACCCCGACGTCAAGATGAACTACCTGGCCTCCCCGCCGCTGGTCGTCGCGTACGCCATCGCGGGCTCCATGAAGGTGGACATCACCAAGGACGCCATCGGGATCGACACCGAGGGCAACCCGGTCTTCCTGAAGGACATCTGGCCCTCCGAGGCCGAGGTCAACGACGTCGTCGCGAACGCGATCGGCGAGGACATGTTCAGCAAGTCCTACCAGGACGTCTTCGCGGGCGACGCCCAGTGGCAGGCGCTGTCGATCCCGACCGGCAACACCTTCGAGTGGGACCCGCAGTCCACCTACGTGCGCAAGCCCCCTTACTTCGAGGGCATGACGATGGAGACCACCCCGGTCTCCGACATCGCCGGCGCCCGTGTGCTGGCGAAGCTGGGCGACTCGGTCACCACCGACCACATCTCCCCGGCCGGTGCGATCAAGGCCGACACCCCGGCCGGCAAGTACCTCACCGAGCACGGCGTCGAGCGCCGCGACTTCAACTCGTACGGTTCCCGCCGCGGCAACCACGAGGTCATGATCCGCGGTACGTTCGCCAACATCCGCCTGCGCAACCAGATCGCCGCGGGCACCGAGGGCGGCTTCACCCGCGACTTCACGGTCGAGGGCGCGCCGGTCTCCTTCATCTACGACGCCTCGCAGAACTACCAGGCCGCCGGCATCCCGCTGGTCATCCTGGCGGGCAAGGAGTACGGCTCCGGCTCGTCCCGCGACTGGGCGGCCAAGGGCACCGCGCTGCTCGGCGTCAAGGCCGTCATCGCCGAGTCCTACGAGCGCATCCACCGCTCCAACCTGATCGGCATGGGCGTCCTGCCGCTGCAGTTCCCGGAGGGTGCCACCGCGGCCTCCCTGGGCCTGACCGGCGAGGAGACCTTCGCGTTCACCGGTGTGGAGGAGCTGAACAACGGCACCACCCCGCGCACGGTCAAGGTCACCACCGACACCGGTGTGGAGTTCGACGCGGTCGTGCGCATCGACACGCCGGGCGAGGCGGACTACTACCGCAACGGCGGCATCATGCAGTACGTCCTGCGGAACCTCATCCGGGGTTAAGGGCGCGCCAAGCGGAGCCCTTCTCCGCTGAATCGGCACCATAGGGCCGTATCCCCGTCACGGGGGTACGGCCCTTCCGCATTTTCGTCACGCGGTGCCAGATGACGGACAGGTCTCAACTCGGAAAAGCTGGCGGTCATCCTTGTGCACGATCTTGCTCAGGCGAGCGGAAGTGGACTATACCTGTGCCCGTCCAGGTCGCTTCGTAGGAGCGGCCCCGGACCCGGGGGACAGCGGGGAACTGCGGCGTCGTCCGCATGGACGGCAACTGCCGTGATTTCCCGCGTCCTTCACACTTCTGACGAAGGCGAGGACATGAGCATGGCATCCACCGGTGAGGGCCTCGGCCGCCGTGATCTGATCAAGCGCTCTGCGGCACTCGGCCTGATCACCGTGCCGACGATGGGCTTCCTGTCCGCCTGCGCGTCCGGCGGCGGCGAATCCACCAGCGGCCCGTCCAAGGCCGCGACGAGCGCGCAGAACCCCTTCGGCGTCTCGAAGGGCAGCAAGATGGACGTCGTCGTCTTCAAGGGCGGGTTCGGTGACGACTACGCGAAGGCCTGGGAGGCCGCCTTCGACAAGAAGTGGGGCACCACCAGCTCCCACCTCGGGACCCAGGAGATCACCGGAAAGCTCCAGACGCGCTTCAACGGCGGAAACCCGCCGGATGTCGTCGACAACTCCGGCGCCCAGCGGATCAAGCTGGACGTGCTCTTCAAGAGCAACCAGCTCGCCGACCTCACCCCGGTGCTCGACGCGCCCTCGCTCGACGACCCGAGCAAGAAGGTCCGTGACCTGCTGATCGCGGGCACCGTCGAACAGGGCACGCAGGGCGGCAAGTTCATCTCGCTCAACTACGTCTACACCGTCTGGGGCTTCTGGTACTCGGGCAAGCTCTTCAAGGAGAAGGGCTGGACCGCCCCCAAGACCTGGGACGAGTTCCTCGCCGTCTGCACGAAGGCCAAGGAGGCCGGCATCGGCGGCCTCGCGCACCAGGGCAAGTTCCCTTACTACATCAACGTCGTCATCATGGACCTGATCGCCAAGAAGGGCGGTCTGGACGCCGTGAAGGCGATCGACAACCTGGAGCCGAACGCCTTCGAGGGCAGTGCGGTGGCCCTCGCCGCCGTCGAGGCCGTCTACGAGGTCGTCGAGAAGGATCTGCTGCTCCCGGGCACCAACGGACTGACCCACACGGAGTCCCAGACCGCCTGGAACCAGTACAAGGCGGCCTTCATCCCCTCCGGCTCCTGGCTGGAGAACGAGCAGCTCAAGCAGACGCCGGAAGACTTCGACATGCAGTTCCTGCCGGTCCCGCTGCTGGCCGACAGCAAGCTGCCCCTCGAGGCCATCCGGGCCGGCGCCGGCGAGCCCTTCATCGTCCCGGAGAAGGCGGCCAACAAGGCGGGCGGCCTGGAGTTCATCCGTTCGATGCTGTCCCGCGAATGGTCGACCATCTTCGCCCAGCAGGCCAATTCGCTCACCGTGGTCAAGGACGGCGTGGACCCGAGCGTGAAGCTGCGGCCGGGCACCCAGTCGGCCGTAGGGGCGCTCAAGGCGGCGGGGGACAACACCTTCAACTACCTTTACCCCGACTGGTACAGCGAAATGGACACGGCGATCCAGGACGCGTCCAATGAGCTGATGGCGAAGCGGATTCAGCCGAAGGAGTGGATCAAGCGGGCCCAGGCTGCGGTAAACAAGGCGGCGCAGGACCCGAACGCCAAGAACAACCGTCGCAGCTGACCTCGCGCTCCACCGGGCACCGGTCACCGGGCACTCCAGGGACGGACACCATGAGCCAAGTAGCCCAGGGCAGAGGACGGGGCGGCTTCATCGCCGGCTTCCTCCTCGCACCCCTCGCGCTGTACCTGACCTTCGTCATCTGGCCGTACGTACAGACGTTCGGCTACTCCTTCACCAACTGGACGGGCCAGTCACCGACCTTCGATTTCGTCGGGGTGGACAACTACACGGCCCTGATGAAGGACGAGGTCTTCCGCGGCGCCCTGTGGAACAACCTGCTGCTCCTGGTGTTCGTCCCGGTGGTCACCATCCTGCTCGCCCTCTTCTTCGCCTTCATGGTGAACGCGGGCGGGCGGGGCGGGGCCGGCGGGGTGCAGGGCGTACGGGGATCGGGCTTCTACAAGATCGTCTACTTCTTCCCGCAGGTCCTCTCCCTCGCCATCCTCGCGGTGCTCTTCGGCGCCGTGTACCGCACCGACGAGGGCGGCCTGCTCAACGGCGTCCTCATCCGCCTCGGCCTGGTCGACCGGCAGCATCCGGTCGAATGGCTCAACGAACCGCGGCTCGTGCTGTGGTGCCTGCTCCTGGTCGTCGTCTGGCACGGCGTCGGCTTCTACCTCGTCCTGTTCTCGGCGGCCATGCAGTCCGTCCCCAAGGACATCTACGAGGCCGCCCTGCTCGACGGGGCCGGGCGCGCCCAGACCTTCTTCAAGGTCACCCTGCCCCTGCTGTGGGACTCTGTGCAGACCTCCGCGGTCTACCTGGGCATCGCCGCGATGGACATGTTCGTCCTGGTGTCGACCATGACCTCGGGCCAGTTCGGCGGCGGCCCCGACCACCACAGCGAGGTCATGGCGACGGTGCTGATGAGGAACTTCCTCTACTTCGGCAAGAGCGGCTACGCCTGCGCCATGGGCGTGGTCATGCTCGTCCTCACCATGATCCTTTCCGTCATCACGCTGCGCGCCACCCGCCGCGAGCGCATCGAGTTCTGAGCGGGAGACCCTCATGACCACAGTGATCAAGGCTCCGGGCGAAGCAGCCGCGGAGCGGTCCGGGGGAGCCGGACCGAGCGGCGAACGGGGCGCGAAGAGCTCCGAGGGCATGGTCCTCAACGTCTTCTCCCACGGCTTCCTCGCCGTCTGGGCCGTACTGATCGTCCTGCCCCTGATCTGGCTGGCGCTCGGCTCCTTCAAGACCGACGCGCAGATCGGCGGATCGGCCCTCAGCTGGCCCTCCAACTGGAACCTCGACGCCTTCGGCCGCGCCTGGGACAAGGGCATCGGCGACTACTTCGCGAACACCCTGATCGTGATGGTGTTCTCGGTCCCGCTGACGATGCTGCTCGGCTCGATGGCGGCGTACGTACTGGCCCGCTACCCCTTCCCGGGGAACCGGTTCGTCTACTACTTCTTCGTCAGCGGGGCGATGTTCCCCGTCTTCCTCGCGCTCGTCCCGCTGTTCTTCATGGTCAAGCGGTTCGACATGCTGAACACGTACCAGGGCCTGATCCTCGTGTACGTCGCGTACTCGATGCCGTTCACCGTCTTCTTCATGCACTCGTTCTTCCGGACGCTGCCGACGGCGGTGCACGAGGCGGCGGTGATCGACGGGGCCTCGGACACCCGGATCTTCTTCCAGGTGATGGTGCCGATGGCCAAGCCCGGCCTGATCAGCGTCGGGATATTCAACATCCTGGGCCAGTGGAACCAGTACATCCTGCCCTCGGTGCTGATGCAGCCCCAGACCGGCTCGGACCCCGAGCGCTACCTGCTCACCCAGGGCCTGATCCAGCTCCAGCAGCAACAGGGGTACGAGACCGACCTGCCCGTCCTCTTCGCCGGTGTCACCATCGCGATGATCCCGATGCTGGTGGTCTACCTCTCCTTCCAGCGCCAGATCCAGGCCGGCCTCACCTCGGCGACGCTGAAGTAGCGGCTCCGGCCCCCGGTCTCCGGCCTCAGGAGCCGCCGGAGGTCTTCCGCAGCCTGTACAGCCTCCGGGAGCCCGGGTCGCCGACGTTCTGGCTGATCCGGGGCTCCCGGGCGGTGCCGTCGACGGCCCAGGCCGGCCACGGGCACTCGGGGATCCGTACGCGGACCTCCTGGGACCGGGCGTTCCGCCCGCTCTCGTACGACCAGGTTCCCGAGCCCGAACACCGCCGCGACGGGCCGCTGGGGTGCTCGCCGGAGCGGTGCAGGCCGACGCCGGACGCCGTGACCCGGCCGTCCGGGGTGAAGACCAGCGTTCCGCTCGTGTGGTCGGTCCAGGTGCCGGGCATGGTCTGCGGTCCGATCCTCGGCGGCTCGTACGCGGGCAGCAGGCCGGCGGTGAGTCCGAGAGCGCCGAGCAGGCCCGTGCCCGCCACCAGCGCCGTGCCCCCCAGCGCCACCCGCCGCAGCAGTCCCTCGCGCCTGGGCAGGGCGGTCAGCGCGCCCAGCGAGAGCGAGGCGGTGGCGCAGGCCCAGAAGATCAGCGTGGATCGCGTGGGCACGTCGTTGTGCGCCGAGAAGCCGAAGACGGGCAGCGCGAGCAGGACCGCCACCATCAGCGGCGCCGACCACCATGGCGCGTGCCGGCCGAGCAGGCGCCCGAGGAGGTCGGCCAGTGCGACCGCCGGCAGCACGAGGACCAGCGACAGCAGGAAGGCGATGACGGCGACGAGGGGCCAGGCCGAGAACACGGCCCCCGTGATGGCGGTGTGGTCGGGTGGCGTGTCCGGCGGCGGCTGCGTCTGGGCGTACAGCACCGCCACCACGACGGCGAGCGCCACCTCCAGGTTCCCCACCAGCGTCGAGACCAGCAGAACCCTGCCGTAGGAACGTTTCTGATGCACGCTCGATCCCCCCTCGCGGCGTGACGGACGAACGCGTCGGCCCTGCCGGCGGCGTCCGGATCCATAGTGCCAGCCGGGCTGAACGTGTTCAATTCATTCTTCGCCCCCGCCCGTCCCGGGCGCGACCGACCGGCACCACGGGGTGGCTCCCGCGTTCAGGCCCCTACAGCCAGGTGTTGAACTTGCGGATGTACCAGGTCTTCACCAGCTGCGTGAGCGTGCAGTACGCGAGCAGTACGCCGATCAGCCACGGGAAGTAGCTCGCCGGCAGGGCCACGAAGCCCAGCGAGGGCGCCAGCGGCGAGAAGGGCAGCCAGAGCCCGGTCAGCACCGCGAGGACGGTCATCACCATCACCGGCCAGGAGGCGCGGGACTGGATGAAGGGGATCTTCCGGGTGCGGATCATGTGGACGATCAGGGTCTGCGAGAGCAGGCCCTCGATGAACCAGCCGGACTGGAAGAGGGACTGGCTCGCCGTGCTGTTGGCCTCGAACACGTGCCACATGATCAGGAACATCGAGATGTCGAAGATCGAGCTGACCGGACCGATGGTGACCATGAAGCGGCCGATGCCCTTGGCGTCCCAGTTGCGGGGCTTCCTCAGGTACTCCTCGTCCATCCGGTCCCACGGGGTCGCCAGCTGCGAGATGTCGTAGACGAGGTTCTGGACCAGCAGCATGATTGCGAGCATCGGCTGGAAGGGGATGAAGGCGCTCGCCACCAGGACCGAGAAGACGTTGCCGAAGTTCGACGACGCGGTCATCTTGATGTACTTGACCGTGTTGCCGAAGGTGGTCCGGCCCTGGACGACACCCTGCTCCAGGACGGTCAGGTCCTTCTCCAGCAGGATGATGTCCGCCGACTCCTTGGCGATGTCCACGGCGGTGTCCACCGAGATGCCGACGTCGGCGTCCCGGAGAGCGGCCGCGTCGTTGATGCCGTCGCCGAGGAACCCGACGGTGTGTCCCTCCGCCTGCAGGGCCCGTACGATCCGGGCCTTCTGGACCGGATTGACCTTGGCGAAGACCGTCGTACGGACGGCCAGCGCGCGCAGTTCGGTGTCGCCCAGGCCGTCGGTCCCGGAGCCCGGCACCACCTGCCCGACATCGATGCCGACGTCGGCGCAGACCCGGGCGGCCACGAGCTCGTTGTCGCCGGTGACGACCTTCACCGCGATGCCCTTGTCAGACAGACCCTGCAGGGCCCGGGCGGCGTCCGCCTTCGGCGGGTCGAGGAAGGCCAGGAAGCCGACGAGGGTGAGCCGGTCCTCGTCCGCGACCGAGTAGGTCTCGCGCGGGGTGTCGATCGTGCGGGTGGCGACGGCGAGGACCCGCAGGCCCTGCCGGTTGTTGTCCTCGGCGATCCGGGTGACGTGCCACCGCAGCTGCTCGGTGAGCTCGACCCTCCCCCAGCCTTCGGCCGGGGGGACCCCCTGGCCGCGGTCCGTCATGTGCGTGCAGAGGTCCAGGACCTCCTCGACGGCACCCTTGGTGATCATGATGTGTTCGGAGCGGCCGAAGTCGCCCACCGTGCTGTTGCGGTCCAGGACCACGGTCATCCTGCGCCGGGCGAAGTCGAAGGGGATCTCGTCGACCATCGAGAACCGTGCGTCGACGACAACCTCCTCGGCCTCGTCCACGCGGTCGATGACGGCCCGGTCCATCAGGTTCTTCAGGCCGGTCTGGAAGTGCGAGTTGAGGTAGCCGTACTCCAGGACCTCGCCGTCCTCCTGGCCGTGCACGTCCAGGTACCGGTCCAGGACGATCCGGTCCTCGGTGAGGGTGCCGGTCTTGTCCGTGCAGAGCACGTCCATCGCGCCCAGGTTCTGGATGGCGTTGAGCCGCTTGACGACCACCTTGCGCCTGGACATGGCGACCGCGCCGCGCGCCAGGTTGGCGGAGACGACCATCGGCAGCATCTCGGGGGTCAGCCCGACGGCGACGGCGATGCCGAAGAGGAAGGCCTCGTCCCAGTCGCCCTTCGTGAAGCCGTTGATCATGAAGACGACCGGGACCATCACCAGCATGAAGCGGATCAGCAGGAAGCTGACCCTGCGCACGCCGGTGTCGAAGTTGGTCTGCGGGCGCTCGCCGACCAGCGAGCCCGCCATCGAGCCGAAGTAGGTGTCGGCGCCGGTGGCGACGACGACCCCGGTGGCGGTGCCGGAGGTGACCGAGGTGCCCATCAGGGCCAGGTTGTCGGCCTCCACCGGGTCGGTGGTGTCCGGCCGGCCGAGGTCCGGTGCGCGGGTGTCGGCCTTCGCCACCGGCAGGGACTCGCCGGACAGGGCCGCCTGCGCGACGCTCAGGTCCTTGGCGGTGACGATCCGCAGGTCGGCCGGGATCAGGTCGCCTGCCGCCAGCTTGACCACGTCGCCCGGGACCACCTGGTCCATGGGTACCTCGAACGTGGTGGGCGCGGAGCCGCTGCCGGCCCTGCGCTGCACCGCGCAGGTGGTGGTGACGAGCTGCTTCAGCGCATCTGCGGCGCGGCCCGAGCGGAACTCCTGCCAGAAGCGCAGCAGCCCGCTGATCCCCACCATCACGGAGAGGATGGCGACGCCCGGATCCTCGGGGTCCTGCCAGTACATGACGGCGGCCAGGAAGGCCAGGACGGCGATGAAGGGGTTCCAGAAGGCCTTCGCCAGCTGGACGTACCAGCGGGGCGCGCGCTCCTGGGCGACGACGTTCGGGCCGTGGCGCTCCAGGCGCAGTGCGGCCTCGGCGTGGGTGAGGCCGGCCGTCGAGGCGTCCACCTCCTGCAGGACCTGGACGCCGGAGCGGGCGCTGATCGCGGTGAGGCGCTCGCCGACGAGCCGGGTACGGGACTCCAGCTCGGCGGCCTTGCGCTCGCGCCGGGACCGGCCCGGCGGTGCGAGCTTGGCCGGAGTACGGGGGGTGAGCATGGTCATGACGAATACCTCCCTCCACGGTGTCCGGGCAGCGCGAAGCCGAGCGGTCACGTGGAGTGATCATGGGTCGGCGCGGAACGGCCCGAGGGGACGCGGGCACGCCGATGGGCATGGATGACGCACGCCCGGCGGAGTTGGCAGGGCATGCGGAAGGAAGGGAACGTGGAAGTAAGCAGCGCAAGCGCGCACGGGGCAGCGGTCCGCCGCTGCCGCGGGCACTCGGAGAAAGGTCAGCCGGTCACAAGGTCAGCCGACGGGAGCGCTGCAAGGACTTCGATCGGGACTCATCCCGAACACCTCCTTGCATAGCGCGGTCATTGCGAGACGCCCGATCCGGCCGGAATGGCCGCAGATGATCGGCGTCTCGGCGACCGTAGCACGATCCAGGGGCCGCTTCTCTCCCCCTTTGGGTCGGTAGTGGGCGGTTCATGCCGTGTCAGCCTCTTGACGTGTGGAAGCGCAAAGGCTCGACTTAAGGTTCACAAGTTGGAGAGATGCCGGGGTCTCGGAGCGTGAAGCCGTGACGTGCCCCGGCCGGGGGGCGACGGCTGGCCGTCGCTAATGGGCAGGAGTGGATGAGTCGTGCAGACTCCCGGATCGCAGTCGTCACTGCATCGCGCGAATCTCGAACGGGTCGTGCGGGCGGTGCGGCTCGCTGGATCGCTGACCCAGGCGGAGATCGCCCGCGCCACCGGACTGTCGGCGGCCACGGTCTCCAACATCGTCCGGGAGCTGAAGGACGGCGGGACCGTCGAGGTCACCGATACGTCGGCCGGCGGCCGCCGCGCGCGCAGCGTCTCGCTCAGCGGTGACGCCGGCATCGTCATCGGTGTGGACTTCGGCCACACCCACCTGCGGGTGGCGGTGGGGAACCTCGCCCACCAGGTGCTGGCCGAGGAGTCCGAGCCGCTGGACGTCGACGCATCCTGGGCGGACGGCTTCGACCGGGCCGAAGCCCTGGTCGGACGGCTGATCGCGGACATCGGGGTGGGCCTGGAGAAGGTCATCGGCGTCGGGCTCGGCGTGCCCGGACCGATCGACGTGGAGTCGGGGACCCTGGGCTCGACGGCGATCCTGCCGGGCTGGGCGGGCATCAACCCCCGTCAGGAGCTCTCGCAGCGCCTCGGGGTGCCCGTGTACGTGGACAACGACGCGAACCTCGGCGCCCTCGGCGAACTCGTTTGGGGGAGCGGGCGGGGAGTAAAGGACCTCGCCTACATCAAGGTGGCCAGCGGCGTCGGCGCAGGCCTCGTGATCAACGGCCAGATCTACCGCGGACCGGGCGGCACGGCGGGCGAGATCGGGCACATCACCCTGGACGAATCGGGCCCCGTCTGCCGCTGCGGCAACCGCGGCTGCCTGGAGACCTTCGCCGCCGCCCGGTACGTGCTGCCGCTGCTCCAGGGCACGCACGGCCCGGAGTTGACGATGGAGCGGGTGGTCGAGCTGGCCCGCGAGGGGGACCCGGGCTGCCGCCGGGTGATCACGGACGTGGGCCGGCACATCGGCAGCGGCGTGGCCAGTCTGTGCAACCTGCTGAACCCGAGCCGGGTGGTGCTGGGCGGCTCGCTGGCGGAGGCCGGTGAGCTCGTGCTCGCCCCCATCCGCGAATCGGTCGGGAGGTACGCGATCCCCAGTGCGGCCCGGCAGTTGTCGGTGCTGACGGGGAACCTCGGAGGGCGCGCCGAAGTGCTGGGCGCACTGGCACTCGTACTCAGCGAGATGGGCGATTCGACACTTTTGTCAGATCATGGAAGTGGAGTGCGAGCTCCCGCCGTCTTGTCTTCAGGTAGATAACGAATGGCACCGTTGTCATCTCGTTAAGAATTCACTCCTTGACGGCAAAACGCGGCCGGGGTTGACTCACATCCACCTCGGCCGCGGCGTAGCGGCCTCGTCAGGGAGGTTCAAGTAATGAACACGCGTATGCGCAGAGCCGCTGTAGCCGTTGCCGCCGGCGCCATGGCCGTTTCCCTCGCCGCTTGTGGCAGTGCCAAGGAGGCCGGCGACAAGACCAAGGAGTCCTCCGGCGCTGCCAAGGGCGACGCGATCAAGGTCGGTCTGCTCCTGCCGGAGAACCAGACCGCGCGTTACGAGAAGTTCGACAAGCCGCTCATCGAGAAGAAGGTCGCCGAGCTCACCGGCGGCAAGGGCGAGGTCGTCTACGCCAACGCCAAGCAGGACGCGACCACGCAGAACTCCCAGGTCGACACGATGATCACCAACAAGGTGGACGTCCTGATCATCGACGCGGTGGACTCCAAGGCCATCGCCGGCTCGGTCAAGAAGGCGAAGGAGGCCGGCATCCCGGTCGTCTCCTACGACCGCCTGGCCGAGGGCCCGATCGACGCCTACACCTCCTTCGACAACGAAGAGGTCGGCAAGGTCCAGGGCAAGGCCCTGCTGGAGGCCCTGGGCGACAAGGCCAAGGACGGCCAGATCGTCATGATGAACGGTTCGGTCACCGACCCGAACGCCAAGCTCTTCAAGTCCGGTGCGCACTCCGTGCTCGACGGCAAGGTGAATGTCGGCAAGGAGTACGACACCGTCGAGTGGAAGCCGGAGAACGCCAACACCAACATGGCGGCCGCGCTCTCCGCGCTCGGCAAGGACAAGGTCATCGGCGTCTACTCGGCCAACGACGGCATGGCGGGCGGCATCATCACCGCCCTCAAGGCCGCCGGCGTCTCCCCGCTGCCCCCCGTCACCGGCCAGGACGCCGAACTCGCCGGCGTGCAGCGCATCGTCGCGGGCGAGCAGTTCATGAGCGTCTACAAGCCGTACGCCCCCGAGGCCGAGGCCGCCGCGAAGATGGCCGTCGCCCTCGCCAAGGGCGGCAAGCCCGAGGGCACCACGTCCACGGTCGACAGCCCCACCACCAAGGGCGTTCCCTCCGTGCTGATCCCGGTCATCTCGCTGACCAAGGCCAACATCAAGGACACCGTCGTCAAGGACGGCGTCTACTCGGTCGACGAGATCTGCTCCGACAAGTACGCGGCGGCCTGCGCCGCAGCCGGCCTGAAGTAGCGGCCCCCGTCGCCTCCTCGCGAGGCGGCCCCCCATCCCTGACCGGCGTCCCGCCCACTCATCCCCGCCACTGGGCGGGGCGCCGGGCAGAAACGTTCCCCCATTCGCCCCGCTCCTGCTCTTTTTGCACGACATCCCCGCCGGTCAGGCGGCGAAGGAGATGGTTCATGTGTCCGCTGCGCCCGTGCTGGCGTTGCGAGGGGTCTCGAAGCGGTTCGGCGCCGTTCAGGCCCTCACCGACGTAGAACTCGAGATCCACTCCGGTGAAGTGGTCGCCCTCGTCGGCGACAACGGTGCCGGAAAGTCCACGCTGGTCAAGACGATCGCCGGCGTGCACCCCATCGATGAAGGTGTCATCGAGTGGGAAGGGCGCCCGGTCTCCATCGGCAAGCCCCACGACGCCCAGAACCTGGGCATCGCGACGGTCTACCAGGACCTGGCGCTGTGCGACAACATCGACGTTGTCGGCAACCTCTTCCTCGGCCGTGAGCTCAAGAGCTTCGGCATCCTCGACGAGGTGGAGATGGAGCGCCGCGCCCGCGAGCTCCTGACCACCCTGTCCATCCGGATCCCCAGTGTCCGCATCCCGATCGCCTCGCTCTCCGGCGGTCAGCGCCAGACCGTGGCGATCGCACGTTCCATGCTGGGCGAGCCCAAGCTCGTCATCCTCGACGAGCCCACCGCCGCCCTCGGTGTCGAGCAGACCGCACAGGTCCTCGACCTGGTCGAGCGGCTGCGCGAGCGCGGCCACGCCGTCATCCTCATCAGCCACAACATGGCCGATGTGAAGGCCGTCGCCGACAAGGTGGCGGTTCTGCGGCTGGGCCGCAACAACGGTGTCTTCAACGTCGCCGACACCTCGCAGGAAGAGATCATCTCCGCCATCACCGGTGCCACGGACAACGCCGTGACCCGCCGGGCGGCCCGCACCTCGGAGGCCGGCAAGTGAGCACCCAGAACCCTGCCACCGGTCCACTGGACAAGGGCCCCGTGGACCAGCCGGAGCACATCGACCCGGTCAACCCCGCGGCCGCGCACGACGCGATCCCGGCCGTGGACCCCCGCCTGCTCGTCCGCGAAGAGGGCCTCGCCGGATACGTGGGCGAGTTCAAGCGCAAGATGAAGGCGGGCGACCTCGGTTCCCTCCCGGTCGTCATCGGCCTGATCGTCATCTGGTCGATCTTCCAGGGGCTGAACTCGAACTTCCTCTCCCCGGAGAACCTCACCAACATCGCGATCACGATGACCGGCACCGGCATGATCGCCATCGGCATCATCTTCGTGCTGCTGCTCGGTGAGATCGACCTCTCGGTCGGCTCGGTGAGCGGTGTCTCGGGCGCCATCGTCGCCGTCCTCGCCGTCACCAACGGCGTGAACGAATGGCTGGCCATCCTCGCGGCCATCGTGGGAGGCGCCCTGATCGGCTCCATCCACGGCTTCTTCTTCGCCAAGATCGGCGCCCCGGCCTTCGCCGTCACCCTGTCGGGCCTGCTCTTCTGGCTCGGCGCGATGCTGCAGATCCTCGGCAGCAACGGCACGATCAACATCGACTCCGACGGCGTGGTCGGCCAGCTGACCACGTACTTCTTCTCGGAGGTGGCCGTCGCCTACGGGCTGGCCGCGCTCGCGGTGGCCGGCTACTTCCTCGCGGCCTTCCTCGACGCGAGGCGCCGCGAGGCGGCCGGGATGCCCTCCCGGCCGCTCGTCGAGATCCTGCTGCGCACCGGCCTGCTCGCGCTGTGCACCTTCGGTCCCGCCGTGCTGTTCAACCAGTACAAGGGTCTGCCGCTCGCGGTGGTGCTCTTCCTGCTGGCCCTGGTCGTCACGGACTTCCTGCTGCGCCGCACGACCTTCGGGCGAAACGTTTTCGCACTGGGTGGCAGCGTCGAGGCCTCCCGCCGTGCGGGCATCAACGTCACCCGGATCCGGATCACGGTCTTCGCGATCTCCAGCACCTTCGCCGCCATCGGCGGCCTGTTCTGGGCATCCAAGATCGCGGCGGCCAACCAGAGCGCCGGCGCCGGCGACCTGCTGATGAACGTGATCGCGGCGGCCGTCATCGGCGGCACCAGCCTCTTCGGCGGCCGGGGCCGGACCTGGAACGCCCTCCTCGGCGTCATGGTCATCGTCTCGATCCAGTACGGTCTGGCCCTGGAAGGCATTGCGACGCCGATCCAGTACATGATCACCGGCGCGGTGCTGCTGGCGACCGTGGTGATCGACTCGGTGACCCGCAAGACCCAGAAGACGGCCGGCCGCGCCTGATCGCGCGTCCGACCGCCCGCCGGAGCGGCATCCGGCGGTAAGACCGGTCACAGTGCCCGGCGCCACTTCTCGTGGCGCCGGGCATCCGTGCGTGCACGTACGGGGTACTCATGTGCGGGTATACATCCGTATGTGATGTGTGGCCGCGCGATCATGCGTACATGTATGACAAAGGTGTGACGCCCCAGGGACGGCCCGATGACCGTGCCCGGGAACGGAACATTAGACTCGACAGACCAGCAAGCAACTGCAAGGAGGCACGGGTGCTGCTGACCCGCATCAAGGGACCGCGCGATCTGGACCGGCTCAGCCAGGAGGAGCTCGACCAGCTCGCGGCCGAGATCAGGTCCTTCCTCGTCGACGCCGTCTCCAAGACCGGCGGGCACCTCGGCCCCAACCTCGGGGTGGTCGAACTGACGATCGCCCTGCACCGGGTCTTCGACTCGCCGAAGGACAAGGTCCTCTTCGACACCGGCCACCAGGCCTACGTCCACAAGCTGCTCACGGGCCGCCAGGACTTCGCCGGCCTGCGCACCAAGAACGGCCTCTCCGGCTACCCCTCGCGCGCCGAGTCCGACCACGACGTGATCGAGAACTCCCACGCCTCCACCGTGCTCGGCTGGGCCGACGGCCTGGCCAAGGCCAATGAGGTGCTGGGCCGCGAGGACCACCACGTCGCCGCCGTCATCGGCGACGGCGCGCTGACCGGCGGCATGGCCTGGGAGGCGCTGAACAACATCGCCGCCGCCAAGGACCGCCCGCTGGTCATCGTCGTCAACGACAACGAGCGCTCCTACGGGCCCACCATCGGCGGCCTCGCGAACCACCTGGCCACCCTGCGCACCACGGACGGCTACGAGCGGTTCCTGGCCCGCGGCAAGGAGATCCTGGAGCGCACCCCGGTCGTCGGGAAGCCGCTCTTCGAGACTTTGCACGGCGCCAAGAAGGGCCTCAAGGACTTCATCGCCCCGCAGGGCATGTTCGAGGACCTCGGCCTCAAGTACATCGGGCCCATCGACGGCCACGACATCGAGGCCCTGGAGTCCGCCCTGCAGCGCGCCAAGCGTTTCAGCGGCCCGGTCATCGTGCACTGCCTCACCCAGAAGGGCCGCGGCTACACCCCGGCCCTGGAGCACGAGGCGGACCGCTTCCACGCGGTCGGCGTGATCCACCCCGACACCGGCCTGCCGGTGAAGACCGCCGCGGCCAGCTGGACCTCCGTCTTCGCGGACGAGATGGTCAAGCTCGGCCACGAGCGCGAGGACATCGTCGGCATCACCGCCGCCATGCTCCACCCGGTCGGCCTCAACAAGTTCGCCGAGGCCTTCCCGAACCGGATCTACGACGTGGGCATCGCCGAGCAGCACGGCGCCACCTCGGCGGCGGGCCTGGCCACCGGCGGGGTCCACCCGGTCTTCGCGGTGTACGCGACCTTCCTCAACCGCGCCTTCGACCAGGTCCTGATGGATGTCGCCCTGCACAAGTGCGGGGTCACCTTCGTCCTGGACCGCGCCGGTGTCACCGGTGACGACGGCGCCTCCCACAACGGCATGTGGGACATGTCCATCCTCCAGGTCGTGCCCGGCCTGCGGCTGGCCGCCCCGCGCGACGCCGAGCAGCTGCGCGCCCAGCTCCGCGAGGCCGTCGAGGTCAAGGACGCCCCGACCGTCGTGCGCTACTCCAAGGGCGTCGTCGGCCCGGCCGTTCCGGCCGTCGGCCGGATCGGCGGCATGGACGTCCTGCGCGCCCCGGGCGCCGAGGTCACCCGTCCGGACGTACTGCTCGTCTCGGTCGGCGCACTCGCCCCGATGTGCCTGGAAATCGCCGATCTGCTGGACAAGCAGGGCATCTCCACGACCGTCGTCGACCCCCGCTGGGTCAAGCCCGTGGACGAGGCCCTGGCCCCGCTCGCGGACCGTCACCGCGTGGTCGTCACCGTCGAGGACAACGGCCGTACCGGCGGTGTGGGCGCCGCCGTCTCGCAGGCCCTGCGGGACGCGGGTGTCGACGTACCGCTGCGCGACTTCGGCATTCCGCAGCGCTTCCTCGACCACGCCCTCCGCAAGGAGATCATGGCGGAGATCGGCCTGACCGCGCCGGACATCGCCCGGCAGGTCACCGGCCTCGTGGCGAAGCTGGACGGCCGTTACGACAGCGAGCCGGCCGCCACCGTCGACTAGTCCGGAAACCACCGCTTGCGCCGTTCGTAGATCGACGCGCGGTTGCACGTCACGGGCCGGGAGATCACTCTTGAGGAGTGGGCCTCCCGGCCCGTTCGTGCGCCCGGCCCGTTCGTGCGTCGTCACCTCTCGGAGGCGTCGGTGAGCAAGGATCTGAACAGCCCATTCCGCACCAAGACGGTGGAGCAATCCATCCGCGACACGGAGGAGCCGGAACACGCCCTCCGAAAGTCGCTCTCCGCCTGGGACCTCACGGTCTTCGGTGTGGGCGTCATCATCGGCACCGGCATTTTCGTCCTGACGGGCATCGCCGCCCGCAACAATGCCGGTCCCGCCACCGCCCTCGCCTTCGTGGCCGCGGGCATCGTCTGCGCCCTCGCGGCGCTCTGCTACGCCGAATTCGCGTCCACCGTCCCGGTGGCCGGGTCGGCGTACACGTTCTCGTACGCCTCGATCGGCGAGCTGCCCGCCTGGATCATCGGCTGGGACCTGGTGCTGGAGTTCGCACTCGGCACGGCCGTCGTCGCGGTCGGCTGGTCCGGGTACGTGCGCCACCTCATGGACACCAACCTCGGCTGGACCCTGCCGACCTCCCTGTCCGGCCCCGATGCCGGCGGGCACTTCGACCTGCTGGCGTTCCTGCTGGTCCTGGTGCTGACGTGGATCCTGGTCGTCGGGACGAAGCTCTCGGCCCGGATCACCGCGGTCGTCGTCGCCATCAAGGTCACGGTCGTGCTGCTGGTCATCGTCGCGGGCCTGTTCTTCATCAAGGCCGACAACTACTCGCCGTTCATCCCGCCGGCCGTGC
Organism: Streptomyces sp. NBC_01232; assembly: GCF_035989885.1. Taxonomy (GTDB): domain Bacteria; phylum Actinomycetota; class Actinomycetes; order Streptomycetales; family Streptomycetaceae; genus Streptomyces. The sequence goes on from NZ_CP108518.1 coordinate 6,306,265, forward strand.
CACAGGCCGAGGGCGTCAGCGGCTGGCACGCGCCACTGGTCCAGTTGCTCTTCGGCTACGAGCCCACGAACTTCGGCGTCATGGGCATCTTCACGGCGGCCTCGCTCATCTTCTTCGCCTTCATCGGCTTCGACGTGGTGGCGACGGCGGCAGAGGAGACCAAGAACCCCCAGCGGGACATGCCGCGCGGCATCCTCGGCTCGCTGCTGATCTGCACCGTGCTCTACGTCGCCGTGACCCTGGTGGTCACGGGCATGCAGAAGTACTCGGAGATGTCCCCGACCGCGCCGCTCGCCGAAGCCTTCAAATCGGTGAACCAGCCGTTCTTCTCGGGCGCCATCAGCCTCGGTGCGTCCGTCGGTCTGATCACCGTGTGCATGATTCTGCTGCTCGGCCAGACCCGCGTGTTCTTCGCGATGAGCCGCGACGGACTGCTGCCGCGCGTCTTCTCCGTGACGCACCCGAAGTACCGCACCCCCTACCGGGCGACCATGCTGCTCGGCGGGATCATCGCGGTCGTCGCAGGCTTCACCAGCCTGGAGAGCCTCGCTGAACTGGTGAACATCGGCACCCTGTTCGCCTTCGTGGTGGTCGCCCTCGGCGTGATCATCCTCCGCAAGTCCCGACCCGACCTGCACCGGTCCTTCCGCACCCCGTGGGTGCCGTTCGTCCCGATCCTGTCGATCGCGGCCTCGTTCTGGCTGATGCTCAACCTGCCGGCCGAGACCTGGCTGCGCTTCGGCATCTGGATGGCCATCGGCATCGTCGTCTACTTCGCCTACGGCTACCGCAACAGCCGCCTGCACAAGGTCGGCCAGGAAGCGGAGTTCTGACCGCCGGCCCGGACCGCTCAGGACGCAGCGGGCCCGTACGGGATTCCCTCCCGTACGGGCCCGCTGCGTCCTGAGCGCGGTGCGGCGGCCGGAGCCTCAGCCCTTGGCGGGGGAGTCCTTCGCCGAGGCCGGGACCTTCTGGTCGTTGCGCAGGGCCTCCCACAGCTGGGTCGCCTGCGGTTCGGCCACGATCACGCGATTCGGGTCGACCTTGTCGTAGGCGACCGGCAGCATGATGGTCTCCATCGTCTCCGGATTCACGCCCTTCATGCTCTGCGCGAAGTCGGACAGCGCGGTGAGCGAGGCGAGGTCGGAGTCGGTGGTCAGCGACTTGGTGCCGGCGTCCGCGAGCTTGTAGAGCCGCGCCGGGTTGCCGAGGGCGTCCTGCTTCTTGATCTCGGACAGCATCGCCAGCATGAACTGCTGCTGCAGGCCGATGCGGCCGAGGTCGCTGCCGTCGCCGTAGCCGTAGCGGGTACGGACGAACTTGAGCGAGTCGGTGCCGTTCAGCCGGTGCGTGCCCGCGTCCAGCTTGAGGCCGCCCTTGGCGCCGCTCATCGGCTTGTCCAGGGTGACGGTGACCCCGCCCAACGCGTCCACCAGGCCCTTGAAGCCGGCGAAGTCCACCTCGACGAAGTGGTCCACGCGTACGCCGGACAGCTGCTCGACCGTGTTGACCACACAGGCCGGACCGGCCAGCGAGTAGACGGAGTTGAACATGACCCGCTTGGCGGACGGCACGGTCTTGCCGTTCGCGTCCTTGCACTCGGGCCGGGTGATCAGGGTGTCGCGGGGGATGCTCACCGCGGTCGCCTTGGACCGGCCCTCGGGTATGTGCACCAGCATCGCGGTGTCCGAGCGGGCGCCGCTGACGTCGCCGTGGTCGAGATCGGCGTTGGCCCCGGCGCGCGAGTCGGAGCCGAGCACCAGGATGTTCTGCGCGTTCGCGACGACCTTCGCGGGCCTGTTGTCGCCGATCGCCCGGTCCAGGTCGACGCTGTCGATATTGGAGTTGAGGTGGCTGTACGTCCACCAGCCGGCCCCGGCCGTGCCCAGGATCAGCACGGCGACCAGCAGGAGGGTGATCCGCAGAATGCGGCGGCGGCGCCCGGGCCGCGCGTGCTTGTCCGTCATACGGGTGAATCTTAGACAGGTATTCGAATGGCCGAAGCCCGCCCCCCGAAGGGGGCGGGCCGACCGTTTCGCAGCCGTCTGCGACCCGGACTAGACCGGGACGCTCGCCAGGCCCGGGGCGAGGAACTTCTTGCCGTTCACGCGCTCCGAGACACCTTCACGGTCCAGGTACGGCGTCACGCCGCCCAGGTGGAAGGGCCAGCCGGCGCCCGTGATGAGGCAGAGGTCGATGTCCTGGGCCTCGGCCACGACACCCTCCTCCAGCATCAGGCCGATCTCCTGCGCCACCGCGTCCAGGACGCGGTCGCGGACCTGCTCCTCGGTCAGGACGACGTCGCCCTGCACCAGGAGGGCGGCGACCTCGGGGTCCAGCTCCGGCTTGCCGGAATCGTAGACGTAGAAACCGCGCTTGCCGGCCTTGACGACCGCAGCCAGGTTCGGGGAGACGGTGAAGCGCTCCGGGAAGGAGCGGTTCAGGGTCTCGGAGACGTGCAGACCGATCGCCGGTCCCACGAGCTCCAGGAGCACCAGCGGGGACATCGGCAGGCCGAGCGGCTCGATGGCCTTCTCCGCCGTGGCGACCGGGGTGCCCTCGTCGATGACGTTCTGGATCTCGCCCATGAAGCGGGTCAGGATGCGGTTCACGACGAACGCCGGGGCGTCCTTGGTGAGGACCGCGGTCTTCTTCAGCTTCCGCGCGACACCGAAGGCCGTGGCCAGCGAGGCGTCGTCGGTCTGCTCGCCGCGGACGATCTCCAGCAGCGGGAGGATCGCGACCGGGTTGAAGAAGTGGAAGCCGACCACGCGCTCCGGGTGCTGGAGCTTGGAAGCCATCTCCGACACCGACAGCGAGGAGGTGTTGGTGGCGAGGATCGCGTGCGCCGGGGCGACCGCCTCGACCTCCGCGAACACCTTCTGCTTGACGGACATCTCCTCGAACACGGCCTCGATGATGAAGTCCGCGTCCGCGAAGCCCTCGGCCTTGTCGAGCACACCGGAGACCAGGCCGGTCAGGCGGTTGGCCTTGTCCTGGTTGATGCGGCCCTTGCCGAGCAGCTTCTGGATCTCGGCGTGGACGTAGCCCACACCCTTGTCCACGCGCTCCTGGTCGATGTCGGTGAGGACCACCGGCACCTCCAGGCGGCGCAGGAAGAGCAGCGCCAGCTGCGAGGCCATCAGACCCGCGCCGACGACGCCGACCTTGGTGACCGGACGGGCCAGGGACTTGTCCGGGGCACCGGCCGGGCGCTTGGCGCGCTTCTGGACCAGGTTGAAGGCGTAGATGCCCGAGCGCAGCTCGCCGCCCATGATGAGGTCGGCCAGGGCCGTGTCCTCGGCGTCGAAGCCGGCCTGGAGGTCGCCCGACTTGGCCGCGGCGATGATGTCCAGCGCGCGGTAGGCGGCCGGAGCGGCACCGTGCACCTTGGAGTCCGCGATGAAGCGGCCCTTGGCGACGGCCGCGTCCCAGGCCTCGCCGCGGTCGATCTCGTCGCGGACGACCTCGGTGGTGCCGTTCAGGACGTTCGCGGTCCACAGGAGCGACTGCTCCAGGAAGTCCGCGCCCTCGAACAGCGCGTCCGCGATGCCCAGGTCGAAGACCTGCTTGCCGCGCAGCTGCTTGTTCTGGTTGAGCGAGTTCTCGATGATGACCGAGATCGCGCGCTCGGCGCCGATCAGGTTCGGCAGGATGGCGCAGCCGCCCCAGCCGGGGACCAGGCCGAGGAAGACCTCGGGCAGCGAGAAGGCCGGGATGGCCTTCGAGACGGTGCGGTAGCTGCAGTGCAGACCGACCTCGACGCCGCCGCCCATGGCCGCGCCGTTGTAGTACGCGAAGGTCGGGACCGCCAGCGCCGAGAGGCGCTTGAAGACGTCGTGGCCGCCCTTGCCGATGGCGAGCGCCTCGTCGTGCTTCTTCAGGAGCTCGACGCCCTTGAGGTCGGCGCCGACTGCGAAGATGAACGGCTTGCCGGTGATGCCGGCGCCGACGATGGAGCCCGCGAGGGCCTCCTGCTCGACCTGGTCGATCGCCGCGTTCAGGTTGGCGAGGGACTGCGGGCCGAAGGTGGTCGGCTTGGTGTGGTCGAAGCCGTTGTCCAGCGTGATGAGCGCGAAGCGCCCGGCGCCGAACGGCAGGTCCAGGTGGCGGACGTGCGCGGACGTGACGACCTCGTCCGGGAACAGCTCGGCCGCGCCCTTCAGGAGCTCAGCGGTGGTGCTCACTTGGAGTCTCCCTCGGCGTTGAAGTTCGGGTTCTCCCAGATGACCGTGGCGCCCATGCCGAAGCCGACGCACATGGTGGTCAGGCCGTAGCGGACGTGCGGCTGCTCCTCGAACTGACGGGCCAGCTGCGTCATCAGGCGCACGCCGGACGAGGCCAGCGGGTGACCGAAGGCGATGGCGCCGCCGTACTGGTTGACGCGGGCGTCGTCGTCGGCGATGCCGTAGTGCTCCAGGAACGCGAGGACCTGGACCGCGAAGGCCTCGTTGACCTCGAAGAGGCCGATGTCCTCGATCGTCAGGCCGGCCTGGGCCAGGGCCTTCTCGGTGGCCGGGATCGGGCCGTAGCCCATGACCTCGGGCTCGACACCCGCGAAGGAGTACGAGACCAGGCGCATCTTGACCGGGAGGTTGTTCTCGCGGGCGAAGTCCTCGGACGCGATGATCGCGGCGGTGGCACCGTCGTTGAGACCGGCGGCGTTGCCCGCGGTCACGTTGCCGTGCACACGGAACGGGGTCTTCAGGCCGGCCAGGTTCTCCAGCGTGGTGCCCGGGCGCATCGGCTCGTCGGTGGTGACCAGGCCCCAGCCCGTCTCACCGGCCGCCTCGTTGGTGTTGCGCACCGAGATCGGGACCAGGTCCTGCTGGATCTTGCCGTCGGCGTACGCCTTGGCGGCCTTCTCCTGCGAGCGCACGGCGTACTCGTCGGCGCGGAGCTTGGTGATCGTCGGGTACCGGTCGTGCAGGTTCTCGGCGGTCATGCCCATGAACAGGGCGGACTCGTCGACCAGCTTCTCGGAGACGAAGCGCGGGTTCGGGTCCACGCCCTCGCCCATGGGGTGACGGCCCATGTGCTCGACACCGCCGGCGAGGGCGACGTCGTAGGCACCGAAGGCCACACCGCCCGCGACGGCGGTCACGGCGGTCAGCGCGCCGGCGCACATGCGGTCGATGGAGTAGCCCGGTACGGACTGCGGGAGGCCCGCGAGGATGCCGGCCGTGCGGCCCAGCGTGAGGCCCTGGTCGCCGATCTGCGTGGTCGCGGCGATGGCGACCTCGTCGATCTTCTTGGGGTCCAGGTCCGGGTTGCGGCGCAGCAGCTCCCGGATCGCCTTCACGACGAGGTCGTCGGCGCGGGTCTCGTGGTAGATGCCCTTCGGGCCCGCCTTGCCGAACGGGGTGCGGACGCCGTCGACGAAGACGACGTCCCTGACGGTACGAGGCACGTTGGCTCTCCTCCAGGTGCGGGGTGGCACTGCTGCGCGCGGGGGCGTTCGGCGTACGTTGCTGAGCGCCCGCTCACCCGACCATGCTACTTGCGGGTAACCAATGTGCACACCCCCTCCCGGAGGAGCGGCGAAGGTCACACTCGGCCCGCGCTTCCACGGCCCCGCGCCCCGACCGATCGGACCCGTCCGGCCAACCCGTTCAGGTCACGTGCGCCCGGCCCCCGGCCGTGATGGTGGCGCCGCCCCCGGGCAGTCCCGATCCTGACCGGGCCGGAGCGTCCCCCTCCGGCCGAGTCGACGGAGGATGCGAGCCATGGCCACCACCACGCCCACGAACCACCAGGTCCCGCACGTCTCGACGGTCCCGGCCAACGCGGGCCAGAACGTCCACCTGTACGTGCGGGAGTACGACGGCACCCCGGGGGGCCCCAACGCGCAGCGCAAGGTCGTCCTGATGCTGCACGGGCGCAGCGTTCCCTCGGTCGTGGCCTTCGACCTCCAGCACGACGGCGGCAAGTACAGCTGGGCGCGCGCCCTGGCCAAGGCCGGGTTCGACGTGTTCCTCATGGAGCTCACCGGCTCCGGGCTGTCGCCGCGTCCGGAGATGGACAAGGCGTGCAACGCCAACCCGCAGCACCAGGAGATCCTGAACCCCAACCCGCTGACGTACACCTGCACCCCGCCCTACCCGCACGAGCTCGGCAACTCCGCGAGCGAGTGGGGCGAGGTCGACACGGTCGTCGAGTACATCAAGGCGAAGAAGGGCGTCACCAAGGTGGCGCTCGTCGGGCAGTCCGCCGCCGCCTTCGTCTTCGGGCCGTACGCGATCCAGCACCCGGAGAAGGTCGAGAGCCTGCTCCTGCTCGCCCCGATCTACCCGCCCACGGGCCGGGCCAGCTCCCCGCCGAAGAGCTTCGGCGCACCCGTCCCGTCCTTCCCGGTGTCCACCCCGGCCTCCCTGTTCGGCTTCCCGATGAACCTGTCGAGCAGGACGGGCCTGGAGAGCGCCTGGGACAAGGAGGTGAGGTCCCCGAAGCAGCGGGCGGCGGGGATGGTGGAGGCGGTGTGGAAGGAGCTCATGGCCCTCGACCCAGTCGGGAAGACCTGGGGCGGCCCGACGGCCGGAACGCCCGAGGGCGTGCTCCGGTTCCGCAATTCCTACTGGTGGGGCTGGAACCAGGACACCGTCCCGATCGGCGGCGTACTCGGTGACAAGGTTCCGGTGATGATCGTCTACGGCGAGCACGACGCGACGGCGAACTCGCCCACCTTCTCGGTCCCCGCCTTCTACGACGCCGTCCCGGGCGTGCGCAAGCTGATGTTCCGGGTGTCCTGCGCCGGTCACTCCATCGTCTGGGAGCGCCAGTCCAAGGTCCTGCAACGGCTGTCCAAGCAGTGGCTGGGGCACGGGAAGGTCGACGACCTGGAGAAGGGCAGCTACTACGTGGACGAGGACGGCGCCTACGCGGACACCGTCTAGCCACGGCCTGGGCGTGCGGCCCGTGGCGGCCCCCGCTCGCGGTCCGTGAGCGGGGGCCGCCCCGTGACGGCGGAACCGGTGGGCAACCCGGGCCCCGGCGACGCGCGGAGGCGTTCAGGCCCGACGCATGCGGCGGTGGACGACGCGGCCGACGGCTCCCGCCGCGGCCAGGACCGCGGCCGCGCCGAGCAGCCAGGGTGCCGCCCGCCGGGCCGCGCCCGCCCGGGGCGCGCCCACCGGGTCCTGGCAGTGGCCGCCCACAGCCGGGGTCACCCGGTAGCGGGCCCATTCCCGGGCGGGCTTGCCCTTCTCGTTCCAGTGCACGACGTAGAGGCCGGGCTCGGCGTCGCACCGGATGCGGACCGTGGTGGAGACCAGCTTGGCGCCGTGCATCACGAACGGCCGCGTGAACCCGGGGGACGTCAGCTTCACCATGCCGTCGTCGCCCATCGCCAGGCCGTCCCCGGCTTCGAGCTTCCCGCCGGGCTCCACGGAGCGCACGTCCCAGGGCCCGGACGGCCACCCCGAGCCCGCGGGGTACCGCTCCTCCATGGACTCCGGCGGCCGGGCGGCCACCTGCCGCGCGCACTGCGCCCGCTCCGCCGCATCGGCCGGTGCTACGCGGATGCTGCCCCACAGGCGGTCGATCTCCACGCCGAGGTGCACGTCTGCCGCCGAGCCGAACCGCACTTCGTAGGAGCCCGGTTCGGCGGTGCAGGACACCGTCGCGACCGCCTTGAGGAGGAGGTCGTCCATCCGGAACGTGCCGTCGGCGGCGAAAGCCGGGGAGGTCACCCGGACACCGCTGAAGGCGTCCCCGGACCGCATCGCCTCGGTCGTCACACCGACCCGCTCCCCAGGCCTGACCGACAGCTCCGCACCGCTCGGCACCGGCCGGGGCGGATCCTCGGCCGGAGCGGCCGACGCGCTTCCCGCTCCTCCTGCCAACAGCAGCGCTGCCACGGCACCGATACGCATGGCTTCTGAGTGCACAGGGACCCGTTTCCTTGCCGTCGACCGTCCTCGAGCCCCGCATCGCCGCGAAGACCGGGTACTGGACCGCTGAGCGTACGGCCCGGGCCGTAGCGGGCTGTCGGTGGACGGCGAGAGCCCCCGGCCGTAGCGGTCGGGGGCTCTCGTACGGGCCGCGTGCGTCAGGCGGCGGTCGCGGCCAGCGCCGTGAGGAGCACCGGGGTCACCAGTTCGACCTGCCAGGGCCGGGCGCCGTAGCCCGCCAGGGCCTCCGAGACCGCGTCCGCGGTCAGCCGCTGCGGGGGCTCCCAGCACAGCCGGCGGACCGTGTCGGGGGTGATGAGGTTCTCCTGGGGCAGGTTCAGTTCCTCGGCCAGCGCCGAGACGGCGGTGCGGGCGGCCGAGAGCCGGGCCGCGGCCGCCGGGTCCTTGTCCACCCAGGAGCGCGGGGGCGGCGGACCGGCCGGGGTCGCCCCGGGCTGCGGCAGCTCGCTCTCGGGCAGGGCCTTCGCCCGGTCCACCGCGGCCATCCACTGGTCCAGCTGGCGCCGGCCCATCCGCTGCCCGTAGCCGGGCAGGGTGGAGAGGGTCTGTACGTTCGCGGGCAGGGCGAGAGCGGCCTCGACGATCGCGGCGTCGCCCAGCACCTTGCCCGGGGACACGTCACGCCGTTGCGCGATCCGGTCCCGGGACTCCCACAGCTCCCGTACGACGGCCATCTGCCGGCGGCGGCGCACCTTGTGCATGCCCGACGTACGGCGCCACGGGTCCTTGCGCGGCGGCGCCGGCGGGGCGGCGGCGATGGCGTCGAATTCCTGGTGGGCCCATTCGAGCTTGCCCTGCCGGTCCAGCTCCTTCTCCAGCGCGTCCCGCAGGTCCACCAGCAGCTCCACGTCCAGGGCGGCGTAGCGCAGCCACGGCTCGGGAAGGGGGCGGGTGGACCAGTCGACGGCGGAGTGGCCCTTCTCGAGCGCGAAGCCGAGCACGCTCTCGACCATCGCGCCGAGTCCGACCCGCGGGAAGCCGGCGAGGCGGCCGGCCAGCTCGGTGTCGAACAGCGAGGTGGGCACCATGCCTATTTCGCGCAGGCAGGGCAGGTCCTGGGTGGCGGCGTGCAGGATCCATTCGGTGCCGGAAAGGGCTTCGCCCAGTGCGGACAGGTCGGGACAGCCCACCGGATCGATCAGTGCGGAGCCCGCACCCTCGCGGCGCAGCTGCACCAGGTAGGCGCGCTGGCCGTAGCGGTACCCGGAGGCCCGTTCGGCGTCGACGGCGACGGGGCCGGTGCCCGCGGCGAAGGCCGCGACCACTTCGGCGAGGGCGTCCGCGTCGGCGACCACCGGAGGAATCCCCTCACGGGGCTCCAACAGGGGAGTCGGCAGCCCACCGGGCGGAACAACGACGTCGTCCGGGGGGCCGCCCCCGGTGGTGGTGCGCAGGTCTGCTGCGGGATCTTGGGCGTCGGTCACCGGTCAAGGGTATCCGTGTATACGACGCGCCCGTCGCCGGAACGTTCCGTCGACGGGCGCGAGCGCGGTGCGGGGAGTTTCCCCGGGGTATTCCGGGGGTCTTCCGGGAGGTTCCCCCGGGAGGTTTCCGGGCGGATATCCGGGGGCTCCGGCCCGCGGTCAGTGGATGATCCCGGTACGCAGTGCCACGGCGACCATTCCGGCGCGGTCACCGGTGCCCAGCTTGCGGGCGATCCGGGCGAGGTGGGACTTGACGGTCAGGGCGGACAGGCCCATCGAGACGCCGATGGCCTTGTTGGACTGGCCCTCCGCGACGAGGCGCAGGACCTCGACCTCGCGGCCGGAGAGCTCTCGGTAGCCGCCCGGGTGGCTCGGGGCACCCGGGGGGCGGCGGTGCATACGGGCGGCTGCAGCGCCGATGGGGGCGGCGCCGGGCCGGGTGGGGAGCCCGATGTTGGTCCGCGTACCGGTGACGACGTAACCCTTCACGCCGCCCGCGAGGGCGTTGCGCACGGCGCCGATGTCGTCGGCGGCGGACAGGGCCAGGCCGTTGGGCCAGCCGGCGGCCCGGGTCTCGGAGAGCAGGGTGAGACCGGAACCGTCGGGCAGGTGTACGTCGGCCACGCAGATGTCGCGCGGGCTGCCGACGCGGGGGCGGGCCTCCGCGATGGACGAAGCCTCGATCACGTCACGTACTCCGAGGGCCCACAGATGACGGGTCACGGTGGAGCGGACGCGCGGGTCGGCCACGACGACCATGGCCGTCGGCTTGTTCGGGCGGTAGGCGACCAGGCTTGCGGGCTGCTCGAGAAGAACGGACACCTAGGCCTCCTGGGGGAGTGGCGGGACGGCCGGCTCGGGGATGGAAGCCGGTGCGAACCGTACGGATGGTCACCCACTCCTTCGGCACGTCACCCGCCCGGCTTTAGGGAATGATCACGATTTGGTGAGTAACAATTCGGGCAATTCGGACGCACGATCGATCATCGGTTGATCAGAAGCCCGCAAGGGACGCCGCCTTTCGACAATCCGCCCAGGTCTTCGATCAGTCGTTCTGCGTCGGCGCCGGTTCCGGCGGCCGTACGGCCCTGCGGCTACGGGTGGTGCGGACCGCGGCGCTGTGGCAGGGAGACCACACCCGTCGCGGTGTCCGTCGGCCCCACCGGCGGCAGCCCTGCGATCTGGCACAGCAGTTCGCACCATGCCGACAGGTGCGCCGAGGTGTCCGGCACCCCGCCCACGCCCTCGCGCGGCGTCCAGGACGCCCTGATCTCGATCTGCGTGGCCGGCCGCCGCTCCGCGAGCCCGCCGAAGTAGTGCGAGCCCGCCATGGTCACGGTGCCGCTCGCCTCCCCGTACGCCAGCCCGCGCGCTTCCAGCGCCCCGGTCAGCCAGGACCAGCAGACCTCGGGCAGCAGCGGGTCCGCGGCCATTTCCGGCTCCAGCTCCGCCCGCACCAGGGTCACCAGCCGGAAGGTCCCCTGCCAGGCGTCGTGCCCGGCCGGATCGTGGAGCAGGATGAGCCGGCCGTCGGCCAGATCGTCCTCGCCGTCCACCACCGCGGCCTCCAGCGCATAGGCGTGCGGGGCCAGTCTCTGGGGCGGTTTCGTGGGGTCGATCTCGATCCCCGGACGCAGCCGGGCCTTCTTCAAGCCGTCGACCGCCCGCCGGAACGGGAGCGGGACGGAGCTCTCCTTCGCGCTGTCCATACCCTCGGCGCCATCTGAAAATCGTCCCTGAGCCGCAGCCATGCGGGGAAGACTAGGCGGAACGGGCGCCCGTGCGGTGCAGGGACACCCTCGCCGGGGTGGACACTTCTTCATACGTGCGAAGATTTGGGTCGTGAGTGCCAACACCCGCCCCACGGGCCAGCCGAGTCAGACGTACGATTCCGCCTTCCTGAAGGCGTGCCGGCGGGAGCCGGTGCCGCACACCCCGGTGTGGTTCATGCGGCAGGCGGGGCGCTCGCTCCCGGAGTACCGCAAGCTGCGCGAGGGCACGCAGATGCTCGAGTCCTGCATGCGCCCCGACCTGGTCACCGAGATCACGCTGCAGCCGGTGCGCCGCCACAAGGTCGACGCGGCGATCTTCTTCTCCGACATCGTGGTCCCGCTCAAGGCCATCGGCGTCGACCTGGACATCAAGCCGGGCATCGGCCCGGTCGTCGCCCAGCCGATCCGCCGCCGCGAGGACCTCGCACAGCTGCGCGACCTCACCCCGGAGGACGTCTCGTACGTCACCGAGGCGATCGGCATGCTCACGAGTGAACTGGGCTCCACTCCGTTGATCGGATTCGCGGGCGCACCCTTCACCCTCGCGAGCTACCTCGTCGAGGGCGGCCCCTCGAAGAACCACGAGCACACCAAGGCCCTCATGTACGGGGACCCGCAGCTGTGGGCCGACCTCCTGGACCGCCTCGCGGAGATCACCTCCGCCTTCCTGAAGGTCCAGATCGAGGCCGGCGCCTCCGCCGTCCAGCTCTTCGACTCCTGGGTCGGCGCGCTCGCCCCGGCGGACTACCGCCGCTCGGTGATGCCCGCGTCCGCGAAGGTGCTGGAGTCCGTCGCCTCCTACGGAGTCCCGCGGATCCACTTCGGCGTGGGCACGGGCGAGCTCCTCGGCCTCATGGGCGAGGCCGGCGCCGACGTCATGGGTGTCGACTACCGGGTCTCGCTGGACGAGGCCGTACGCCGGGTCGGCCCGGGCAAGGCGCTCCAGGGCAACCTGGACCCCGCCGTGCTCTTCTCCACCCCTGAGGCCGTCGAGGCCAAGACGGACGAGGTCCTCGCAGCCGCCGCCGGCCTGGAGGGCCACGTCTTCAACCTGGGCCACGGCGTCCTCCCGACGACCGACCCCGACGCGCTGACCCGCCTGGTGGACTACGTCCACACCCGCACCGCGCGCTGAGCCCGCCGCCCCGTTCCGGGAACCCGGAACGGGGCGGCCCGGTAATGCCGTGGCGTACGGGGGGACCCCGTGGGCAGGGTGTGTGCATGAGCCATCAATCCGACCGGATCACCACGCCCATCACCCCGGACCTCCTGCGCGGGGCCCTGGACCTGGAGCGCACCGAGCACGGGCTGCTGCCGCACCGGCTGCCCGCCCGGGCCCGGGCCCAGTTCACCGAGGGCGACCTGTCCACGGTCGAGACGCAGCCCTCCGGCGTACGGCTGGCGTTCCGCACCCGGGCCACCGTCATCGAGCTGGACGCGCTCCGCACGAAGATGGCCTACGACGGGGCCCCGCCCCGGCCCGACGGGCTGTACGACCTGCTGATCGACGGCCTGCCGGCCGGGCAGGCCGGTGTCGGCGGCGGCAACGTCCTCCAGGTGGACATGGCCACCGGCGCCGTGCGCCCCCGGTCCGGCCCGCCCGGAACCGTACGGTTCGCCGGCCTCCCTGGCCGTGCCAAGGACGTCGAGATCTGGCTGCCGCACAACGAGACCACCCAGCTGATCGCCCTGCGCACGGACTCTCCCGTCGAGCCGCTGCCCGACACCGGCCGCCGCAGGTGGCTGCACCACGGCAGCTCGATCAGCCACGGCTCCGACGCCGCGAGCCCCAGCACCACCTGGCCCGCGCTGGCCGCCGCCCTCGGCGGTGTGGAGCTGACGAACCTGGGCCTGAGCGGCAACGCGCTGCTCGACCCGTTCACCGCCCGCGCCCTGCGCGACACCCCCGCGGACCTGATCAGCGTCAAGATCGGCATCAACCTCGTCAACCGCGACCTGATGCGCCTGCGCGCCTTCGGCCCCGCCGTGCACGGCTTCCTCGACACCGTGCGCGAGGGCCACCCCACCGTCCCGCTCCTGGTCGTCTCACCGATCCTGTGCCCCATGCACGAGGACACCCCCGGCCCCAGCGCACCGGATTTCGGCGAGCTCGCCGAGGGACGGCTGCGGTTCCGGGCCGCGGGCGACCCCGCCGAACGTGCCTTCGGCAAGCTGACCCTGAACGTCATCCGGGACGAGCTGGCCCGGATCGTGCGCCTGCGCGCCGCCGACGACCCGAACCTGCGCCTCCTCGACGGTCGCGCCCTCTACGGCGAGCCTGACGCGGCGGACCTGCCGCTGCCCGACGGACTCCACCCGGACGCGGCCGCGCACCGCCGCATGGGCGAAAGGTTCGCGGCCCTCGCCTTCGCCGCGGACGGCCCGTTCGCGGCGCAAGACACTCCCTAGACCGCCGAGCGGACCGCGGAGACCGCCTTGCGGGCCGCCACCAGGACCGGGTCCCAGACCGGGGAGAACGGCGGGGCGTAGCCCAGGTCCAGGGACACCACCTGGTCCACGGTCATGCCCGCCGTGAGGGCCACCGCCGCGATGTCCACCCGCTTCGCGGCGCCCGCGCCGCCGACGATCTGGACCCCGAGGAGGCGGCCCGTGCGGCGTTCCGCGATCATCTTCACCGTCATCTCCGCCGCGCCCGGGTAGTAGCCCGCCGTGTTGGTGGAGGTGATGGTGGCCGTCACGAACCGCAGGCCCGCCTCCAGCGCGTCCCGCTCGCGCAGCCCCGTACGGGCGATCTCCAGGTCGCAGACCTTGCTGACCGCGGTACCGACCACCCCGGGGAAGGTCGCGTAGCCGCCGCCCGCGCCCGAGCCGATGACCTGGCCGTGCTTGTTGGCGTGGGTGCCCAGCGGGATGTGCCGGGTGCGGCCCGCGACCAGGTCCAGGACCTCCACGCAGTCGCCGCCCGACCAGATGTTCTCGTGGCCCCGGACGCGCATCGACAGGTCCGTGAGGATGCCGCCCGAGGTGCCGAGCGGGAGGCCGGCCGCGCGGGCCAGCGCGGTGCGCGGCTCCACGCCGATGCCGAGGACGACCACGTCCGCCTCGTACTCCTCGCCCGCCGACGTGGCCACCGCACGGGCCCGGCCCTCCTCGTCGGTGAGGATCTTCGTCACCTCGGCGCGGGAGACCGTACGGATCCCCATGCGGTTCATCGCGCTGTGCACCAGGCCGCCCATGTCCGGGTCCAGGGTGGCCATCGGCTGCTCGCCCCGGTGCAGGACGGTGACCTCGAAGCCCCGCGCCACCAGGGCCTCCGCCATCTCCACGCCGATGTACCCCGCGCCGACCACGACCGCCCGGCGTCCCTCGGTGCGCCGCAGGGTGTCCATCAGGCGCTGGCCGTCGTCCAGGCTCTGGATGCCGTGGACCCCGTGCGCGCCGATCCCGGGGAGCCGGGGCCGCACGGGGCGGGCGCCCGTCGCCAGGACGAGCTTGTCGTAGCCCGTCCAGGATTCGGATCCGGTGTCCAGATCGCGGGCACGCACCCGGGATCCGGGGAGGTCGAGCTCCACGACTTCCGTGCGAGTGCGCAGATCGATGTCCCGGGCGCGGTGCTCCTCGGGTGTGCGGGCGATCAGGTCGTCGCGCCCGGCGACCTGCCCGCCGACCCAGTACGGGATCCCGCAGGCGGAGTAGGAGCTGAAACGGCCGCGCTCGAAGGCGACGATCTCCAGCTCCGCCGGGCCCTTCAGCCTGCGGGCCTGTGACGCGGCGGACATCCCCGCCGCGTCACCGCCGACCACCACCAGTCGTTCCGTCGCCATCGTCCGTACCGCCCCTTCACCACCGTTGGATGGTGAACACGCTACGGCCGAACGGGCGTTCAGTCCTGTACGTCGGCCTCGGTGTCCGGAGCCGTCCGCGCCGCCGGCACGGTCACCCGCTCCGGGACCGGGACCGGGGCCGGCTTCGGCGCCGCCGGCCGCCACCGCCGGTACAGCCGGACCAGCAGCGCCACCGCAGCGGCCGCCAGGGCGAACGGCAGTACCGCGCCCACTGCCACCGTCAGGTAGCGCACGACCTTGGTGAAGACGTCCCAGCCGCCGCCCAGGGCCCCCAGGAAGGTGGGCTCCTTCTTCTTCTCCTTCTTCTCCGCCTCCGGCTTCGCGGCCGGCTCGGTGACCTCCAGTGTGATCGTGCCCAGCGAGGTCTTGTCCTTCAGCGCCGTCTGCTGCGCCAGCAGCGACTCCAGGTCGGACTGGCGGCGGGACAGCTCGCTCTCCAGCATCACCACCTCGCTCAGGGCCGAGGCCTTGCCCATCATCTCGCGCACCCGTGCCACGCTGGCCTGCTGCGAAGCGACGCGGCTGCCGATGTCGGCGACCTTCTCGGTGACGTCCTGCGCGTCGACCTTGCGGTGCAGGAGCTTCCCGCTCCCCTCCATCGAGCCGAGTACCGCGTCGTAGTGCTCGCCCGGCACCCGCAGGGTCACCGTCGAGGTCATCCGGCCGTCCTCGCCGCGCTTGGTCGACTCGTTGCCGACGTAGCCGCCCGCTCCGTCGGCGGCCGTGCGGGCCGCGGCGAGCGTCTTCTGCACATCCGTCGTCTCGATGCCGAGGGTCGCCGTACGGATGACGTTCGGGCGGACCACGACCGGCGGCGCGTTCTTGTCGGCAGGGGCCCCGGAGGCGTTCGCGGAGCCCGCGGCGCCCGCGGACCCGGCCGGCGCCGGGGCCGCCGCGGCGCCCTCGGGGGCCTTTCCGTCGGCGGCGGGCGCCACCGCCGCCTTGTCCTGTGCGGATCCCTGGCCGCTCGCGCCGCAGCCGGTGAGCACGAGCGCCCCGGCCAGCGAGAGGGCGGCCAGGGCCGCCGCGGAACGGTGTCTGTCGAAACTGCGCATCGCTGTAAACCCCCGAGGATCGGCTGGTGTTGCCGTTTCGACGTACAGAGTCCCGTCGCAGGTTTCGAATCCACGGTCCCGGGCCGATCCCGATGCGGTCACGGTCCGGCCTCGGAGATCGATCTGAGACGATGTGTCCATGCACGAAGCGGACATGCGTACGGACCGGCCGGCCGGTGCCCCCGGATCCACCGGCTCCCGGGGGCACGCCGTCGTCATCGGCGGCGGCATCGCGGGCCTCGCGGCCGCGCACCGGCTGCTCGCCGAAGGCCTCCGCGTCACCCTGCTGGAGGCCGGACCGCGCCTCGGCGGCAAGCTGTACGCCGGTGAGCTCGCCGGTGCCCGCGTCGACCTCGGCGCCGAATCCATGCTCGCGCGCCGCCCCGAAGCCGTGGCCCTGGCCCGCGCCGTGGGCCTCGGCGACGCCGTGCAGCCGCCCGCCACCGCCACCGCCCACCTGTGGACCCGCGGCGCGCTGCGGCCGATGCCGCGCGGCCACGTGATGGGCGTCCCCGGCGACCTGGGACCGCTCGCCGCCTCCGGCGTGCTCTCCGCCGAGGGACTGGCCCGCATCGAGGCCGAACGGACGCTGGCGCCCACCGAGATCGGCGAGGACGTCGCCGTCGGCGAGTACGTCGCGGCCCGCCTCGGCCGTGAGGTCGTCGACCGGCTGGTGGAACCACTGCTCGGCGGGGTCTACGCCGGCGACGCCTACCGGATCTCCATGCGGGCCGCCGTGCCCCAGCTCTTCGAGGCCGCCCGCACGCACGCACTCCTGGGCGACGGCGTACGGGAACTGCAGCGCCGGGCGGAGGCGGCGCCCCAGCAGGCCGGCCCGGTCTTCGCCGGCATCGACGGCGGCATCGGACGGCTCCCGCTCGCCGTGGCCGAGGCCTGCCGGGCGGCCGGGGCCCGGCTCGTCACCGATACGCCCGTCCGCGAGGTGGCCCGCACGCCCGACGGCTGGCGGGTGGTGGCCGGCGCCGAGGTCATCGAGGCCGACGCCGTGATCCTGGCCACCCCGGCCGGGGCCGCCGCGCGCCTGCTGGACGGTCTCGCGCCGGCCGCGGCCGCCGAGCTGCGCGGGGTCGAGTACGCCTCCATGGCCCTCATCACGATGGCCTTCCGCCGCACCGACCTGCCGGAGGCCGTCTCCGGCGGCGGCGCCAGCGGGTTCCTCGTACCGCCCGTCGACGGCCGGACCATCAAGGCCTCCACGTTCTCCAGCAACAAGTGGGCCTGGGCCGGGGCGGATCCGGAGCTCTTCCTGCTGCGCACCTCGGTGGGCCGCTACGCCGACGAGAGCGACCTGCGGCGCGAGGACGGCGAGCTCGTCGACATCTCCCTCGCCGACCTCGGCGAGGCCGTGGGCCTGGCCGCCCGGCCCGTCGCCTCCACCGTCACCCGCTGGGACGGCGGACTGCCCCAGTACCCCGTCGGCCACCTCGACCGCGTCGCCCGGATCCGCGGCGCCGTCGCGGCCCTGCCGGGCCTCGCGGTGTGCGGCGCGGTCTACGACGGCGTGGGCATTCCGGCCTGCATCGCGAGCGCGGGCAGGGCCGCGGACGCGGTGATCGCCGGGCTCGGTGCGCGTACGGCACCCCTGGCACCGACCACTGATCAGCGCACGGGACAATAGGCACATGACTGCACCAGAGAAGATTCCCAATGCGGGGAAGAAGGCGAAGGACCTCAACGAGGTCATCCGCTACACCCTGTGGTCCGTCTTCAAACTGAAGGACGTTCTCCCCAGTCTTGACGCTGACCGTACCGGCTACGCCGACGAGGTCCAGGAGCTCTTCGACCAGCTGGGCGCCAAGGACATCACCGTCCGCGGCACCTACGACGTCTCCGGCCTGCGCGCCGACGCCGACGTCATGATCTGGTGGCACGCCGAGACGGCGGACGAGCTGCAGAGCGCCTACAACCTGTTCCGCCGCACCAAGCTGGGCCGCGCGCTGGAGCCGGTGTGGTCGAACATGGCCCTGCACCGCCCGGCCGAGTTCAACAAGTCGCACATTCCGGCCTTCCTGGCCGACGAGGTCGCGCGCGACTACGTCAGCGTGTACCCCTTCGTGCGCAGTTACGACTGGTACCTGCTGCCCGACGAGGACCGTCGCCGTATGCTCGCCGACCACGGCAAGATGGCACGCGGCTACCCCGACGTGCGCGCCAACACCGTCGCCTCGTTCTCGCTGGGCGACTACGAGTGGATGCTGGCCTTCGAGGCGGACGAGCTGTACCGCATCGTCGACCTCATGCGTCACCTGCGTGCCTCCGAGGCGCGTATGCACGTCCGTGAAGAGGTGCCCTTCTACACCGGGCGCCGCAAGTCCGTCGCCGATCTGGTGGCCGGGCTCGCCTGATACCTCCCCTGGGGGGAAGGACCGGAGGACGACCACACCGTCAGGTGAGTTCCTCCGGTGCATCGGGAGGCAGGGCCTGATCCGAGGACAGGCCGGCCCCCGAAACGACGCAGCCGGAGATCCCGCCCGGAAGTTCAGACGACCGGCGGCAGCAGCGCCCTGCGGGCGCTCGCTGCCCGGTCGTCCAGCGACACCGGTGCGGGCTCCGGATGCGGCGCACATGTGACACGCCACCCCGGGGTGGCGCCCGTCAGCAGGTACCGCTCCACGTGACGGTCCACGCAGCCATTGCCTCCGCCGACCACTCCGTGGGAGCCGGCCCCCGTCTCCGTCACCAGCGAAGCCCCCGCGCCGAGCCGCCGCTGGAGTTCCAGCGCCCCCGGGTAGGGGGTCGCCCCGTCCCGCTCCGCCGCGACGACCAGGGTCCTGGGCAGCCGCTCGGGCTGCGCCCCTACCGCCACCGGCCGCTGCCGCTCGCGCACCGGCCAGGAGGCGCACGGGAGGTTCAGGAAGGCATTGGCCCAGGTCTCGAAGGGGGCCCTGCGGGCCAGCTCGGTGTTGTCGCGGTCCCAGGTCTGCCAGTCCGCGGGCCAGGAGGCGTCGTTGCAGAGCACCGCCGTGTACACCGCCGTCGCGTTCTCCGCCTCGGCCGCCGTCCGGGGGTCCGGGGCCGCCTGGGCGGTCAGCGGCGCCGGATCGCCGCGCAGGAAGGCCGCGAGGGCCGCGGCCCGCTCCGGCCAGACGTCGTCGTAGTAGGCGGCCTGGAGGTAGGCGGCCCGCAGTTCGCCGGTGCCGACGACCCCGCCCGCGGGCGTACGGGCCACCGCGTCCAGGACGCGCCCGTAGCTCGCCTGTACGGCGGCCGGGGTGGCGCCGAGCCGGTACGTGCCGTGGTGCCGGGCCGCCCAGGCGCGGAAGTCGTACCAGCGGCGCTCGAAGCCGGGTGACTGGTCGAGGTTGTTGCGGTACCAGACGCGGCGCGGGTCGGGATCGACCGCCGAGTCGAGGACCATCCGGCGCACGCGGCCCGGGTGCAGGGTGGCGTAGACGGCTGCGAGGTAGGTGCCGTACGAGGCGCCCATGAAGGTCAGCCTCGGTTCGCCGAGCGCGGCCCGCAGGACGTCCAGGTCGCGGGCGTTGTTGAGCGTCGTGTAGTGCGGCAGGGCCGCGCCGGCCAGCCGTGCGCAGCCGCGGGCGTAGGCCCGGGCGGCCGCGAGGCGCTGCCTCTTGTACGCCGGGGAGGGGTCGACCGGGACCTGGGTGGGGCCCTGGGCCCGGGTGGCGGGGTCCTGGCAGGACAGCGGGGCGGAGCGGCCGACACCGCGCGGGGCGTAGCCGACGAGGTCGTAGGCGGCGGCGATCCGCTCCCGGCCGGGGAGCCCCGCGGTGAGCGGGAAGAACATGCCCGAGGCGCCGGGGCCGCCGGGGTTGTGGACCAGCGCGCCCTGTCGGACCGCGCCGCCGGCGCCGGTGGCGACGACCCGGCTGACGGTGAGGGAGATCTGCGGGCCGTCGGGTCGGGCGTAGTCGAGCGGTACGCGCAGGGTGGCGCAGCGGACCGGGGCGGGGAGTTCCTCCACGTCCGGGCAGTGGCGGAAGTCAAGGCCGCCATTGCCCCCGGCCGCCGCCCCGGCCGCCGCACGGCGGGCGACGAGGGCGGCGCCGGCGGCCTCGGCGGCCGTCCCGCCGAGCGGGACGGGCGGTGCGGTCGGCGCGGCGTGGGCCGGGAGGTGGGCCGGGACGCAGAGGGCGAGGGAGAGCGCCCCCAGCGCGGCTGCGCGGCGTACCGGGTCCGTCCCCATGGCGACCCCTTCCTCTCATCGGATGAACCGATGAGAGGCCTGGGTGCCGCGGTTGTAAAGGATCATCTCCGGGTGTCGGTGCCGATGGCCCCATTGCCGCGTGAACCGCCCCCGGTTGCCGTACCCCGGCCGGTCAGGAGCTGCTGCCGCAGCTGGAGCCGGACGAACTGCCGCAGCTCGACGAACTGCCGCAGCTGGAGCTGCTGCTCGAACAGCTGGAGCCGCCGCCGGAGGAGCCACAGCTACTGCCGGAGGAGAAGCAGCCGCCCCCCGAGGAACCGCAGCCCGAACCGCTGCCGCAGCTCGAACCGCCGCTGCCGCCGTCGCTCGCGGCGCACCAGACGATCGGCAGCACCGCCGCCGCGGACCAGTCCGCAGAACTGTCCGTGCCGTGGGGCCGGGTGCCGGACTGGGCCGCGGCCAGCCGGGTGCCGCGCACGGCGGGCACCAACTGCTGGCGCAGGTAGGGGTCCCGCAGACCGCGCAGCCCGAACAGAGCGGTCTGCACGTGCGCGGCCGGGTCGTTGCGGTGGGCGGAGCGGATGTCGCGCAGCGCCCGCGTCCCCGCCGCGGTGACCCGGCTCTTGGCCCGGGCCGCGCAGACCAGACCGACGACGATGCCGCCGATCAGCGCGAGCAGCACCTTCGCGATGAACGGCACCCCGGAGCCGGACGAGGCGATGAGCGACACGACGGTCAGCACCATCGACACCGGGATCAGGAGCGCGCACACGGCGGCCTGGGTCAGGGCCCAGCGCCGGTGGCGCCGCAGACCGGATCCGGGCGGGGTGATCAGCCCGCGGTCGGCCAGCGCGTCCCCGATCTCCTGGACGGCCGGGTCGCACATGGCGGCGAAGCGCACCTGGTAGAGCCAGCCGGAGGGCGCTGCCTGGTGGGCCCGCAGGACGGCCCGCTCGGCGGGGTCGTTGGCCCGCGCCCCGGGGCGTACCTGCACGATGCCCGGGCCGCCGCCCACCAGCCGGCCGTCGCCGAGCATCGAGACGAGCGCGGCGTCGACGACGGTGCCGGGGCCACCGACCACGAAGGCGGCCTCGGAGAGGTCGTGCAGTGCAGGGGCGGGTCCCGCGGGCCCGGACCGGGACCTGCGGAGCCCGGCCATCAGCAGGACGGAGGAGACGATGACGGCGATCCACATCGCCAGGGCGAGGAGGTTCATGCCGCTCTCCCCGCGAGCGTCCGGGCCCAGCGCACGATCCGGCGCGGTGGCCTGGCTCCGGACCGCTCGCGCCACCAGTCGGTGAGCCGGCGCCGGGCGGCCGGATCGGCCGGCAGGTCCCGGATCAGCAGGTCCTCGGCGAAGTCCAGCGCGTCCCGGCGGTATCCGGCGGTCATGGGGCGCCCCTTGGCGTACGAGAGGAACACCTCGCGGTACGCGTCCGGGCCGCCCAGAATCCCGGGCAGCTCGGGGGCCAGCCTGGCCACCACGTCCGCCCGCTTGGCGGCCAGCGCCCGGGCCTGTACCCGGATCCGCCGGCGGTCGAAGCCCTCGGGCACGGGGGTCCCGGCCACCAGCGCCGACAGCAGCGCGGCCTGGCCGAGCGCCACCCGGGTCCGGGCCGACTCCTCGACCGGGCGCGGCCCGGTGCCGACCGGAGCGGACCCGGCCACGGCCGGCTCCTCCGGTGCGGACGCCCCTGCGGTCCGTGCCGTCACCGCCGCTCCGGCCGTCCCCGATGTCACCACCGCGCGGATCGCGGACAGCTCGCCCGCGAGCTCCGCCTCCGCCGGGAAGTCGTCGTCCCGTTCCAGCAGGACGCCGGGCGGATCCACCCGGGAGCGCAGCTCGGCCAGCAGGTCGAGCACCACCGGCGGCACCGGGTGCGCGTGGGTGTCGTGCCAGACGCCGCCCCGCTCGATGCCGCCCGCCACGTGCACGTACGCCAGCGCCTCCAGCGGGATCGCGTCCAGCACGGCCGCCGGGTCCTCGCCCCGGTTGACCCGGTTGGTGTGCAGGTTGGCCACGTCGATGAGCAGCCGGACACCGGTCCGCTCGACCAGCTCCGTGAGGAACTGCCCCTCGGTCAGCTCCTCGCCCGGCCACGAGAACAGCGCGGCGATGTTCTCCAGGGCCAGCGGCACGGGCAGCGCGTCCTGCGCGATCCGTACGTTCTCGCACAGCACGTCCAGCGCGTCGCGGGTGCGCGGCACCGGCAGCAGGTGGCCGGCCTCCAGGACGGGCGAGGACGTCCGTACGAAGGCGATGTGCTCGCTGACGAGCGGCGCCCCCAGCGCCACCGCCCGCTCGCCGAGCGCCGCCAGCTTCGCCGGATCGGGGCGGTCGGCACCGCCGAGGCCCAGCGACACCCCGTGCGGCACCACGCGCGTCCCCCGCTCGCGCAGCCGCATCAGGGACTCCGGCAGGTGGCCGGGGCATACGTTCTCGGCCACCACCTCGACCCAGTCCAGGCCGGGCAGCCGCTCGACGGCGTCCGCGATCTCCGGCCGCCAGCCGATGCCCACCCCCAGGTGTGCCATGGGTTTCATGTCCCCTCGCCCCCTCTCGTCGCACTGTGTGCCGATGTCATGGCCCCGACGGAGTCCCGCCAACCGCAGGAGGGGACGTTCAGAGGAACATTTGAGGTTCCCGCCGGCCGGGGATCCGCGTCGGGGTCCGTGGCGGGGTCCGTGCCGGGGTCCGCGTCTGCGCTCGTGTGGGGGTTCGTGTCCGGGTTCGTGTCAGAGCCGGGCCCGCAGCGCCGGATGGTCGGCCACCACCGTCGCGCTGCCCGGTGCGATCTCGGTGAA
This sequence comes from Streptomyces sp. NBC_01232, assembly GCF_035989885.1. Lineage (GTDB taxonomy): Bacteria > Actinomycetota > Actinomycetes > Streptomycetales > Streptomycetaceae > Streptomyces. Next base: position 6,329,166 of record NZ_CP108518.1, read on the forward strand.
TCCGGCGTCCCGGACCACCGGCAGCCCGCTCCCGCTCAGCTCCGCCCACCGCTCGCGCGGGGCCGTCCGTACCGCCAGCCGGAAACCGGAATCCCGCCAGGCGGCCCGCTCCGGCTCCGCCAGTTCCCACCACGCGAGCTGCGCCGCGTGCCCGGCCTGGGCCATGGCCTTGCCGGCCGACATGCCGAGACCGGGGTTCAGCCACAGCACGGGCAGACCCGGCTCCGCGTGCGCGGCGACCGGTTCGGGGTCGTCCAGTTCGGTGCCCGACACCTGGAGCTTGGCCAGCTCCTTGGGCCAGCCGTCGAGGGGGACCGGCGGGAAGACCCGTACCTGCGCGTCCTCTCCGTGCACCGTGACGCCCGGCAGGGTCTCCGCCTTGCGCCACTCCGCGCCGCGCGCCCGCCGGACCACCTTGCGGATCCGGGCGTCCTGCCAGTCGCGGACGGCCTGGGCCCACTCGCCCTCGCCGTGCGCCCGCTCGTCGGTGAGCAGGACCAGCACGGCGCGGGCGGCCGTCTCCAGGGCGTCGGTCCGGGCCGGCGGCGCGGCCTTCTCGATGCGCACCACCAGCGGCAGGACGAACTGCGGGGCCTCGTCGCGCAGTACGTGCTCCTGCCGGAAGGGGCTGTCCGCCCCGACCGCGGGGACGTCGGAGATGTCGTTCGTGTGCTGGCTGCTCATCCCGCCAAGGATGCCAGCCTCCACCTTCAGGAGGATGCCCCGGGTGGCCGGGCCGGGTGAGGATCGCAGCCATGAAGAGTGATCTTTTCGCGTCCGAGAACATGGCCCAGGCGGCCGTCACCCCCGGCATGAGCCTGCAGAACGCCAAGTCCGTGAAGTACAACGTCAGCGGTGAAATGCTGGCCCGTCAGGGCTCGATGGTCGCCTTCCGCGGCAACCTCCAGTTCGAGCGCAAGGGACAGGGCATAGGCGGCATGCTCAAGCGCGCCGTGACGGGCGAGGGCCTCGCGCTCATGTCCGTACGCGGCCAGGGCGAGGCCTGGTTCGCCCACCAGGGAGCCAACTGCTTCATCATCGACTTCGAGCCGGGCGACGCCCTGACCATCAACGGCCGAAACGTCCTGTGCTTCGACACGACCCTGTCCTACGAGATCAGGATGGTGAAGGGCGCCGGCATGACCGGCGGCGGCCTCTTCAACAGCCTTTTCACCGGCACCGGCAAGCTCGCCGTCGTCTGCGACGGCCACCCGATCATCATCCCGGTCACCGCCCAGGCCCCGGTCTACGTGGACACGGACGCGGTGGTCGGATGGAGCGCCGGGCTGGAGACCGGCCTGCACCGCTCCCAGTCGGTCGGCTCGATGATCCGCGGCGGCTCCGGCGAGGCCGTCCAGCTCAAGCTGAGCGGCGAGGGCTTCGTCATCGTCCGCCCGAGCGAGGTCACCGAGTCGACGGCCGCCTACCGAACCTGACCGGTGTGGGCCGCCACTACGGACGGCGCGGGCCCTGGGTGCTGCGCGGGGTCTCGCTGGAGCTGCCGCGCGGAGCCCTCGTACGGATCGAGGGCGGCAACGGCGGCGGACGGACTGGAGCGGTTCGGCGCCGCCGCGTACGCCCGCACCCCGCTGGCCGAACTGTCCAAGGGGACCAGCCAGAAGGTGGCCGTCGCGCAGGCGCTGCTCGCCGAGCCGGGGCTGCTCGTCCTCGACGAGGCGTGGACCGGCCTCGACGCGTCCGCCCGGGCGGAGCTGGACCGCGCCGTCGCCGAACGCACCGCCGCCGGAGGCACCGTGGTGTTCGTGGACCACGACCCGCGGCGGCTCGCGGGCGCGGCCGACGCCCGCCACCCTCGCGGTGGCGGCCTGCGCACTGACCGGCCTCGCCGTGGGTGCCCTGTGCAGCAGGCCGCTTCTGCGGCGCCGCGGTCACGGGGTCCTGGCCGGGACCCTCGGCTCCCTGCTGGCCTGGGTCCTTCCGTTCTCCCCGGCCCGGGGCGCGGTGTCCGCCCTGGTGACGGCGTCGGGCCCGGGCCCGGTGCCGCTGCCGGTCGCGGCACTGGCGGGTGCGCTGCTGCTGGCCGCCGTGGTGGGCACGACGGCCTGCCTGGTGGCCGCGCGGCGGAGCTGAAGAACGCCCGGGCCGATGGCTGCGGGGGAGGAGGCGTCCGGGGCGAGGAGACGGGGCTGGCCCGTGCCGTCGGCCGGGACCGACCAGATGTCGCTCGCGCGGCCGCCCCGGCCCGGCAGGGCGTAGGCGAGGGTCGAGTCGTCCAGCCAGACGGCCTGGTCGTCGACGCTGTGCGCTTCGGCGGACGGGTGCTCGCGCATCGTCGCCAGGTCCAGGACATACAGCCGCCAGGGTGCCCGGGGGTCGTCGGAGACCTTCTTCTTGAAGGCGACGCGGGTGCCGTCCGGTGACAGCGAGGGGCATTCGGCGTTCTCGCGCAGGGCCTTGGCCGACCATGCGCGCAGGTCGCCCTCGACGAGGTGGGTGATGCCCCGGGTGGAGACGGTGGCGTAGAAGCGGTTGTCGTCGGCGGCGAAGGTCACGCCCCAGTAGTTGACGTCGGAGTCGTGGTGGCGGGTCCCGCCCAGGGTCAGCGGGATCTGCTCGATCGACTTGATCAGGTAGCCGGTGCGCAGGTCCAGGACGGCCGTCCGGGTGGAGAACGCGGCCGTGTTGTAGGAGTCGCCGGTCGTGAAGGTGGTCCAGGAGAGCACCTGCCCCGAGGCCGAGACACGGGCCCGGTTCGGGATGCCGGGCACGGTCACCCTGCGCACCTCCCGTAGCCGCCCGTCGAGGACGAGGGCCTCGGTGCGCGCCGGGACCCCGGGCAGTTTGCGCAGGCACAGGGCGTGGCCCCCGGCGGTGTGGAAGCGGTCGCAGGAGGGGCCGCCGGTCACCCGCGGCAGGCCGGGGCCGCCCTGGCGCGCGACCCGCCCGCCGGCCGTGTCCCGGAAGTAGAGCCCGGGCTCCTCGACGGTGAAGGAGGCGTCCGCCTGCTGTCCGGGTGGCCGTTCCCGGTGCCGTGCGTCCAGTACGTAGCTCAAGGAGCCGCCCGCGAGCACCAGGACGGCGGTGACGACGAGGGCGAGGCGGAGCCGGCGGGACGGGGGGTTCACGGGGCCTCCGGGACTGCGGTCGGGGGAGCGGCGGGCATGATGCGCCAGGCGGCCGCGAGCGCCCCGGCCAGCGCGAGGGCAGCGGTCCACAGGGCGGGCCGCGGTCCCCAGAGGGTCCACGCCGCCCCGAAACCGGCGGCGCCCAGCAGTCGGGCCAGCGCCTGGCCGGTCTGCAGCACCGCGAGTCCGCCCGCCCGCCCGGCCGCCGGCAGTGCGGGCGCGGCGAGCGCCATCAGAACCCCGTCGGTGGCGGCGTAGAAGAGCCCCAGCAGGACGAGCACCCCGGCGACGGTCGGCGGGGAGAGGGGGGCGAGCAGCAGGGCGTACGCGCCGAGCAGGGCGCCGTGCCCGAGCAGGAACGCCGTCCGGCGCCCGGTCCGGTCGGCGATCCGGCCCGCGGGGACGGCGAGCAGCAGGTAGACGGCGGCGGCCCCGAGCGGCAGCAGTGTGAAGAGGGCGGGCGGCAGGTCGAGGCCGCGCAGGAGCAGGAGGTAGAGGAAGGCGTCGCCGATGGTGGTGGCGCCGAGCAGGGCCGAGGCACACAGCACGCGCCGGAAGGCGGGATCGCGCAGGGCCCGGACGCGCGGTGGGCCGGCCCCGGGCGGGGGAGGGGCGGCCGGCCCGGGCGCGGCCGGGACGTACACCACGAGCAGGAGCACGCCGAGCAGGCCGGTGCAGAAACTGACGGCGAACACCGCGTCGTAGGCGTCGGCGGTCGCCCACAGCACGGCGAACGCGGCGAGCGGTCCGAGGAGGGCGCCCGTGGTGTCCATGGCGCGGTGCACGCCGAAGGACCGGCCGAGCGTTTCCGGGGGCCCGCTGAGCGAGATCAGGGCGTCGCGCGGGGCGGTACGGATGCCCTTGCCCAGCCGGTCGGCGGCGAGCGCGGCAGCGATCCCGCCAGTGGCGCCCCCCGCGAGCAGCAGTCCGAGCCGGGAGAGCGCGGAGAGCAGGTAGCCGGCGCCGGCGACCCTCTTGTGGTGGCCCCGGCGGTCGGCGAGCCGGCCGCCGAGCAGCCGTACGAGGGCGGTGGCCCCGTTGAACATCCCGTCGAGGAAGCCGAACTGGAGGGGGGTCAGGCCCAGGCCCAGGACGAGGTAGAGCGGCAGCACCGCGGTGACCATCTCGGAGGAGATGTCGGTGACGAGGCTGACCGTGCCGAGCGCGAGGACGGCGGCGGGGACGCGCCGCCGGGCCCCTGGGGTGCGGGGCGGCGCGTCCGGGCGGCCGTTGGCGGCCAGGTACATCAGTGGCAGCTGTACTTCGGGCCGGTGTCCTTGACCTGGCCGTCGGTGGCGACGTAGGTCCAGCCGTAGCCGGTGTCGGTGAAGTCCAGCTTCACCACGCCGTACGGTCCGCTGACCCGCTTCTGGCTGTTGGGCTGGACCTCCTCGATCGGGTAGGGCTCGGCGCCGCCCATGCCGCCGACGATCTCCACGATCCCGTCGGCGGTCGCCCGGCCGTCGGGGTCCTGCGGGGCGAACCGCTCGTAGTGGTGGTCGTGCCCGTTCAGGACCAGGTCGGCCCTGGCGGCGTAGAGGATCTTCCAGACCGGCTTGGAGACGGGGTCGTTGCCGTGCCCGCCGGAGGAGTACAGCGGGTGGTGCCAGTAGGCGGCGATGCACGGCTTGGTGTTGGCGGCGAGGTCGGCCTTCAGCCAGTTGAGCTGGGCGGCCTGGTCGAAGGAGTTGGAGTCGAGGGCGACGAAGTGCCAGTTGCCCTCGTCGAAGCTGTAGTAGCTCCTGCCCTGCGGGTAGGCGATGCTCCCGAAGTACGACTTGTACCCGGCGAGCGGGCCGGCCGGGTCGTACGTCTCGTGGTTGCCCGGGACCGGCCGGGTCCGGGCCTTGAAGGCGCCCCAGGTCTTGTCGTAGTAGGCGCGGTAGTCGGACAGCCGGGCGTCGTCGTACTGGTTGTCGCCCATCGTCAGATAGAACTTCGGGTCGATCCGCTGGGCCAGTGCAGCCGTCTTCGGGTGCGCGCAGCCGCTGTCGGACGCCGTGCACTGCGCGGCGATGTCACCGGCGGCGACGACGGTGAAGGAGCCGCCCGGCGGCGGCCCGTCCCCGACGGTGCCGTACACCTCGGCCTCGAAGAGCGAGTAGCCGTACGAGGTGCCGCGCGCGGTGCCCTGGACACGCAGGTAACGGCCCTTGCCGGACAGGCCGGTCCAGTCGTCGACGCCACCGTTGCCGGAGCTCTCGGCGGCGAGCGGGGTCCAGGCGGCGCCGTCGGCGGAGATCTCGACGCGGTACGCCTTGGCGTAGGCGGCCTCCCAGGTGAGCCGTACCCGCGAGACGGTGGCGCCGGCGCCGAGGTCGACCCGGATCCACTGCGGGTCCTTGCCCTCGGCGCTGGCCCAGCGGGTGGCCGGATCGCCGTCGAAGGCGTTCTTCGCGCCCAGTGAGGAGGACTCGGTGGAGGAGGCGGTGGCGGGCTTCCCGCGGGATATGAGGGGGTCGGCGGCGGCCCCGGCCCGGCCCGGCCAGGCCAGCAGGAGCCCGCCGAGGAGCGCGAGTGCGGCGAGGCCGGTGAGGGCGGTGAGGAGGAGGGGGCGGAGTCTGCCGCGTAACAGACGGGGGTGAGCGGAGGCGTTCAGGCGCATACCTGGAACTCCCTGCCTTGAGGGGGCGGCGAGAGCTGGACACTGGCGCGGGGCGCCGTCCCCTGCCCGCCCGCGGGCGGGCAGGGGACGGCGCCACGGCGGCCGGGTCAGAGCTCTCGCTGAGCGCGTCATGCCCGTGGGGGTGGGCACCGCGCCAAGCCGCCGCCCGGGACACTAACAGGAAGGAAAGTTTCCTACCAGTGGTCCCGCGGCAGTTGTCCCGGGCCTTTCCGGAGCCCGTTCCCCACCCGCGGGTAGGCTCGTACGCATGGACCGGCCGGAAGAGACCCCGTCGTACTGCCCCGCCCCCGCCGCGCCGGCAGGCCGGGTGGCCGGGCCGCCGTACGCGGACTGCCTGGAGTGCGGACGGCCCACCGAGTACGGGGTCGCCACCCCGGGCGTGGTGCTCTGCCCGGTCTGCGAGTGGCAGGACGCGCAGCGCAACGCCTGCTCCGGGTAGCCGGTTCGAGGGCGGCCCGGGCCCGCGCTACTTTCCGATCAGCTCGGAGACCTTCACGAACCGGTAGCCGCGCTTGCGCAGTTCGGGGACGATCCGCCGGACGGCCTCCTCGGTGACCGGGGCGGCGCTGCGCGTGCAGTGCATGACCACCACCGAGCCGGGCTTCACCCCGGCGAGCACCTGCTCGGCCACGGCGACCGGGTCCTTGGCGAAGGCGTCCCCGCTGACCACGTCCCACTGGACGGCCGTGACCCCGGCCGTGGACAGGGCCCGCAGCGACTGGTCGTCGTAGCAGCCGCCCGGGAAGCGGAAGTACGGGACGGTGTTGACCGCGCCCGCCTGCCGGAAGGCGGCGAAGGCCCGGTCCACGTCGGCCCGGGCGGCCGCGGTGTCGAGCACGGGCAGCCCGTAGCAGGGCGAGGTGAAGGCGTGGTGGCTGTACGAGTGGTTCGCGATCTCGAAGTTCGGGTCGGTGCCGATCGACTTCGCCTGATCCGGGTACTCCTCGGCCCAGCGGCCCGTCATGAAGATCGTCGAGGGCACCTTGAGGGTGCGCAGGGCCGAGATCAGCGCGGGGTTGTCGAAGTGCTCCCCGCCCGCGGCGCGCGGCCCCTGGTCAGAGGTCATGTCGGCGTCGAAGGTCAGCGCCACGGTCTTGTCCGTCTGCTGCTTCGCCCGTTCGAAGACGGGGGCCAGGCCGTTCGGGCCGGGCGCCATCGTCGGGGGCTTGGCGGGGGCGCCGGCCTGCGGGGAGGCGGCGGGCGATCCGGCGGCCGATGCCGATGCCGACGCGGATCCGGATGCGGAGGCGGCGGGGGTGCCCATACGGGCCTCGCGGCCGGCGGCCGGCGCGCCGGCGCCGCCCCCGCATCCCGCGAGGGCGGCGCCGAGCACCGCCACGGCAGCTGCGGCAGCTACTTTTCGTACGGAATTGGTCACGCACGCAAACTATATGACTAACTGATCAGAAGAATGGACGACAGGCGGTCGAGCGGAACTCACCCCTCCAGCAGCTGCCTGCGGCACTCCTCGACATCGAAGTCACCCTTCGGATAGTGCGGATCGATGTCCTCCAGGTGCTCCAGCAGCAGGGTGCTGATCGCCCAGTTGCGGTACCACTTGCGGTCCGCGGGCACGACGTACCAGGGCGCCGCGTCGGTGGAACAGCGCTCCAGCGCCAGCTCGTACGCCTCCTGGTACGCGGGCCACAGGCTGCGCTCCGCGATGTCGCCCAGGTTGAACTTCCAGTGCTTGTCGGGGTTGTCCAGCCGGGCCAGGAGCCGGCTCCGCTGCTCCTCGTGGCCGATGTGCAGGAAGACCTTCACCACGCTCACGCCGTCGTCCGCGAGGGCCTGCTCGAACCGGTTGATCTGGGCGTACCGGCTGCGCACCCGGTTGCGCGGCACGAGCTCGCGGACACGGGCGATGAGCACGTCCTCGTAGTGGGAGCGGTCGAAGATCCCGATCTCGCCCGGCAGGGGGAGCTCCTGCTTGATGCGCCAGAGGAAGGGGTGGCTCTGTTCCTCCTCGGTGGGCGCCTTGAAGCCCTTGATCCTGCAGCCGGAGGGGT